>JAYPXQ010000020.1:26046-30106 GCA_038135595.1 Halieaceae bacterium
TCCTGATACCGATGATTTTGAAGGTAATGCCGATACCAAGGTGCTGATTGACGAATCTCAGAAGGTTATCGATGAAATAATTGGTTCAGAAAACTACGACATTGGCCACACCTTTAGTACGTCCCCCGGAGGCTTGGCCAGCACGGGCCCTTGCAATGACGATTACAAGGCCAGAGGAGTATCTGGTGGGGTCAGCGGCGACGCTTTTGCGGTTGACTACGTTGCCCATGAGATTGGGCATCAATTCAGTATGTCGCACACTTTCAACTCAAGTTACGCTGATTGCGTGGAGCAGCGCGTCGCCAGTACGGCTTTTGAGCCGGGCTCTGGCACCACCATCATGAGTTATTCAGGAATCTGCCCAGGGGACAATGTGCCTCAACCTCATTTGCAGAATAACAATGCAGATCCGATGTTTCATTCGATCAGCTATGAGCAAGCGGCCGATTACGTCGAGGGTTTTGGCGCGACATGCGGTGTGACAAGTGATACCGGCAATAGCCACCCTGAAGTCGAAGCGGGTGCCGAGTACATAGTGCCTGCTAAGACTGCGCTGGTTTTGGCGGGATCAGGGGCGGATTCTGACGGGAATGTTCTGAGCTATTCATGGGAGCAGCGGGATTTGGGTCCCGCTGCTGCCTTATCTGCACCGGATAATGGCTCCATTCCACTTTTTCGGGTCTATGCACCTGTTGAAAGCGGCCAACGGTATTTACCGAGGTTATCTACCTTGGTCTCGGGAGACTTTACAGACGCTGAAAAATCGCCAAGCAAGGCACGCGATATGAATTTTACCCTGACGGCTCGCGATGGCCTGGGTGGAAGAAACTCAGACGATACGGCGATTACCGTGGTTGCGGCACCGCTAGTTGGCAAATCATTTTCATTGGCAGAGCCTGATTTAGGGGGCTCTCTTGGAAGCGTGGGCACTGTCCGATGGAATGTCGGCGAGACAGATGTTTCGCCCATTTTGGCCACAGAGGTTGAACTTTATTTATCCATTGACGGTGGGGTGACTTTTCAAGCAACACCCTTTGCCACGGTGGCCAACGATGGCTATGCGCGAGTTGAATTCCCCTCTGGCATCAATACCGATGAGGCTCGGCTGATGGTCAGAGGGCGTGATAACATTTTCTTTGACATATCAGCTGCCGACTTTGCGCTCAACAGCAGCGCCGCAGCAACTCCAGAGGTCCCCGCACCTGAGAATGTAACGGGCTCTGTTAAGAGCGATACGGTCATCAGCTTGGATTTCTCTCCTGGCGCAGCCAACGGCGTCAACTATTACGATGCAGTTTGTGTTGGTGAACCTGCAATTTCGCCAGTATCAGGTTCTGCAACTAGTGCGCAGGGTTTTGATCATACGCAATCAATCACCTCATCGGTTTCGCTGAGTGGAGACGGCCTGATCTCGCCCACAGGCGTGAGCGTGTCGGTAGATATATCTCACACCTACCGCGGTGATGTGATTATCAAATTGATTTCCCCGTCGGGTACCGTTGCTACGCTCAAAGATTTTGATGGCTCAGACCAGTCTCAGGATGTCAAGGAGACATACTTGGTTTCCGCTATGGCAGGAGAATTACCCTCTGGAGAATGGCGATTGGAGGTCAGCGATGGATATGAGGGTGATGATGGAGTTCTGAACAGCTGGAGCCTTACAGGTGAAGCGGTAACTGCCCCCAGAACCGTTGCAGGATCGACAGCGCCCGCCCTCACAATTGATGATTCAAAAGCAGTAACCTCACAGATCAGCTTATCGGCAGAAGGTGAAGTGTCACCTGATGAATTCGAAGTTGAAGTGGATATTACACACACTTGGCGGAGCGACTTACTGATAGAACTTGAGACGCCCAGTGGAAAGAGGATTACCCTGAGGGATCCTGACACCGATGACAGTGCTGATGACGTGATAGGCGTATTCCCAACCAGCCTTCGCGCAGAAACGCCGTTTTCGGAATTAGCTGGCGAGACACTTTCTGGCACTTGGTCTCTACATATTGAAGATCGATTTGCTGGAGATGATGGGACCCTGAATAGTTGGGGTATTGCTCAGACGCAATATTTGTTTTCTGGAAGAGGAACGAGTTCGCCGGTTGAGGTAAGGGGATTACCCACTGATCAATCTTACAATTGCAGTATTGCGGGAGTGTATTCAGACGTAACGCCACCTCGGCAAAGTGAGTCGCGCGCAGCCGGGAAGATTACGGTGGGAACATTACCTTTCAATAGTCAAGCTGAGTCTACTTTCCTCAGTTTGCTGGAGACGGTTCTCACGTTGGGTGGATCTGCCTCGAGCGGTGATGTTGCTATTGCGAGAGGCAGTCAATCCGGCGCAGAAAAAGTAGTGGCGGCCGATGCTGCAGACTCACGCCCGAATGCTATCCCCACTTTGAACGCGTGGGGGCTGGCGGTACTGATGCTGCTAATGGGATTAGTGGGCCGACGCTGGGGGAAAGCAAGTCCCAAGCAAAGCTGATTTCGTGCGATGTAGCGCCGTTAACTGATAAGGGCAGGGAGAAGTCAACCAAAGCTTCTCCCGGCTACCTGAAGGTCGACATCGGCGAGCGTAAGAGTGTACTTTTGCGCGGAGGGCCCGGAGGGCCCTTTTGCTAGACATTTTGGCGCCGTGTGCGCGCAGTCGAAGCACCTGCTATCGGCGCTTTCGCATGGCTATCAGTGTCTGTAGCTGCTGGTCGAAGCGAGTCCGGGCACTGGTATCGACTGAGCTTCGAGCGCTCCCCAAAGTCGATGTCCAGCTACCAGAGCTACTTTCAAGCACGTCGTTATTGCCGGTTTGATCATCGACGATGGGCAGGTTCTGATTTTTTCCCACGACGATGCCAGAGGTTCGCGTACCCAAAAGCACATCAGTCGTCGCTTGTGAGGCAGAGAAAATGTTGGCCACTATCGCCCAGCCCGTCACGCTGCCACCTGCGAAGCCGTCTGTAGAAGATCCGCTGCGAAGGTCTACCCACGTGCCAGCTATGCCCGAGAAGCGATTACCTGACACCAAACCATCTTTAGTATCGATGGCCGCTAATCCCGAGCCCTCAGTGCTGGCTGAGTTGCCAGTGAACGTGTTGCCGCTGACCAACATTGTGTGGTTGATACTCTTCTCATATTGCCCCACCAAGATTCCGTACCCCGACGTTGAAGCGCCACCATCGTTGAATTGATTGTTTTTCAGGGTTGTGCTGTTGCTGTTAGGTGAATCCTGCGTGCTCGCGATAAACACAGCGGTGGTACCGAGCCCTGAGCCAGCGGGGTATCCGGGCACATCGTTAAAGCTAAAAGTATTGCTGAGTACAGTTGTGCTCTGCGATGCATCAAGTACCGTAAGCGGCAACCCCACCCCCTCAAAAGTGTTGTAATTGATGTCGACCTGACCGCCGGCCGCAACCGAGCTGATTACGCCAAAATCCAGATTGACCATGTCGGAACGGTTAACCTTGAGGGTGCCCGTAATCCGCTCGTTATCCGCGTCGCATCCGGGAGCAGCCTCCATTAACACACCCGTCACGGCGTCCAACCCTGATGTGCCCGCGCCGGTGATAACAACTCTGTCCACGTTGCCGAAGGTAGCACGCTTGCTACATTGGTCAGGATTTGAGTAGTACGCAATAACACTGGCCGAACCGCCGTCTCCGCAAGGGGAATCCACGGAGAGGGTCATATTCCGCACCGAAGCGGTACCTAGGCGAAACTCGAGCGCGACACCGATGGCACCGTCGCAGGAGAGTGAGGAATCCTGAATTGTCACGGTGGTATTGGTTTTACTGCGACCAGTGAGATCACCCACAAATCCCGTGACGGCGATGGCACCAATGTTGTAATTCGCAGAGGTCAGGGAAACCTCACGGTAGCCACCGGCCGAGGCCGCGTTGAGGGCGCATTGGATATTTTCAGTATCATCACCTGATGCGTCGGCCTCGACCTCAATCTTGCCTCCATTCAACGAGACCGCGCTTGAACATCCAAGATCTTGAGCTTGGACAAATGAGGCGCCAGTCAAAAGCATGAGGGTGAGGATCTGTCGCAATGCAAAGCTGAGCATAAG
>JAYPXQ010000021.1:0-28573 GCA_038135595.1 Halieaceae bacterium
CTTATGCAACCATTGCAGAGGCGCACCACCCGGAGCACCTGTCGGCCACCTCCGCACTACCCGACTGCGCAACGCTAGCGTCGACGGAGACCAGCGAGCCCGAGTCAGTCGCGCTGGCAACTCTGCTGTCCAACCTGCAATAGGCAGCCTTCGCCTCATTGGGTAATAGCGAGGTACTCGGCGGAACCGCGGCAACAGGCTTCAGATTAAGAGGGGCATCCCTCGCTAGGCGCTGGTTCGCCCCGATCCAACCCAACGCGCCTCACCGCAGCGCCATACTGAGATCAAATCCGATGCCTCTGGATACCGCGACCGCGTCAGCCAGGCCTGCTTCGTCTCGCGAGGCAATCCACAAATTGGCGCAACGGGTTCCCGTCCGACAATACGCCAACACGCGTTGCGCAGGGTCGTCAAATAAAGCCCCCAAGCCCGGCAGGTCGGGCCCCGGAAAATCCATCGCGTTGACCGGGTAGCGGATAAAGAGCATTCCCGCCGCAACACAGGCCGCCTCAATGTCATCCATTGTTGGCTGATCAGGCGCCTCTCCGTCCGGACGATTGCATACAATCACCGTGAAGCCCTGCTCGCGCAGTCTGGAAACATCCTGCACGGTTATTTGCGCCGATACCGACAACGTATCACTTAGGGTAAATAGAGACATGCGCACTCCTTTACGGCACTTAACCGGTTGTTAGCTGTTATCACGCCGCGTCGACGAGGCCGAATTCCTCGCTCAGCACCTGCATCATACTCTCCACGGGTCGCTCTGGCGCTGCGAGGGTTTGGCCGGTAATTCGCTCTGCGACCGAGAGATAGGTTTCTGAGAGGGAATAGAGAAAATGAGCCGGCAATGCGTGCGAGCCTGCGAATTTTTTGCGCTCATCAAATCGCCGATAGTCCAACAGCAAGTCTCGGTCAGGGACGTGGCTCAGCAACGATTGGCGAAAGGCCTCCTTACTGTGCTCTACCACCTGCCCATTTCGATAAGCCGCAGCATCCCAAATACGTGAGGAGTCTGGCGTACCCACCTCGTCCATGTAGATCAACGCGTCGCAACCCTCGGCATCGCGCGCGTAACCAAATTCGAATTTGGTATCAACCAACATCAGATCTAGCGGCGCAAGGTGACCAGCGATCAGGTCCACGCCCGCCTTCAGTAATGATTCATACCGATCAATATCTTGCGGGCAGCGGAAGCCAAATGCCTGCCAATGCTGTTCTAGTTGCGCCTTCGACACATTGGTGTCGTCTGTCTCCGGAATACCCGCCAACCCCGTCAACACACCTTTGGTCGAGGGTGTCACCAAGGTCTCATCCAAGGCCTGATCCCGCTCAAGGTGATCAGGCAATTCAATACCGCAGAACATCCGCTCGCCCCGCTCATATGCCCGCCACATTGAACCGGTGATATAGCGGCGTGCAATAGCCTCGACCATCACAGGCTGAGCCCGCTGAACAATCCAAACAAGCGGATGGGGAACCTCAAGAATATGACTGCGAGCCAGACCGTGACGCTGGAATTCATCAAACCAGAATTTAGAGATCGCGTTGAGTGCGGCGCCCTTGCCCGGCACACCTGCGAGACCTCCCTCCCCGTGCCAAATACAGTCAAACGCAGAAATACGATCGCTAATGACCATGACCGCTAACTTTGCGCTAGCCTCCACGGCATAGCCGCGCTCAGCAATTAAGCGCGCGCTGTCCTCCCGCGTTAACCAGTAAACCGAGCGTACTTTGCCCGAGTGCACCGGCTCGCCGGTACGAATCGGCAAGTTATCGTTAACAGCGAGCACCTCTCCACTCACGACATCATTTCCTGCGAACTTGGCATGGCCATCAGTTTTGCTCAAAATGTCTCCGGTTGTCACGGTCTGTGTCACCGTTCTATCACTCAAGGACCCAATTCATGACTGCTCACCTAAAGGGCCACAAATCGTGTTCTCTGATGTGGGGTTTGCCATTCTTTTTGGCCGCCACATCCACGGTGGTACTCGCGGAGGAAACCGCCCCCCCCCAGCACACTGGAGACCGTGATTGTTACCGCCTCGAGAACAGACCAAGTTGGGGATCAACTACCCAGCGCGTGGGTTGCGCTGGATGAGGAGGCCATCGCGCTAGTAGCCGCGCAACATAGTAATCAGCTGTTTAACCGGGTGTCGGGGGCCTGGGTCAGCCGCGGCAACGGTCAAGAGTCCCTGATCTCACTGAGATCCCCCGTATTAACGGGTGCGGGTAGCTGCGGCGCGTTTATTACGGCGCAGGACGGCATCAGCCTGCGTGCACCGGGGTTCTGCAACGTGAATCAGCTGTTTGATGCCAATCTGTTACAAGCCGGCGCGGTCGAGGTGCTGAAGGGCCCCGCTGCGGTGGTATTTGGCTCAAACGCGCTACACGGCATCATCAACGTCATCACTCGCCCCGTCGCATCCACACCCAATCAAGTGAGTGTCGAGGCAGGATCACGCGATTACTACCGGCTCTCCGCGAGTGGTGCGACACAAACGGTTGCGGTGTCTGCACAGACCAGCCGCTACGGCGGCTATCAAGCCGACTCGGGCTATACACAGCACAAGGCGACCATGCGGCTCGACAGCGAATGGAACGAATGGTTGATCGACGGCGCGCTGGAAGCCAGCGAACTCGATCAGGAAACCGCCGGTTATATTCAAGGGTTTGAGGCTTATAAGGACAAGGCGGCCAGTAAAGAGAACCCCAATCCGGAAGCCTACAGGGACGCCTGGTCTGCCCGTGGCCATCTTGGCTTTAGCCGCAGCTGGAACGATGATACGGAAGTTACGATCCGACCATACTGGCGCAGCAACGCCATGACCTTCTTACAACATTATTTGCCATGGCAGCCGACCGAAGAAAATCGTCATCACAGTGTGGGGATTCAGACGTCCGCCAAGCTGACCCGTAATGACTTGCGCTGGCTGCTGGGAGTGGACTACGACCAGACGACGGGCAAATTAATCGAAACGCAAAGCGCCTTCTTCAGTCCCAACCAACCCGATGGCATCCATTACGATTACGACGTTGATGCACGAACCGCCGCGACATTTGTACACCTCAACTGGTCGCTACATCCGCAGTGGAGTATGGATGCTGGCCTCCGACTCGAGGAAACCCGCTACGACTACACCAACCGGGCAGAAGACGGTGCCGCATGTGCACCGACAGCATCGGCCTGTCGTTTTTATCGTCCCACCAGCAGCAAGGACAGCTTTGCTGATTGGACGGGTAATGTCGCCCTCAGCTATCACACTGACGAGACCACCGTGTACGGCAGGTTGGCCAGAGGATTCAGGGTCCCGCAAGCCAATGAACTCTATCGGCTGCAATCTGGACAAACGGTGGCAGAGATCGATGCCGAGACCGGCAACAGCATAGAGCTGGGCCTGCGGAGTCGTTCCAATGGTTTCAGTTATGACTTAGCCGGCTACTGGATGACCAAGCGGGACGTGATTTTTCAGGATCGCGATCGTTATAACGTATCAGGCGCGCAAACGACTCATCGCGGTATTGAGGGGAGTGTGCAATGGCAGCTGTCACAAATATGGTCCATCGCCGGCAATGCCAGTTATGCCCGGCATCGCTACGACAGTGACATCCAACTCTTGGGTTCTCGGGGGAGCATCGAAGGTAACGATATCGACACCGCGCCAAAACATTTCGGATCCGTGCAGCTGCGTGCAGACTTATCGGCTAGAGGAATTCCAGTCAGCGCGGAAGCTGAGTGGTTATGGGTCGCAAAATACTGGGTGGACCCCAACAATGAGAATGAATATCGTGGACACGAGCTGTTGAATCTCAGGGCGCGCTGGGCACTGTCCCCAACAACCACTCTCACGCTGGTTGCGACTAATCTGCTCGACGAGGGTTATGCCGAAAGGGCGGACTACGGATTTGGCAACTATCGATATTTTGTAGGGGAGCCCAGAAGTGCCGTGGTAGGTATCACTTTCGCGCTGTAAAGGGTCAGAGTGCATTGAGGCGGCGCGCACAGCGTGTTACCGCGTTGCCTGCCCCGGCCAGCAAGGTGCTTTGCTCCGCTCAGCAATAAGCCCTGAGCCCTATCGCCTGTCGTACCTGCGCTATCAGTGCCTGGCTCTTTGGTCTCAGTTTCGCTGCCCCCAACTGCAATATCTCCTCGACCTCTGACGGCGTCGCCATCAGGCGCTCATAGGATGATCGCGCCGGCGCCAGCTCATCATTCACGCGCTCAAACAACTGCTTTTTCGCTTCTCCCCAGGCAATGCCCTCTGCGAATGCAGCGCGCATTCGTTCACGCTCAGCTTCCTCCGCAAACGCGCACCAGATCTGGAACACGGTGGAATCGTCAGTATCTTTGGGATCGCCCGGCTCTAAAAGATTGGTTTTGATTTTGTTGATCGATTTCTGAAGTTGTTTCGGCGTGCCAAAAAGCGGGATGGTATTGCCGTAGCTTTTGCTCATCTTCCGGCCGTCCAAGCCCTGCAACACGGCCACGTTGTCATCGGTTACCGCTTCGGGGAGCGTAAAAATAGTGCCGTAGTGATGATTGAATCGTTGCGCGATATCACGCGCCATTTCGACGTGCTGGATCTGATCTCGACCGACCGGCACTTTGTGTGCGTTGAATATGAGGATATCCGCGGCCATCAGTATGGGATAAGAAAACAAGCCCATCGTCACGCCAAAGTCCGGGTCTTCCCCGGCCAGTTCATTCGCCTGCACCGCCGCCTTGTAGGCGTGCGCTCGATTCATCAGACCCTTGGCGGCGGAGCAACTCAGTATCCAGCTAAGCTCTGCAATTTCGGGAATATCCGATTGTCGGTAAAAAAAAGTGTGCTCTGGATCGAGGCCGAGTGCCAACCACGTGGCGGCGATCTCCCGGCTCGACTGCGCCACCTGATCCGGGTCCTGATTCTTTATCAGGGCATGAAAATCAGCCAAAAACAAATAGGCCTCGGTATCAGGATCTCGCGAAGCCTCGATAGCAGGACGAATCGCGCCCACATAGTTTCCCAGATGCGGTGTACCCGTCGTCGTGATGCCAGTCAAAACTCGGACGTTGCTCATAGTCATAACCTCTCGTAGCCCTAGGCCAACCGGCGATAAAACGCCTCGAGTAACGAGACGATTTGCGGCACGTCCGCGGCGCAGGCGAGCTCCCGCACTGAATGCATCGCCAAGGTAGGCACCCCGATATCGGTGGTCGCAATACCGGTCTCGGTCGCCGTAATCGGCCCAATCGTGCTGCCACAGGCCAAGTCGGAGCGCATAACGAAAGACTGCACGTTCACGCCGGCGCGCTCTGCTATCAAGCGCAGTCGGGCGGCGCCCTCACTATTGGTGGCGTAGCGCTGATTGCGGTTGATTTTGATCACAGGGCCCGCCCCCAACTTAGGATTGTGCTGCTCATCGTGGCGATCCGCGTAATTGGGATGGACTGCGTGCGCGTTATCCACGGAAAGCATCCAAGATCGTGCGCGCAATTTTTGATTCGCCGAAGCGTTGGGGGCGATTGCCGTCAGTGCGTCCATCAACATGGGGCCTTGCGCACCCACGGTAGAGGCACTGCCCACTTCCTCATGATCGGTCGCGACCAATACCGACCAGTGACTGTCATCGGCATTGATCAACGCTGTCACGCCGGCATAACAACTCAGCAAGTTATCGAGCCGCGCTGAAGTGATAAAGTCCTCTCCAATACCTACCGATCCAGGCCGTTGGGTGTCATAGAGGGATAACTCGTAATCCATCACGCGCGCACCTTGCCAACGCGGATCATCCTTTGCCAAGGCCTCAGCCAGCCATTGCCTGAAATCAAATTGCTGCGCCTCACCTAACATCGCTAACGGCACCACGTCTTTGTGTGCGTTCACGCTACGTTGCGTATTCGCTTCCCTGTCGAGGTGAATGGCGAGACTCGGGACAACCGCCACAGGACGTTTGCTATCAAAAAGAACAGATTCAAGCTCACCATCGGTTGACAGCAACGCGACCCGACCAGCGACTCCCAGATCGCGGTCAAACCATGGGTTGAGCAAAGCGCCTCCGTACACATCGACACCCAATTGCACGCAGCCGTCACGGCCTTTTACCGGATTAGGTTTGACCGACAAATTGGGACTATCCGTGTGAGTTCCTACGAGCCGCAAGCCCGCGCCGAGTTCAGCGTCTCCTGCTCGCATCGCAATCAAAGAGCTGCCCTGGCGCACGGTGAAATAGCCCTGTCCCGGCGCCATCGGTACTGCATCAAACTGCTCAACTTCTTCAAAGCCCGCCATCTTAAGCCGCCGGGTCATGGCCTCAACGGCGTGGAACGGCGTTACCGCCTCACCGAGAAATGTGAGTAGCTCTGTTGTTTCCGCCATTTGCGGGGTCCTCTTTCCCAAGGTCTACTGAAGTGCCCAAACCAGTAATAACGTGCCCAAAATCAAGCGGTAGATCACGAAAGGCATCAAACCGACCCGCTCAACCAGCCTCATAAACAGCGCTATCGTGCCGTACGCAAATATCGCGGAGGCAATCAGTGACGGTAATATCTTACCGGTCGTCGATAAAAGATGCTCTTCTGGAGCCGACAGCAACATCACTAAAGACGCGCCCAAAATAACGGGGATACTCATTAAAAAGGAGAATCGCGTTGCTGTCTGGGCCGGGTAACCCAAGAACAGCGCTGCCGTTATCGTGACCCCAGATCGAGAGGTGCCCGGTATCAATGCGAAAATTTGGGCCAAACCGATTAACAGGGCATCGCGCATGCTAATCGTAATACAGCCGTTGTCTCTGTAGCGCGACACACGGTCCGCCCAACCAAGCAAAAACCCGAAGAGGAGCGTCGTTACGGCAATCACCAGAATCCCTCGAGCATCGGTGGCGATAACTCCTTTCAACAACACTCCGGCGACCACCACGGGCACTGTCGCCACGCAGAGCGACCACAGTTCCGAGCGATCAACGTCCTCGCCCGGCATCACGCTCAAACACAGATGTATTACGGTACTGCGAAAATAGTACAGCACCGCCAATAGAGTGCCGGCGTGGACACCCACGTCGAACATCAGGCCTTGGTCAGGCCACCCGAACAACTGCGACGGCAGGATCAGGTGGGCGGAGGAGGACACGGGCAGAAATTCGGTCACGCCCTGCACAATAGCCAGTAGGATTGTTTGCCACCAATCAGTCATGACCGCCCTGCTCTGACAATTTTTTCCAGCCGATATCGCGCTGCACATACTGCGGAGTCAGTCGGTGGGCGGGCTGTAAATCGAGCGCCGTTATCCCACTTGCGAGTCGGGTCGCCATAACCGCCGCGTCGGGCGTGATATCACCATACATCGCTGCGTTCAGCAGACGTGGGCTCGAAAATTGCTCCCGGTATTCGGCGCCAGAACCGAGAATCACCGGCGTTTCGCCTCCATCAGGCTCTGGTATCTTCTCGGGCACACAAATAAAAGGCGGGGCATTCACCACGATTTCGTTGCCACCCCAGACGCCCCACAAACCATACAGTTGGCCTATCTGCGCGTCGATGGTCGACAGGACAACGTTACCTTCGGCGAGCAAATTCTGCTCGGCGGCGGCATACACTTGAGCCCTCAGAGAACAAAACGCGTGTACGGGGAGCTGCTGAGACCAGGCCAACCCCTGAGCCACGCTCACCGCGACCCTCAATCCGGTAAATGACCCGGGACCGACACCACAGGCAATGACATCAACCGAATCAGCCAAGGTTTCTTCCTGCAGTACATCTGACAACATATGCAAAATATGCCGGTTGTGCGCCCTTGCCAGCATCTCGTGGCGGCGACGGAGGTCCCCATTGGCTGAGAGCGCCAGCGAACAGGCTTGGGTGGCAGTATCGAGCGCCAAAATGCGCGGCGTAGACGGCATGGGATATAGTCAAACAGGTAAGTCACCATCATCCCATAGAGGCAGACGACTTTGAATGCGGCGCGAGACTTCAGCTTGGGTATTTTGGCGGGTGGTCTCGGTCAGCGATGGGGTGGCCGAGACAAAGGTCTGATTGCTTTTCGTGGCCGATCACTCCTAGCCAACGCCTGCGATCCGCGCCCCGCCAACGCGCGGGAGATTCTGATTTGCTGCAGGGACAACGCCCGCTTTTACAGCCATTACGGTGATCGCGTGCTCTGTGAGACCACACCGAATCGCGGACCCTGCGCTGGCATCAGCGCCTTGCTATCGGCCACTGAAACCGAGAGCGTGATGATTCTGCCCACCGATCTCATGAACAACAGCCAACAGCTCATTGCCACACTGACTGAAACCTGGACTGGGAAGGATCGCGCTGTCGTGCTCACCGATCCGCACGGTCGTCATTCGCCCTGCATGCGCCTCGCAAAGGAAACGCTGGCGGATTGTTGCCGCTACATTGATCAGGGCGGCAGGCAACTCGGTGAACTGCTCGCAGCACTGGCGGCCCGCGCGGTTGTGATCGACGCCTCGCAGCTCAGGGACGCAGACTCACCTGCAGATTTTCTCGCTCACAGGGCGGACTGATAAGACTGCAGGGTAAAAAACAGCAGGTGCGCCAAAACCACTCCCGCGGTGAGGCGGAGCCGCATGGCTGCGTACCAGTCTGGCAGCGCCTCTGACCCGCGCTCGTACCATAAAAGCGCCAAATAACCGGCCATCAATGCCAGCGCTGCAAGCCACGCCTGCGCCGTGAGGACGGAAAACACGGCGAACAAGACGATGCCATTGCTGACCAAAAGCCGCGTTATATTGGGGTTTTCGAGGCTCTGAACTCGCCCCCATAAGGTGCCGCCCAGAAAGCTCAGGATGCCGAGGGAATAGATGATAAAACCCTGTCGCGACAGGGCTGCCGGCCAGTCTGTGAGCCACCATGCGCCCAGACAGAAGCCGAAAAATGGGAGCAAGCCGGCATAACCCAAGGCCAACATCACCGTCCTGTTAGACATCTTTTAACCCTCAAAAAAAACCCCGGCCAAGGGCCGGGGCAACTAATCGCCACCTGGGGGAAGATGGCTCGACCGGGGAGTCGATCACCCGGTCGCAAGAAAATACGCCGCGCCAGACACCGCGGATCACTGCCCAAGATAAAAAAATAGGGGCTGCGAGCCGCGCCCCAGGCCGCAAACTCGTTGGCTTATATCTATCGCGTCTGTGCAACCGTAGCTTTGAGAAGAATTTGTTTTTCGACATGGCATGAACCTCGGGTTACGGTTGGACCTTGGAGCCATTTCCCGGCTGTCAGCTGACCATACTCAGGCGCGATCAGAGAGCGAACTCCGGTGCCTGCATCGCTAACCGTGCGACCCAAGGGCGCGCAGGCTGTTCAGCTCGTTTTCCCCATGCTACCGCCGGGTAGCAGATTAGCGATGCCCCCGCGCTCACTTGATGCCGGGCATCTGCCAACCTTAGAGGCGACAGGGAACTGACTATATGAAGAGACCCAAGCGAAACCGAATTCAACGCGCATTCGAAAAAGGCTATCAGCTGGGATTGGCCGGCCGATCCAAAGAAAATTGCCCCTTTTTAACCGGTATTGCCCGCATTCGATGGCTGGAGGGTTGGCGCGAAGGCAGAAATGACTGGCGAGAAGGCCTCACAGAGGCCCTGACATGCTATAAATTGTCGGGTTTCTGAACCTCAGCCTAAAAAAATGATGCCCTAGCGGGGAAATCTGCGAACGTTTAGGCCTTGTAATGGTCAGAAATGACGCCATTTCTGAGACATCGGTATAAAAGGCCAAATCTGTGAACTATCAACTCCTCGCGCAATTGGAAACCTGGCTGGGCCAACAGATCGTTGGCCAGCAAGACCTGATCCACAAACTGATGCTATCGTTGCTGGCAGATGGCCATCTGCTCGTAGAAGGCGCCCCGGGTCTTGCCAAGACCCGCGCCATCAAGGAAATGGCTGAGGGCATCGAGGGCAGCTTTCATCGAATTCAGTTCACGCCCGACCTCCTGCCCGGGGACATTACGGGAACAGATATTTTCAGACCCCAGACCGGGGCCTTCGAATTCCAACAAGGGCCCATCTTCAATAATCTGGTATTGGCTGACGAGATCAATCGAGCACCGGCGAAGGTGCAGTCCGCGCTACTCGAGGCCATGGCTGAGCGACAAGTGAGTATTGGCAGCCAAACCTATGAATTACCTAGATTATTTTTAGTCATGGCAACCCAGAATCCGATTGAGCAAGAGGGCACCTATCCATTGCCCGAGGCGCAATTGGACCGATTTCTGATGCATGTCCGCGTGTCCTATCCCGACGCAGACGCAGAACAACAGATCCTCAGGCTAGCGCGCAATGAGGCAAGCGGGGAACGCGTCCGGCCCGCCGCGACCGTCTCTCAGGCAGATATTTTTGCCGCGCGGCAGGCAGTCTTGAGTATTCACATGGCGGCCGCGGTAGAGGAGTACATCGTACAACTCATCGTGGGGACCCGTGAGGCTGGCCGATATGACAGCGAACTCGCGGAATGGCTGGAATTTGGTGCGAGCCCCAGGGCCACCATCGCGCTTGATCGATGTGCTCGCGCCAATGCGTGGATTGCCGGCCGCGATTACGTGAGTCCGGACGACGTTCAGGCGGTCGCGCACGATTGCCTGCGTCATCGCCTGATTGTGTCGTTTGAAGCTGAAGCGGCGGGTATTTCGAGTGACCAGATCATCGAAAGGCTTATCGAGCGTATCCCCGTTGCCTGAAGCACACCCCAAACTCGCGGCGAGCAGTGCCCGCGGGGCTACCGTGCGCGCTGAGGCGTTAATTGCCACCCGGTTCATAGCCCGTTTTATTGACGTCACGGGAAACACCCGGGCGCTCGCCAACCTCGCGGGTATGCGGCGGGCGCGTCAACGGGGGCGCGGCGTGGAATTTGATGAGGTGAGAGCCTACGCAGCCGGTGACGACGTGCGCGCTATCGACTGGCGAGTCACAGCCCGCTCGGGCACTCCCCATACCAAGCTCTTCCATGAGGATCGAGAACAACCGATTCTGGTCGCTATCGATCAACGCCCAGCCATGAAATTCGGTTCCCAGCGCTGCTTCAAATCCGTCATGGCGGCCCATATTGGATGCCTCGCGCTCTGGTCCGGTCTTCAGGCCGGAGAGCGTGTGGGAGGAGCGGTGCTCGGTGCCGGCGACATATCGGATACGCGCCCGAGGCGGAGTCAGCATGCCGTGCTCAACGTCATTCGTGATCTGGTTCGCGAGGGAACGCCTCGATCGGACAATCTCGCCCCACACCCATCGATCGCAAACCTTGTAGAGCAACTAGAGCGCATTGCGCGTCCCGGCACTCGGCTTTTTATCATCAGCGATTTTCACGACCTGTTGGATGCAAACAACTTGGCGCCCCTCAGGCGCCTCACGCGTAAGACCCAAATTGTCGCCATCTCAGTGACAGACGCGCTGGAGGCAGAGCTGCCACGGGCCGGCTACTACGCCGTGACAGACGGCGACAATCACTCGCAACTCGATACGGGCATTGCTGGCATCAGGGAATCCTACGCTGCCGATTATCAGTCCCATCAGGCTCTGATATCGCGTCGTCTCAGGGAATTGCGTATTCCCCTACTGGCAGTGCGAACCGATGACAATCCTCTGAAACGTCTCCTTACGGTGTTCCCAGCTCGATGAATCCAGAGATGATGCTTGCGCAGCTGGCGCCGCTGAGAGTGCCCCCTGAGATCGGCTGGTGGCCACTGGCGCCCGGCTGGTGGGCGCTACTGGGGATTGCTCTCATTGCCATCGCACTTGCCTTACGCTGGTACTGGCGACGTCACACCGCCCGCCATTATCGGCGTGTAGCACTGAGCGAACTGCAGCTTCTGCGCGACAACCAGGAAAATGTAGATGCACTAAACCGATTGCTCAAAGCGGCTGCGCTGCGTGCCTATCCGAACCAACCGGTGGCGGCCCTGCACGGCCAGTCATGGCTGGAAGTTCTCTGCCTCACCTGTCCTAAAGTGGCTATCGACGAACTACGCGACCTTGAGGCGCCCTACCGAATCGACACGCCATCGATCAGTGAAAAACTTTTTGGTGCCGCAGAGTGCTGGCTCAAACGCCACGAGGTCATCCATGCTTGAGTGGGTCTGGCCTTGGGTGTTTCTGTGCGCGCCACTGCCGTTGCTGATCCATTTTTTCAGCCGCGGAGAATCACTCCAGTCCTCCGCGGTACGCGCGCCTTTCGCCGCGAGATGGAAAAATTTGTCAGGCTCCGGACGAGGCGCCCAAGCGAGTCGCGGTTACTGGTGGCTTTTATGGCTTGCATGGATGATGCTGATCGCGGCCACGGCACGTCCACAATGGATTGGCGAACCAATTGAGCTACCCAATACCGGCCGAGACCTGATGTTAGGTCTCGATCTGTCTGGCAGTATGCAAATCGAGGACATGCAGATAGGCAGTCGACTGGTATCCCGTATTACCGCGGTAAAGGCCATCGCCGCCGACTTCACCCAGCGCCGAAAGGGGGATCGCGTCGGCCTGATCCTATTCGGCACACGAGCCTACCTACAAGCACCTCTCACCTTCGATTTAGCCACCGTCACCCAGTTTATAGAGGAAGCTCAGCTCGGCTTCGCCGGCGAAGATACCGCTATTGGTGACGCACTGGGGCTGGCCATTAAGCGACTGCGCGAGCGACCGGCAGCGTCGAGAATTTTCATTTTACTGACCGACGGGCAAGATACCGCGAGCACGGTGGATCCCATGGAGGCAGCTGCGCTCGCTGCACAACTGGATGTCAAAATTTACACCATTGGCATTAGCAGAAATCTGGGTCGATCGGGTAACGGCCGCGCCGAAGTCGATGAAGCCATGCTCAACGCGGTCGCAGAATCAACGGGCGGTCGCTATTTTCGCGCGACCTCCCCTGCCGAGCTCGAGGCGGTTTATGCACTCCTCGATGAGCTCGAACCGGTAGAGCAAGAAGCCAGCACCTTTCGACCAAAACGCGCGCTGAGCTGGATACCGCTGTTAGCGGCTCTCACGCTCGCCACACTCCTTGCAGTGATACGCAGCCGCTGGCTCAACGTGTTTAAGGTAAGGCCTCACTATGGTTGACGGCTTTCATCTCCTCCGCCCTGAGTTGCTGTGGTTATTCGCTATCTGCCCGGTAGTCGCGCTGGCGCTGTGGTACCGGCGCGCGCACCAAGGCGACTGGAGCCGGGTGATCGATGCAGACCTACTGCCTTACCTGCTACCTGATCAAACCGCTGCTGCGAGACGCTCCGGCGTATGGATTCCCCTGCTTCTACTCAGTCTTGCAATTCTGGCCGCCGCAGGACCCAGCTTGCAGCGAGTTGAACTGCCCGTGATTAAGCGCGCGGACGCGCTGGTGATCGTGCTCGACATGAGTGCATCAATGTTGGCAGCTGACGTTCAACCCAGCCGCGTACAACGGGCAAGACAAAAAGTATTGGACCTGCTTGATGCGCGAAGAGAGGGCGTGACTGGCCTGGTGGTGTTCGCCGGCGACGCGCACGTGGTCACACCCCTCACAGACGACACCCGAACCATTGCAAATCTGATGCCGGCACTGTCACCTGCGATGATGCCGCTTCCCGGCGCCAATGCCGGTAGCGCGATAGAAATGGCCGCAGAGCTACTGATAACAGCAGGCGCACAGGGCGGCCAGATCTTACTGATGACTGATGGCCTCCCGGGCTTCGATGCCGACGCAGTGAAAGCAGCGCTGGAGAATAGCGGAGCCACACTCTCCATTTTGGCCATTGGCACTCCCTCTGGCGCACCGATCCCCCTGCCAAACGGCGGCTTTCTTAAGGACGATGCGGGTGAAATTGTGATCCCGGCGCTGGATCGCGCCGCAATCAGTGCTATTGCCGCTGAAGTGAATGCGGTCTACGAGGAGATCACACTGGATGAAGCAGACATTGAGGCGCTGACCCAGCGCGATTTATTGGTCACTGAGGGCGAGCTCGACCTCGATCGTCAAACCGATGCCTGGCAGGATCAGGGTTACTGGTTGGCCGCGCTGGTGGCCCTCCTTCTGCTACCCGCCTTTCGCAGAGGAGCGATTGCCAGTATCGCCCTACTCGTGATGTTTCACGCTCAACCGCCAGAAGCAGCGGAGTGGCAGGATCTCTGGCTGACCCCGGATCAACAAGGGGCACAGAAATTGGCCAATGGCCAGGCAGCGGATGCCGCCGCAACCTTTCGCGATCCGGCTTGGCGGGGTGTTGCAGCCTACGAGGCGGGCACCTATGACCAGGCCGCTCGGAGCTTTGCCGGAGAACAAAATGCAAACAGCCTCTACAACTTGGGTAATGCCCTTGCGTTGCAGGGAGATTTGCGAGGCGCTTTAAGCGCTTACGAAAAAAGTCTGGCTGAGTTTCCAGATGCTGAGGACGCGATCGCCAACCGAGACTTTATTCAGTCACTATTAGATCAACAAGAGCAGGAATCGCAGGATCAACAAGGTGACGAGCAAAATCAGGACGATAGCGCCTCTCAAGATGACAGCGAATCCGAAAATGACCAACAGGAACAGTCAGAGCCGTCTGAATCTGAGGGCTCAGAGCAAGAGCCCGGGGACGATACCGAAAACGAGTCCGGTAACGAGGAGCAACAACAATCGCCCGACGAACAGCGCGAGCAGGACTCAGCACTTGCGGACGCACCTGAGCGGGATCAAGAGGCGCTTGATGCCGCGACCGAAGAGCAAATGGCAAAGTTCGACGAGGCCCTGGAGGAACAACAGGCGCTGGAGCAGTGGCTCCGCCGAGTGCCCGATGATCCCGGCGGGCTGTTACGGCGAAAATTTCGCTATCAAACGATGCAACGTCTGAGAGAAGGCGAGGAGCCCGATGAATCGATTCGCTGGTAAAAATCGGTCGGTGCTTCTATCACTGCGCTACGGGCTTTTTTTACTGCTGTCCCTGTCGCTACCCGCGATGGCGGATCTCTTTGCGTCGGTTGACCGGAGGGAAATCGCCCTCGGAGAGACGCTGAGATTGACCTTGACTGGCGATGCGGGGGAGCAACCGGCGGAAATCGATCTAACCCCGCTCAACCGGGATTGGGAGATACTCTCTCGCTCCAGCGCAACCAATGCGCGGTATATCAACGGTCAAAATCAGATCACTCGCACGCTGGAAATGGAGCTTGCCCCACTGCGCGAGGGGACGCTCGGCATTCCCTCTCTCAGCTCCGGCGGCCGCAGCACGACGCCCTTGTCAATCAGAGTCAATCCGGAACCCGTCATCTCCCCCGGTGACGCGCTGGTGCTGTTCGAGGCGAGCGTAGACCAGCCCGCCGTATACGTGCAGGCCGAACTGATGCTCACGGTTACATTGCAGCAAGCCATCAACCTCGACGGCGGTGAAATTTCTGCCTTTGATATTCCTGATGCCGTGGTCGAACCGTTAGAACGCAGATCATTTCAGCGACGTCTGGGCAATCGCACATGGCTGGTGACGGAGCTCCGTTTCGCCGTTTATCCGCAGAAAAGTGGCGCAATCAAAGTGCCCGCCATCGGCTTTACGGCGCGAGAGGTCCAACCCGGCAGATCCTTACTGGGAGCGCGGCTAGGTCGACGCTTGCGAATGGCGTCAGAGCCCATAGAGGTCGAGGTTAAATCAGTACCAGACGGCTTCCCCGGAGCGGTATGGCTTCCCGCGAGAAGTCTGACGCTGGAAGAAAATTGGTCAGTCGAGCCCGACGGGTTGTCCGTGGGAGATTCCACTACCCGAACCTTGACGGTAGTTGCTGACGGATTGCAGGGCAGCCAGCTCCCTCCGTTGAGTAGTCTTCAGGGTGCGTCAGACATTCCGGAGCTCAAATTTTATCCCGACCAGGAAGCCATCGATCAAACAGAGCTGGTACGTGGCCTGCAGGGACGACGCGAACAAAGCGAAGCACTTGTAGCGAGAGCCAGTGGAGAATGGACGCTCCCTGAAATCCGCGTGCCGTGGTGGAATACCGAAACCGATACCCTTAGCTACGCGACCCTGCCCGCCCGTCAGGTCAGCGTGCGCTCTGCCGCCACGGCAGCCAGCGCCCTCGAGGCCGTGACACTCTCATCCAATACCAGCGAAGACGTGTTGGTCCCCTTTTGGCTCTGGGGTGTGGCGGGTTCCGGTTGGCTGGCTGCCGGACTGCTATTGTGGTTGTTCCTCAGGGCGCGCGCTAATGCCGGATCGGCGGCGATTGAGCCCGCGGCAAAGGTCAGTGAGCCCAGTATCAGACAAGCTTTGGTGCGCATCCGGCAAGCGCTGGAGCAACAGGATCCGGCTGCGCTCAGGCAAGCGGTATTGCAATGGGGTGCGGGACATCACGGAAAAACGTTTTCCTCACTCTCCGAACTCGCATCGGTGAGCAGCGAGCAACTGAGAGATCTCCTGAGAGACCTCGATCGAGCCCTCTACAGCGAAGCCGCCGGGAGCACCGTCTCAGAGGCATTGATCTCAGCATTACGAGAGGAGCCAGCCCTCAGGGCCAAATCGTCGCGCAAAAACGCGTCACTGGCGCTGTATCCGACAGGCTGAATCGCTGGCACTTGGCCAGATCAGATGTACCGCCGTCAGTCGGGTGCCGCTAAAGACCGGCTGACCACTTCAAAGACATCCTTGGGTAACGGGTCTATCGCGGCAATACGCTCGAGTTCGGCTCTCATGAGCTCCTGACCAACGGCGTAGCGACGCCAGCGCGTCAGGGGTGCCAACATCCGCGCCGCGATTTGCGGGTTAGACGCCTGAATACGGGCGATCACATCCCCCAGCAGCTGATAACCCGCGCCGTCAGCGCGGTGAAACGCGACCGGGTTGGCGCCTGAAAATGCCCCCACCAGCGCGCGCAGTTTGTTGGGGTTGCGCCAATCAAAGGCACCGTGCTGCAGCAGCTCACGAACACTCTCCACGCAGGAGGTATCAGGCCGCGTCGCCTGCACGGTAAACCACTGATTCACGATCAGTGACTCCCGTTGCCAACGATCGTAAAAAGTCGTTAGTGCCTGCTCGCGCCGCGCCGCCTCCGCGTACTGCGCGATCCATCGCAGTGCCGCTAAACGGTCAGTGAGATTGTCGGCACTGTGCAGCAGGTGCTCCGCGATCTCCAGATCCTCAGCTTGCGCCGCCAGCAGGTAGTCGAGCGCCAAATGCCGCAACGATCGCAGACCTATATCGGAAGCGCTGGCGCGGTAAGGGCTCGCCGCGATCGCCGAGGAGGACAATTGCCGCCACTGCGCCTCCAGAGAGCGACCCAGCAGGCGCTTCGCGGCTTGCCTGCGCAAATGGATATCTGTCATATCAACTAGGCCGCGCTGTGCCGCTCTGTCTGCCAGATATTCCTCCGAAGGCAGACAGAGTGTCAGCGCCTTCATCGCGGCATCCATTGGACCTGCCAGCACACGCGTCACGGCTTCCAGTAGCGCGCTGTCGAGATGAGCGGCGGGTTGCGTCAGGTCGAGGGTTTCAATCGCTTGAGCAAGAAGGGTTTGTGCCGCATCCCAGGCAACAAATGCATCGTCATCCGCGCTCATTAGGGTCAGCAAGTCAGCTTCGGAGTGATCGATGGTCAATCGAACGGGCGCAGAAAATCCGCGCAACAGCGACGGCACGGGGGGTGCGGTGACGCAGTCAAAGGTGAATGTCTGCTCGGGATCGGTGAGCTCCAATATGCGCGTCGTACCGTTGTCCAGTGCTATAGGCTCGCCGTCAACAAGTAGTCCGGTCGCCACGGGTATCGCCAGCGGCGGCTTTTCAGTCTGCCCTGGCGTGGGTCGGTTTTGTTGCTTGAGTGTCAAATGGTATTGCTTCGCCTCGGCGTCAAACCGACCGCTGGCAATAACCTCTGGCGTCCCCGCCTGCTCGTACCAACGGCGAAACTGGGTCAGATCTCGGCCCGAGATCTCAGCCATACAGTCGACAAAGTCATCGCAGGTTACCGCCTGTCCGTCAAATCGCTGAAAGTACAAACGCGCCCCTGCAATAAACTGCTCGTGCCCCAGCAGGGTATGCAGCATGCGCACCACTTCCGCACCCTTCTCGTACACCGTCAGCGTGTAAAAATTGGAGATGTCGACAAACGCATCGGGACGCACCGGGTGAGCCATGGGCCCCGCATCCTCGGCAAATTGGTGCGTGCGGAGAAATATGACGTCCTCGACTCGCTTCACGCCGCGAGAATTCAGGTCCGCGGAAAACTCAGAGTCGCGAAAAACGGTAAAGCCCTCTTTGAGGGTTAACTGAAACCAGTCGCGGCAGGTAACGCGATTGCCCGAGTAGTTGTGAAAATACTCATGGGCAACAACACCCTCTACCCGCTGAAAGCCCGCATCCGTCGTGATGTCCGGATGGGCCAGCACACATGACGTATTGAAGACATTGAGACTCTTGTTTTCCATGGCCCCCATGTTGAAATCGTCAACCGCCACAATATTGTAGAGGTCGAGGTCATACTCAAGGCCGTAGACCTCCTCATCCCAACGCATGGCATTCTTCAGAGACTGCATTGCGTAATCGCAGTAATCGACGTCTTTTTCTTCAACCCAAATTCGCAAATCAACCGTCTTTCCGGAACAGGTCGTGAATACATCGGATACGGGTTTAAGGTCCCCCGCCACCATGGCAAAGAGATGTGCGGGCTTGGGAAACGGGTCGTGCCAGGTGGCGCGATGTCTCCCTCCGGCTAACACCTCCTCGGAGATCAAGTTGCCGTTACTCAGTAGCACCGGACAGGCGTTTTGATCTGCCTCGAGGGTAACCGTGTAAATGGCGAGCACATCGGGGCGATCGGGATAGAAAGTGATCTTACGAAAACCCTCTGCTTCGCATTGCGTACAGTAGGCACTTTGCGAGCGGTAAAAACCCTCCAGCGATGTGTTTTCTTCAGGGCAGATCTCAACGCAGGTCCGCAAAATGCAGTGATCGGGCAACCCGGGTATCACAAGCTGGTTTGCCATCAGTTCATACTGCGAATCCGACAAGCGCTGCCCGTCGATTTCAACCCACTGTAGCTCAAGCTGCTCTCCATCTAACCGGAGCGGCACATCCTCAGCGCTTTTACGCTCGATAGTGAGCGCCGCCACAACCTCGGTGCGCCCATCAAAAATACTGACTTCGAGCTCGACGTGACTGACCCCAAAGTCGGGCGGTCGATAGTCAGCCCGGAGGATCGTCGCCGGTATCCCTTCTCGCAAACCCATTACGCTGCCACCTTTATTTCCACTTCATATCCGCCGAATTTTCTAATGTTAAGCACCCCTGTATCGAGCATCAGATATTGGCCTTTAATTCCCATCAGAGTCCCTTCAACCAGCGGTGCCTTGTCAAAATTATGCGCTTTCACTTTTTCCGGCCAACTGAGCACCGGGTAATTGATGAGTGTCTCCGGCGCGTCCTCTATCAACTCAAAAGCAGCGGCACCGTGCTGCAACTTAAGATCGGCAATACCGTTAGCGCACTGAGAAACAATACGCTGTCGCACGCTCTCAAGATCCTGGGGCTCACCGTTACCTTTCAGCATCGTCTGCCAAGCCGTTCTGTCTCCTACCTCTCTGGCAAAAAGCACCTCCAGCAGACCCGAATGGTAACGCGTCTGGACCCGTGCGATCGGCTTGGCCTGAGTCGCACCCTGATCAATCCAGCGTGTGGGAATCTGGGTCGAGCGGGTGATGCCGACCTTGACGCTGGAAGTGTTTGATAAATAAACGACATGCGGCACTTGGCAATGGGCCTCAGCCCAAACGGGTTCACGGCAGGTTCCCTCGGCCAAATGGCATTTCTCTGGACTCATAATGCAGCTGTCACAGGCCGCCAGTTTGCGAAAACAAGGGTAGCAGTAGCCCTGATTAAAGCTCTTCTTGGTCGTCCTCTCGCATTCGACGCAACGAATCACCCCGGTAAAGGATAGCGATAAGCGCTGGCCCAAACAGTCGTTCAGGCACAGCGATGCTTGATCCGGGAACAGCGTATACCTGACTGTATCTGTCAGCTCCACCCGCATCTTGCGCAGGTCTCCCCGCCAATCACTCATGATCGGAGTCTCCCTCTAAACCTTGCCACTTAAGGGGGGCGGGCAGATCACAGTCGTCACCCGCTTTGGATCCTTTATCAATAAAACCAACCCGCTCCTCGGGCGGCAAATGCATTGCGCCCCAAGTAATGACGGCCTGCATGGCGTGCTGGCGCTGTGGCTCCGTCACTGGTCGGCCGTCGGGCCATCGGCCAGTTGCCAGCGACTCAAGTAACCGGTCGTAGACCGCTCTGTCCATTTGCTGAATCGATTGCAGATAGTCGGTTGCCATATCAACGCCCGCTGACGGCAAGGGGCAATTCGCTCACGACGATACCCAACAACAGGCCAATGAGCAGGCCGCCCGCATGTGCTCCGTTAGCTATCGCACCTGCGCCAATAAAGTCCATGCTGCCGACCATGCCAACGAGCAGCCAGATCAGCATAAAGCCAAATACCGCCATGGGCGGCGGCACAATCCAACCGGGTCGTCGCCAGCTCAACATCATAATGAAGCCCAGAAACGCATAGACCACGCCAGACATTCCACCGAAAATTGAGGGGCCTTCCCACAGATACTGACAGTAGTTACTGACCATCGCCGTTACGCCATACAGACCCAACACGTTGATCGCCCCGAGCCGGTGTTCGATGCGCTGCCCAAACTCCCACAGCCATAAACAATTGAATACCACATGGAGCCAGCCGAAGTGGATGAAGGTTGGGGTGACGAGTCGCCACCACTCATCATTCATGTCGCCGAATGCAACATAGCCACCAGCAGAGCGGAAAGGCACAAAATTAAACAGCTCCAGCATGCCAACCCACTGCGCCGGATAGAACAACAGAAAGCACACGCTGGTCACGACAATGAGAAGAAAGGTCGCAGGCGCTCTCTTGATGGGCAGGGGCAGACTATTTAACGAGGGCATCTGACCAACGAAGCTTGTCCCGACAACTGGCATAAAAGCTATAACCTGGGGGATGCAGCAAGGTCAGCTCTCGAGACTTCTTGCGAATCTTGACCGAATCGCCGGGCAGCGCCGTAATGGATATCTGACCATCACAGGTAATCGGTGGATGGATATCGTTGCGTGACACCACGTCAATTCGGATTTCGCTCGTACCGCTGACAACAATGGGACGACTCGTTAGCGAATGCGGGAACATCGGCACCAGCACCAGCGCATCCAGGCCTGGGTACATGATCGGTCCACCCGCGGAGAGGCAGTAAGCTGTGGAGCCGGTTGGTGTCGCCACTAACAGACCATCAGCATTCAATCGGTAAACGAACTCCCCGTCGATGCTGAGTTCAAACTCAACCATCTGCGCTGAAGCACCTGAGTTCACAACGATATCGTTCAATGCGTCGCCGCGTCCGATGACTTGATCACCCCGCCACACTTCAGCATCTAGCAGAAAACGGCGATCACTGAGATATTCGCCATCCAATACGTTGCTGACCTGTTCCAGCAATTCGTCGGGACTCACGTCAGTGAGGAATCCCAATCGTCCGCGATTAATACCGATGACAGGCGTGTCGTGCTTAACTAAGGTCCGAGCGGCACTCAACAGACTACCATCGCCTCCGATCACGATCGCCAGATCTACCATGGCGCCGATCTTGTCCCGGGACTCCATCTCGCGTTTTTCAAAATGCGATAAGGTGGCCAACCGATCCTCAATAGTGACCTGTAACCCTCGGTCATCCAGTAAATTGAGCAATCCCGAGACGATCTCCTCGACCCCCGGGTGCTCTCTTCGACCCAGTAGGCCGACGTGATTAAAACTTGTACTCATGACTTTCGGGCAGCGGTCGTCGTCATCGTCTCACTCCCTCCCCTCTCACTCTCATTCATACCTGTTGCTCGCCCACTCAGAGCTGAGACTATCTGCGTTGCCCTGTGGCGTCCTGACGTGAGCCGCAAATTTCTGCCCCACCATAGTTGACTGCGCATCGATGTAGGGCGTTTCGCAATCGGCTACGTCTTACAGCAACACCGCGCAAGTTTACTACCGAGGACCGATAAAGTACTCAGCGCCAGCAAACTGCTGCAACATTAGGCTGATCCGAGTCCGACGTTGTTGTGCTCGAGCACTCGCTCGGCGCGGTAGCTGGAGCGAACGAACACCCCGGAAACCACTTCGAGAAATCCCCGCTCCAATCCCCACTCCCGATACAAAGCGAATTCATCGGGGGTAACAAATTTTTCCACCGGCAGATGGTGTCTTGTGGGCTGCAGGTACTGACCCAATGTCAGTACATCCACGGCATGGCTACGCAGGTCGTCCATACAGGCCTTCAACTCGTCCTCCCGCTCACCCAGCCCCAACATCAAGGAAGTCTTCGTGATAACGTCGGGTCGGTAAGCTTTCCCATGCGCCAATACGTCCAGCGTCTGTTGGTACCCGGCACGCGGATCACGCACCGGGTGAGTGAGTCGTGCCACTGTCTCAACATTTTGGGCAAATACCTCAATACCCGAATCCAGCAGAATCTCCACTGCCCGAGGATCACCTAAAAAGTCGGGCGTGAGTGCCTCCACGGCGGTTTGCGGATTCATCGCCTTGGTGGCGCCAACTACTGCGGCATAGTGCCCCGCACCACCGTCTGGCAGATCATCACGATTCACGGATGTCAGCACAACGTATTTGAGGCCCATCAAGCGCACCGCTTCCGCCGTATTCGCGGGCTCGTCCGGATCCAGCCAACCTCCGGGATTTCCGGTATTCACTGAACAGAAGCGACAGGCCCGGGTGCACACATCCCCCATGAGCATGATCGTTGCAGTGCCCGCGCTCCAACATTCGCTGATGTTTGGGCACTTGGCTTCCTCGCAAACAGTTGCTAGCCGATGCTCATGAACAATCGAGCGGACTGCCTCAAACTTGGGGCTATTCTGAACACGCATTTTCAGCCAGTCCGGTTTCGGCTGCCGCGGCCTGTCCATACTGGATGCCTTGATGCCGTCTTTGATGACCCGCATACCCCGATCATTGGTGAACTTTTCACCACTATCGATGTGGGCGACGGGTATCTGATCATTACTCATGGTTTCAATCCTTGTGGTCTCTCCACGATCGAGCGGTCAAAACCTAACCGATCTGGCCCTAGGCAGCAGAGACACTGAGCTGAACCGGCACCCCATTCACCGCGGCGTTCCCAGAAAGCTGATCGACAAACTGTTCGTCCGTGATGTCATTACAGCTCACCCCCGCATGCTCGTTGGCGATACTGCCGCGGGTGCCGCTGCGGCCATGCCCATATCCGTGGGGCAAACTCACAACGCCGGGCATCATCTCATCAGACGCGGCGAGCTCTGCTTGAATATGCCCCACGCGACTGCTCACCGTTACCATCATACCGCTTTGCCATCCTTCACTCGCCACGTCCTGTGGATGCATCAACAGTTGGCACCGCGGCTTACCTTTCATCAAGCGATGATGATTGTGCATCCACGAATTGTTATCTCGTACATGGCGTCGTCCGATCAACCGATAGCCTTGGTCAGACGCGACTTCCCCAACCAACCGATCAATATCGCGCAACACGTCGGGGACCGCGAGCCGAATGCGTTTATCTGACGTTTGTAAACGATCGGGGCACGACGGCTGTAACGGACCAAAATCCATTCCCGACGGATGCTCCCTGAGTTTGTCGATGCTGACTTGCCACTCGGTGGCTTCCCCGTAAGGACCGGTGCGGAGTGCCCGGTCCACCAACTGATGCGGCGCATGACGCGGCATTGGCTCGAGATCCAAAAGACGGCTCACGCGCTCCCCCAACTCGGCGAATATCTCCCAATCATGGAGAGCACCCTCGGGCTTATCGAAGACTGCTGGGTTGTACCGTGCCGTGTTTCTGATGGCCAGATTGTGAAACCCGATATCGTAGTGATCGTGCTCCAGCGGAGAGGTCGGGGGCAAAATGACGTCGGCGTGACGCGTTGTTTCGTTGAGCGCTGGATCCAACGAAATCATGAATTCCAGTGTTTCCAGGGCCTCATCCAACGCCGCGCCGTTGGGCGTCGACAGGACCGGATTTCCCGCGCCCGTGAACATCAGTTTAATCTGGCCCTCTCCCGGCGTGCTGATCTCTTCAACCATCGCGGCCGCTGGTAGCTCGTAATTAAATTCGGGCAGACCTCTGCCCCGGCTAGAAAAACGGGCAAACCCGCCGGGGCTGGTGTTGCTGACTTGATCCATCGCGGGCAGCGTGAACAAGCTTCCGCCGGGTTTATCCAAATTCCCCGTCACGACATTAATGACTTGAATCGCCCACTGACAAAGCGCGCCATAGGCTTGCGTACTTACCCCCATCCTGCCATAACAAATACCTGCACCGGCGTGGGCAAACTCGTGGGCAATGCGCTCGATATCAGCAGCGCTAATGCCCGTTCGCTCAGCCGCCCATGCAGGCGTCAGATTGGCAACCGCCTGAGCGATCTCATCAACCCCGTCAGTAAACGCCTTGAGATTTCCAAGCGCTATTAAGGCATCGCGAAACAGCACGTGAATCAATGCGAGCAAAAAAGCAGCGTCCGAGCCGGGCCGGATAAATAGGTGCTCCGTCGCGAGTTCAGCCGTCTCCGTCCTTCGCGGATCGATCACAACCAGCTTGCCTCCGCGCGATTTGAGCGCTTTAAGCCGTCGACGCACGTCGGGCACTGTCCACATGCTACCGTTCGAGGCGAGCGGATTAGCACCCAGCATCAAGAAATAATCAGTGCGATCCACATCGGGAACAGGCTGAAGCAACATGTGTCCATAACACCAGAGCGATACTAGGTGGTGTGGCAATTGATCGACCGACGTCGCTGAAAACCGATTGCGGGTGCGAATATGCCGGAATAGATTGCGTTGATGCGTCAGCATCCCGTAGTTGTGCACCGAGGGATTGCCAAAATACGCGCCAATGGCGTCGACACCATATTTCTGGATGGTCGATGCCATCGCCGTGGCTGCAGTCTCCAGGGCCTCATCCCACGTCACTTCAACGTGCTCAAATACTCCCGGCGCAGTGCGCACACGCTTCATCGGCTTTCGCAATCGATCCGGATCCTCATGAATATCTTTTAGAGAAACCGCCTTGGGGCAGACATGTCCGCGGCTCAGCGGATCATTTTGGTCGCCTCTAATGTCGATTATCTGGTTATCAACCGTCTGGATCACGACACCACACATGGCCTCGCAAAGATGGCACACCCGGTGATGCGCTCTGATAGTGGGTTCGCTCATAGTGACCTCTGGTTCGGAGGCTCGCGGCAAGGATGGTGTCAAGCAGCGCGCGGCCGCAGGACCCAGTGTAGCACTGTGTTATCAGGTATCAGGAAAACGAGGGCGCTCGACCCTCCATCTGGGCCATGACCGCTTCTACTTGATTGGGTCGACCCATAATCTGCTCTTGTTCGGCAGACTCGGCCAGCAAGATCGCCTCATCACTCGCATAAGTCAGCATATTCGACAGCCGCTTTGCTGCTCGAATGGCATCAGGATTTTTGTTTACGATGGTCTCTGCGAGCGCCATAGCGCGTTCCAGCGGCGCCTCCGATGTCTCCGTGGCAAACCCCATCGTGAAAGCATCAGCGCCGGTAAACTCTTCATTGGTAAAGACGAGCCGCCGTAATACGTCGTCCCGAACATTACCTCGCCACAAGGGGTAGCCCGCCATATCCGGCACCAGTCCCCAGCGCATCTCCATTACGCCGCAACGGGTATCGGGGTGAATAACGCGGATGTCCGCCCCCGACATGATATTCAAGCCACCACCAATGGCGACGCCATGAACCGCAGAGATCACTGGCATGGACAAGTGCCGCCAGCCCCATGCGACCTGCTGTACCTTATTAGCGATGCCATGAGTGCGAGGCATCAGTGCCATCGGTTCCGCCGCAGTATCAAAATTGGAGAGGTCCAGTCCGGCACAAAAGCCACGGCCTTCCCCCGATACCACCACAGCCCGCACATCGGGTTCCGCCGCGACGTGATCGATCGCCTCGCAGATCGCGCTGAACATAGCGGTATCAAGCGCGTTCATTTTGTCTGCCCGCGTCAGGGTTACGTGAGCAATATGAGCGGAAATCGAAATAGAGACTCTGTCGGACATAGCGAACACCAAGTGATGGGGCGAAAAGTGAATCGCGATTGTGGCAGTGCAACTGTCAAATGAACAGGGCCGACAGCGAACACGCTCGCACGTAATGACATCGAGCGGCAGAGCAAAGCGAAGGCATCCCCGTCGATGGCCTTGATGTTACTGGCCTAACTACCGGACAATCCAAGGGCCCACTACTCTCATCGAGGATCTCGACATGCGCCCTGATTACCTGACCAAGGCGACCTTACTTTCATTCACTCTGCTGTTCTGGAGCGCGATCAGTTACTCGCAAACCGACCGCGAAGAGATTCTCGCGCTGTATCAGGGCTGGATAGCCGCCGTAGAGGGCAGCGACATCGACGCCTATGTGGGTGGTTTGCATCCCGAGGTGAGCCTCCGGCCACCGGGCGTACCGGGGCTTGATGGCCGTGAGAACTATCGGGTATTCCTGGGCCCAGTATTTGATACTGCGCGCTATGAGATTACGGTGGACGTGCCGCACAGCATCACCATGATGGGAGATGCCGCAGTGGTCGAGTATGACTACACCATACGACGCGTTGTAGACACCTCTTCTGACGCCGACCTGCCCGAAGGTGCGCTGGAGGGAGACAGCACGACGTCACACTACATTGACGTGGTCGCTAAAGACGATAGCGGCGCCTGGAAAATTCGCTTACACAGCTGGTCAATGACACTTTGAGCTCTGACGCTATCAGTCCGAGCGTCGAGAAACCGCGCTTCGCGCTAATCACCGGCGCGTCTGCCGGCCTCGGGGCAGAGTTCGCCCGACAACTGGCAGCCATGGGCAAATCGTTGATTCTCGTGGCGCGACGGCGGGACCGACTCGAGGCGCTCGCGGAGAGGCTCCGTAAAGAGCATGGCATTCCGGTGGAAATTGTGACTGCAGATCTCAGCCTCGCCACAGCAGCTGAGGAGATTGCTACAGTCTGCGCGAGCGAGCGCTGGCAGGTTGACTGGCTGATCAATAATGCCGGTATCGCTGGTCCCGATCTACTAAAAGACCGTGACTGGCATATGCAGCAACAATTTTTCCAGCTGATGATGCTGTCGGTCGCTGACTTGTGTCATCGTTTGATACCGGACATGGTCGATCGCGGTTATGGTCGTGTAATCAATGTCGCCTCAGTTGCAGCCCGGGTTCCCCGACCCGGGGGATGCAATTATGGTCCCGCCAAGGCCTACCTCGTGGCGCTCTCAGAAGAGCTACACCTGACCGTCTCCGGCTCTGGCGTCAATGTCTCGGCCCTCTGCCCCGGCTTCACCCACACCGATTTTCACGAAACCGCGGGACTGATGGAAATGAAGAACAAAATGGCCAAGTGGCTCTGGTACGACGCGGATGTGGTAGTGAAGGACGCAATCAGCGGCGTGCAAAGCGGCAAACCCGTTGTGGTATCCGGACGACTTTACCGATGGCTCGATCCGATCTTTCAATCGGTATGGACACGGCGGTTCCTGCGCATCAGGGCGCGTCCCGAGTGACGACCTTGACCGCGCGCGACACAACTCTTGGACAAACGGAAATACTGGCGTGACGGATCTGAATCGTAGGGGAATGCTGGCGGCTGCAACCCTGATGCCACTGTGGCGCTACAAAAATCGTAGACAATCACAAGCGTCGCCTCAATGCAGCTGAAGCCGACACCTACGTCCGCAGGCACGGCCCCTGCCACTCCCTATGCAACCTTGTTACGCGATACCGCGCTATTACGGCATTGCCATGCAGGGGCGGACCTTGGCGCCGTTCGCTGGGCTGATGCGCCTTATGCCAACCCGCACAGTTATGCGCTTAAGCATTAGCAAAAGGTGACAAGGTCCCGTTATTCATTGATGTCCCCCCGCCCGCTTGTTAGCGTGATTTGGAGTCCAACCAAGGAGATCTTATGAAACTCAAAGGTTTTGTGTCCTGCGCGAGTGCGCTCATGCTGTTGTCCCCGTTTGCTTCTGCAGGCAATCCGGTGCAAATGTGGAAATGCAATATTAACGGCGACATCAACGAAGAGGCGGTGATTGCGCAGGCGAGCGAGTGGAAAAAAGCAGCGAGCGCACTACCCGGTGGTGAGGGCATGAATGTGTGGTCTCTGTATCCAGTGGCTGTGGGCGCAGATGGTGACGGCACCGATGTCATGTTGGTCGTCGGCTGGGCGTCTTTCGGCAGCTACGGTCAGTGGTGGGATGCCTATCCCTCGTCTGATGTTGCGCAAATGGAGCGCGAGACCATGACCTGCCACGGCAGCGCGTTGTGGGAGAGTGAGTCGGGTTGATCCCCTAACTCAAGGAAGTCAGGGGTCGCCTCCGGGCGGCCCTTTTTCGTTGTGTCGACCCTAATCAGTGCAGACAATATCTGCCTGCCCTTATACGCAAGAGTAGTCAACGATGTCTCAAGTCTGGAGTTGCAATGAGTGGGATCCTCTCGAGGAAGTCATTGTGGGAAATCCGCTGGGCGCTCGATTCCCTTTCGCCGACCCCAGCACACGACTGGCGGAGTACCCG
>JAYPXQ010000022.1:0-28130 GCA_038135595.1 Halieaceae bacterium
GGAGTGGTTATCCAGTCAGGGGCACACGTTGCCCGATGCGCCGAACCAGATTGTTGCCAGCGGCGAGTCAAGCTTTGTGATGGCACTGAGTCACCGCGAGTTCTGGTTGTTACAACCAGATGGCGAGGCCTCTTCAGGCCGACCAGCAGCCGAGGCGGTCGCGGCGGGTGTCTGGCCGCTCTATTGCCAGCACAGTCACGCATGGCTGCAGTTAGCGGGGGAACCACGGGCCGAGATCATGGCAAAGCTCTGTGGCGTGGATCTCTCAGAGGCTGCATTCCCGTTGGGTAGCGTGGCCCAGACGCAGGTTGCCCGGGTATCCGTGATTATCGCCGCCCACCAGAATCACGACGGGCAAACCGTGTTTTCAATTTTTGTCGACCAATCCCTCGCCCGATACTTGTGGGAGGCAATTGAAGATGCGATGGCCGAATGGCTAGCGTAGCGCTAGCCGGCGGCGGCCAGCGTCTCGATTTGCTCTAATAGGCTCTCTGGCACTTCGACGCCCTCGGCTTCATGCTTGGCACGTTCAGCCCCGCGACGCTCGCCGGGGATCCGCACGTCGTTGCCCTCGGTGAGCGCGCTGAACATCGTTTCCAGATGGGGGACAAATCCGTCGCCGATAAAGGCCGGATCCATGGCGATGATCGTTTGGCCAACATTCGGGGGACCGCCTTCCGTGGTCGCGAACATCGAAGCCTCGTAGGAGCAGTTGCTGCCAGTGAGCACACCGGCCAGCACATCCACCATTAAGCCCAGACCGAAGCCTTTGGGCCCGCCCACGGGGAGTTGCGCGCCTTTTAACCCCGCCGCCGGGTCAGTGGTGGGGTTGCCGTCGGGGTCGATCGCATGGCCGGGCTCAATTTCACGGCCTTCCGCGGCGGCGCGCACCAGATTCACGCGCGCAGTCGAGGCAGTCGCCATATCGATTACCAGTGGTTCGTCACCGGCGCGCGGTGCGCCCATGGCGAACGGGTTAGTGCCAAAGAAGGGCACCTTGCCCCCGTGCGCCGCCACGGCTTTAGAGCTATTGGCGAACATGAGCGACACTAAGCCCTCCCGCGCGAGGCGTCGCACAAACCACCCGAGCACGCCCGCTGATGAGGACTGGTGAATCGACATGAGTCCCACACCCTGGGCGCGGGTTGTTTCGATGAGCCGCTCCTCGGCGATCACATAGGCGTGGTGGCAAAAGCCAAAATCCGCATCGACCACAGTGGTCGATGCCGAGGTTTTGACGATCTTCGGTGCCGCGGCTGGGTTCACTTTGCCACAGCGGAGGTGCTTCAAGTAAAGGTGCAGGTAGCCAAGCCCGACATTGCGAATGCCCTCGGCCTCGGCGTCCATGATCTCCTCGGCGACGATGGCGGCTTGCTCGTCGCTGGCACCGGCGCGCTTCAGCGCATCGAAGCAAAGGGATTCAATCTGATCGAGGGTGAGTACAGGCATGGCGGGCTCCTTAACTTTCGCCCCATTGTGGCAAATCCCTTGGGGTCAGTCAGTCCCGATTCGCCTGACAGACCCGCTGGCACGCAGCGTCGCAACTGAGTCAAAGCCCGCGAGCTGCATGCATCGACGTGTTTCCGCGGCCAATATGTCGATGGTTTTGTCTACGCCTGCTTCGCCGCCCGCGGCAAGCCCGTATAGGTAGGGTCTGCCGATAGCACAGGCTGAAGCGCCCAGCGCGATCGCTTTGACAATATGGCTGCCGCGACGTATTCCGCCATCCACAACCAATTCCATATCGTCGCCGACGGCATCGCGGATAGCGGGGATACAGTCAATGGGGGCAGGCGCTGAATCCAGCTGTCGCCCGCCATGGTTGCTCACCATGATACCCGTGCAGCCAAGACGTTCCGCTTGTTTGGCATCCTCCGAAGACAGGATGCCCTTGATGATCAGCGGACCCTCCCACCGTTCTCTCAACCAAGCAACGTCTGCCCAGCTTATTGAGGGGTCAAATTGTTGGTTTACGTATTCAAAAATACTCAGGGCACCCGAATTTCGGGGGTCAATGTTTGCTGAGAGATTCGCCAGTGTGAAGTCGCGGTTATGCCTTAGGCCCAGGAGCCATTGCCACTTGGTGGCAAAGTTCATGAGTGATTTAAGCGAGGGTGATGGAGGAATGGTCATGCCTGTGACGATGTCCCGTTCTCGGTTGCCGGCGATGGGAGTGTCCACCGTTAGGCACAGGGCATCGAAACGCGTGTTTTTGCAACGATCCAAAAAATCGAGAGTAAGGCCGCGGTCTTTGAATATATAGACCTGAAATATCTTGGGTCCCGGCCCCGTCGCGGCGACCTCTTCGATGGTACTGGATCCCATGGAGGAGAGGCTGTAGAACGTGCCCGCGTTGGCTGCGGCACGGGCAACCGCGAGTTCCTTGCCAGAGTGAAAAAGTCGCGACATCCCGGTTGGCGATAGAAAAAAGGGCAATGAGATATCGCGCCCGAAAAGCCGTACCGCTAACTCTGGCTGGGTCACGCCCGTTAGCACAGAAGGAAGCACTTCCCATTGCTCAAATGCGCTGGTGTTCCGGGTCAGGGTCCATTCGTCATCGGCACCCCCATCGAGATAGTGAAAGATAGGTGCGGGAAGTTTTTTCTGAGCCGCTTTTCTCAGCTCGGCAATATTGAAGTGGCGATCAACTGTGGGCATTACGCGATTTGCTTGCTGGGTGAATCAACGAACCTGGCTTGAAAGTCGCCCAAAGTTCTCGCCCGTGCTGTCTAATTGGGCCAATAACGAACAAGAAAAGTCCCATTGGATACGGGATCCCCCTCGGCTGCACCGCGCCAGTCAAATTGATAGGTCACGCGGAAGCCCTCGTTTCTATCCTCGACGGCGGCAATCGTCATTCCCAGCGTGACCGAATCGTTTGCCGCGATGGGACGGATTACGCGAAAGCGATCGCTGCCCACGAAAAGTGCTGTGAGATTCTTCAGTTCAATGTTTTGAAAAAAAATGGCGTGCACCAAGGCAAAGGTCATCGAACCCGGGGCGATAATGTCACTGAAGCCCGCAGCCTGGCATTGCTCCTGGTCGAAATGAAACCAGTCGAGTTGGTCGAGGCTTTTGCAGTAGGCTTGTATTCGACCTGTGTCTAATAACAGGGGTTGTGATTCAAACAGCGTCCGACCTATGCGGCTCTCAAAGTCCGACTGATGTTGCAGCACTGTCTTCATGTTTTCTGCTCGCCGCGTCTCTGGTTGCTACAAGTAGCCCACGTAGACAAAGCGTATCAGGGCCTACTCCAAGCGGCACCTGTCCATGCGTGCAATTAGCTGGTCTTTCGATCAATAAGCTGGCAGCGCCGTGCATTTCGCGGGAGGCGGAGATGACTATAGGGATTGATTCGCCGCTTAAAAAGGGGATGATGAGATCATCGAGTGCTGAACAAGAGCCGTGCGTCCCTTGTAATGATCGCGCAGAAATTCTCCACCATCGGTCCCCTGGGGGTCGTGATTTGGCAGGCCTTGGAGGATCTGGGTGTCGCGCCTGAGCCGTTGTTCGCTGAGGCGGGCATTGAGGTGGGACCGTTGCTCGATCCCAATACTCGTATCGCGGATGGTGCCTTTCGAGAATTGCTAAAAGCGATTGAGGCCCAAGCCTCGGTCCAAACTTTCGGCCTGCATCTTGCAAAATTCATTCATCCCACGACTTTTTACAGTCTCGGCGTTGCTGCTTACTGCAGCGCTACTTTAGGTGACTATGTCGAAAAAATGGTGCGCTACTACTCGGTAGTGACGACCAATGATGTGATGTCGCTGGTGAGAGAGGCCGACGGTTGCGCGCTAATTTGGACGGCGCATAACCCTGAGCCATTCCCGCCGATTCGTGAGGATGGAATCGCTGCTATTTTCGTGACAATTTTGCGCATTGCCAGTCAGAACCGATTTCGGCCGCGAACAGTGTCGCTGGCGCGCCCCTATCCCGCCGACGAAGCGCCCCGTTACGAGATGTTTTTTGGATGCGAGGTGATGTTTGATGCGGCTGAGACGTCAATAACCTTTGATTCTGAGCTACTGGATCTGCCCTTGGTTGGCGCAGACCCTGAGCTTGCGCGCTCCTATGAGCAATTGACTGAGCAATACATAGCCAAGCTGGAGAAGGCCGACTTTCCTGCGCGAGTTCGCAATGAGCTAGTGAGATTGCTGCCGACAGGGGTGTCCGGTAAAGAGGCTGTGGCGAGTGTACTGTGTGTGAGTACCAGAACCCTTTACAACCGACTTGAGGAAGCGGGCACGACGTTTCGCGAGGTGCTGGATGAGACCCGCAGACTACTGGCAGAGGACTACCTTAAAAAGGGGTTGCCGGTAAATGAAATTGCTTACCTGACAGGTTTCTCTGACACCGCTAACTTTTCCAGAGCTTTTAAAAAGTGGACGGGCCTCTCGCCCATGGCGTATCGCGCGGAAACCACGTCTTCAGGCGACCACGCCTAAATCACAACATTCTTGCCGTTATTGATATGACGCTCAGCCGCGGCGCTTTTTAGGCTGTGGCGGTGTCGAACGAACGATTTGGGATGCACTGTGGCATCACCTCATTACACAGAGTTATTGAATGCGGCATTGGCTGATATCGGCGATGGGGTTGCGGTAGCCGATGTGACAGGGGAGTTGTATAGCGGCCACGCATTGCGACAGCGTATTGAGACCCTTGCCAGTCTGTTACGTAGCCTCGGGCTGGGGCGCGGCGATGGCTTGGTGCAGCTCGCTGCTAATCGGGTCGATGCTTTTGCCATTATGGCGGCGTGTTTGCGCGCCGGTATTCGCTACACGCCACTGCATCCGCTGGGCTCTCTCGCCCAGCAGCAATTCGTTATCGAGGATTCGGGGGCCAAGCTCCTGGTCGTGGATTCGGAGGCATTTACCGAGCGTGGAGTGGCTTTGGCCAGCGGTTTTCCCGAGCTCGCGGTGGTGACGCTCGCCGAGGCTCACTTTGGTGAGTATTTGGGCGATCTGCTGGCGGATCGCCCGTGGTTGGATGAGCAGCCAGCCGGCGAGGATATTGCCTGGGTCAGCTATACGGGTGGTACCACCGGTGATCCCAAAGGCGTTGTGCATACCCAAGCAGGAATGGGGGCCATTGCAGAGATGGCGCGGGCGGCATGGGAGTTTCCCGAGAACCCTCACTTTTTGGCGAGTTCCCCGATCAGTCACGCAGCAGGTTTTCTTGTCCTGCCCGTTTTGATGCTGGGTGGGCGGGTGTCCCTTTTGCCCGCGTTCTCGCCAGAGTCTGTGATTCGTGCTGTCGAGAATGAGGGAGTCAATACGCTGTTTCTGGTGCCTAGTATGATCTACGCAATACTCGATCATCCGAATGTTGATCAGCGAGACCTGAGCAATCTAGAGCACATTATCTATGCGTCGGCGCCAATCGCGCCGGAACGGCTGCGCGATGCACTGCACCTGTTTGGTCCCATTTTGCACCAGTGCTATGGCCAAACGGAGAGCATTCATATCACCTGCATGGCCCCACACGAGCACAACCCCGCCGTGCCCAGACGGCTTGAAAGCGCGGGTAGGGCGACTCCCGGAATGAGCGTTTCGGTTGTCGATGCCAGTGGAGCCTCATTACCCCCGGGCGAGGTGGGTGAAATTGTGGTGAGCGGGCCCAGCGTGCTGCAGGGATATTGGCAGCGCCCCGAGGCCAGTGCTCAGGCACTGCAGTCCGGCTGGCTGCACACCGGCGATGTGGGGTTTATGGATGACGCAGGGTTTCTTTTCATCGTCGACAGGCTCAAAGACATGATCATCAGTGGCGGCTTTAACGTGTACTCGCGGGATGTGGAGCAGGCGCTGATGAAACACGACAGCGTTGAAGCCGCGGCGGTCGTGGGTCTGCCCGACAAGAAGTGGGGCGAATGCGTTCATGCGTTGGTTGTGCTCAAACCAGACAGCAGTTGCTCGGCAGAAGAGCTGTTAGGCTTTGTAAAAGCCCATGCAGGCTCATTACTCACGCCAAAATCCCTCGAATTTGGCGCCGCGCTGCCCCTCACCAATTTGGGAAAGGTCGATAAGAAGGCCATCAAGCTCAGGCTCAGCGCGGCCTAAAACGCTCGAAATTTTTAAAAATTGCCCGAAATGACAAGTCCGGATTAAAAACATACCGTATAGTAGGTATGTGAAACTGGCGCCCAAAAGGAAGCAGGCATGACACAGCAGGCAGTGGCTGAACAAACGATGGAAGAAGCGCAGGAGCAAGCGCTTCTGGCACGCATACACGCGGGTGAACTCATTGAAGATATGGATGAGCTGACACCGCGCTACCGCGCCATTCTTGAGCGCACTCTGGAAATTGCCGCGCAATCCGAGGTGACGGTCTTAACCTGGGCGTACACCGCGTTCCGGGTCGCGCCCGATATCGGAGCGAAAGTGGCCATCTGCGGCACGATTCAGGATGAAGTGGGGCATGCTCACCAGCAAGGCATGCTGTTTGAGCGCTTTGGCTTCGACATGCAGAAGGTTGCCTTTGAGGCTGACCCGCGAAAATACTGGTCCTTACCGATTATGGAGTTTCCTGTAAGGAACTACGCAGAATTTGTTGTTTCTCAGGCATTTTTAGATCGCGCAGGTCGATTTACGACCTGGGATATCGAGCTTAACTGTAGCTTTGCACCGTACCGACGCACCTTGAAAAAAGTCAACTTCGAAGAGGCCTACCATTTTCGCCATGGTGCGATGTGGACGGAGTTTTATTTCAACCAAAACGACGAGACCAAGAAACTGGTCGAAGATGCCGTTCGTTGGATTTTCCCGTGGGGCTATCACTGGTATGGCCGGCCCGACGACTTGAAAGGCTACCCCGACCAATTGAATTACAAGGTTCGAGCGTGGACCAACGACACCATGCGCAGGAAGTGGCTCCGCTCGGCAACGGATTTCGCCGACCGGGTCGGCCTCAAAGTCCCCGCCGAGAAAGACAAGGAAACGGGCGAATATCGGATTACTGATATGCCTTATCCCATGACGTTTGATGCAGCCAACCACGACTGGGAGTGGGAAGAGACCAGCTGGGATCGGGCGATTGGTAACTTTAAGTCGGGGGGTCCCATGCGGCCGTCCTGTTATGAGCGGCTGCAGCGGGAAGAGTGGGGCGATCAGCTGTGGTAACCGAAGCCGCCGTCGCCGAGGTGCTCAATGGCGTCATGGATCCGCACATGAATGTCAGCTTGCCTGACATGGGCATGGTGCGCCGCATCACGGTATCTGATGCGGGAGACGTCGATGTTGGGCTGGTGTTTCCCTGCGTGGGCTGTCCGGCCTGGGATTTAATTCAGCACGACATTAAAAGCTCGGTCGGTGCCCTCGATGGAGTGCGTTCTACCAAGGTACGCATTGAGTGGCAGCATGAGTGGAGCCGCGACGACATCGTGCCCGAAGCGCGCCTGATTGCTCGTGAACATGGCTACTGCATTTAGGGATGTGAAATGGGTTTGGTGAAGCAAAAAACCGCAAGAAACACCATGGACTGGGAGTACTTTGAGGTCTTTGCCCGCGAAGAGGCTGACGGCCCCCTGTTTCACTTGGGATCGGTCAGTGCGCCCAACAAGCCTGCGGCAGTGGGCCAGGCGCGGATGGTGTACTCAGAAAAGCCCTGGGTCGAGATGTGTATTTGCCCCAGAGCAGAGGTGACTCCGGTGATATCGGTGAACGACATGATCGGGATCGCTTGAGCCGTGGGCGATGTGGGTAAGAGCGGCACCGCGCGTTCCAACAGTCTGCGCGAGCTGTTCGGCGAGAAATACGATGCTTCGGTGCCGTGCCCTTGGTGTGAATCAGAGGACACCCGGGTATCCAATCCCTTTGGCGGGACGGTGTCGGAAATGAGCATGCAGTGTAATACGTGCAAAGCCACTTTCGGATGGATGAAGTGGCAAGACCAGCTGCCCGGGTCTGATAGAGGACGGGAATAGGGAGATGAGTGTGTCAGGAACCGATAAAGCGTTAATGCAAGAGTTGTTATGCGTCGCCGACACTGATTGGGTGCTTGGCCACTGGTATATCAAGGTGATGCTAAACGGCAGGAGCTTGCCCGATTGCACTGCCTTTGCGGGGATGGGGCAGGACAGTCTGGGCCACACCCGAGCCATTTTTCGCCTGCTGGAGGATCGGCTGCAACTGCCCGAACACCAGCTGGAATTTGGGCGCCAACCGGAGGCGCTGCATGATCTCGAAGCCTTGTCGCGGCCGCCACAGAACTGGGGAGACTTTCTCATGACCGCCTTCTTGACTGAATGCGCAGTGTGGCGGTTGTTTTCTACCTTCCTCGACGGCGCCGATAAAGAGCTGGCTGGCATGGTTAAACACTTCGGGAAGGAGTTGTATTTTCATCGGCTGGGCCTGGAAGGATGGATGTTGGCCGCAAGTGATGAAGAGTGCGCGGATATGAAGCAGTCACTCGCAGAGCGTGGCGCCGAGGTGGCCCGATGGTTCGGCGCCGAAGATGCGCCCGATGTGTTGTTGGAGTCGGGCGTGCGAACGACCAGTGTGGCGGACGCCAGAGCGGGATTTCTTGAAGACGCGGTCTCGGTGATTACGCAGGCCACCAATTTGAGCCAGGCCGAGGTGTTGGGTTATTTGCCATGCGAAACACCTAAAGATTGGGATACTGCGAAGCGAAAAACAGCGGGAGCCAAAGTACCTGCAACCCTGTGGGAGTTCATGATCCCGACCGATCCCGACACCGTGGCGCTGCGCCGTCCCCTCGCTGTGAGCGTGGATGACAACCTGGATCTGGTTGATCGGTCAGAGTACGCCCACGCCGATTACGCGTAGAGCAGCTTTGATGAATCGGTCCAGATAACAAAAAAGGGAGGAAGCCGATGACAAAACCAGGTTTGGCGGTGGTAGGCATCGCCGAGGTGCCTACGCGCCGCGACCCCGAGCGCACGCGGTGGAATATCTTGCTGGATGTGTGCATGGGGGCCATCAACGACGCGGGCATTGATAAAAACCTGATTGGCGCCGTGATCTCCAACAATCCAATGGCCCAGCCCTCGATGCAGAACGACATGTCGTTGGGCAAGATTCCCGAGGTGATGGGGCTCAAGGGATGCCGCGACATTGCCATTTGCAATGCGGGTGGCGCCTCTACCACCAATTGTCTGCGTCTCGCCGAGCAGCACATCGCCAGCGGGCAGGTGGATTTTGTATTGATACCGCACACCACGGTTCAGTCCGATATGCCGCCTCAGGACCTGATTAATTTTTTTGCCACCGCTCCCCTCGATAAGCAGTTCGAATACCCCTACGGCGTGAGCTTCAACGGCTCCATGGGGTTGATTACCCAGCGCTACATGTATGAGACGGGTGCAACCGAGGAGGAACTCGCGTCAGTTACCGTTGCGCTTCGCGCGTGGGGAGCGCTCGATCCGCTCTCCATTTTTTATGGCAAGACAGTGTCGCTCGAAGATGTGATGAACTCGCGCATGATCAGCACGCCGCTAAAGGCCAAGGAGTGCAATCTGCTGGCAGACGGCGGTGGCGCGATGGTGGTGACTTCCTGGGAGAAAGCCAAGGAGTTTGGCGACAAAGCGGTGTACAAATTGGGTCACGGTACGCGCTTCATGAGTGCCACGCCGATGCTGCGCGAGGATGTCTTTCATCGGCAGTCTTATCGTGAGTCGAGTCAGGATGCCCTGGCTCAGGCGGGCCTGTCGATACACGACATGGACCTTCGACAGATTTATGGCGCCTACCCCTATACCCAGTGCAGTGCGCTGGAGGGTTACGGCGTGTGTGAGGATGGCCACGGCGCAAAACTCTGGGCTGAAGGCCGCTGCGGTCCTGGCGGGGATTTGCCCTGTACCACGATGGGCGACGCCACCGGTCGGGGCCATACAGGTAGCGGAGTCAGCATGGCATTTTATCTGGACACCATCCGCCAGTTGCGCGGTGAGGCGGGGGAGCGTCAGGTATCGAATTGCGAGCACGCCATTCTTACAACCTCGGGGGGTTCTGTCATGAATACCTGTACCAGTGTCTTTGGGAGGGCCCCGCGATGAGTGAATATAAAAAGCCCCTGCCGGAGATCCAGCCCTACAGCCAGCCTTTTTGGGACGGCACCCGTGAGCACAAATTACTGGTGCAGCACTGCAATGCCTGCGATACCAATATTTTTTATCCACGACGCGATTGCCCCGAGTGCTGGAGTCAGGATTTGGGCTGGATCGAAGCCTCGGGCCGCGCCACCGTCTACACCTACTCGGTGACTTATGAGGGGGTTGAGGAAAAGTTCGTCGAAGACTTGCCGATTATTCTCGCCTGGATCGATCTGCCCGAGGGAATTCGGATGCACACCAATTTGGTGGAGTGTGAGCCCGAAGACGTACAGATCGGTATGGAAGTCGAGGTGGTGTTTCGTCCGATAACCGAGGACATTACCTTGCCATTTTTTAGGCCCGTGTAGCGCATGAGCGACGTTGGCTGGGGGCTGTGGGGTACCTGGGAGCAGGCCGAGGCATGTCTGAACACGGTGGTGGGGCAGTGGACGGGCCCGGACCCGGTGGAGCGGGGCAGTATCCGCCGTTGGCTCGAGCCCAAAGAGTTTGAGTGCGCCATACACACCGATGCCAGCGCTGCCAGGGCGGCGGGATTTTCAGATTTGGTGGCGCCAGCGGCCATGGTCTTTACCTATGGCGTGGCGCCCTATTGGTCACCCGGCGATCCGCCCAAACGTATCGACGATGAGCCAACTCAAATACAGATACCGGTGATATTCAATGTGCCGGCTCCCTGCAACAAAAGCTTTGCCACCAGTATGGAAATCGAGTTTGCAGAGCCGCTGTATCCGGGGGATATAGTGGGTTGTACCAGCAAATTGACTCGCATCGAGCGCAAAACGCTGAAAGTGGGTGCCGGTGCATTTCTCCGACAGGAGGATACTTATACCAAGCAAACTGGAGAGATTGTTGCTGTGGCGCAGCTCGACATTTTCCGGTTTTACGCAGAGTTGGGGGGAGCGGCGTGATGGAGCAGCACAACGCCGCAACCACCGTAGGCGACGCCCTGCCGGAAATTCAAATCCCGATCACCTTGCAGCGCCTGGTAATGGAGGCGGGGGCCAATCGGGACTTCTCACTGATTCACCATGACGCTGAAGTGGCTCAATCGGCCGGCGCCAGTGACGCTTTTGCCAATACTTTTTTTCTGATGGGTATGTTTGAAAGACTCGTCCGAAATTGGGCGGGGCCTCATATGCGGTTAAAGAAGATGGGCCCTTTAAAAATGCTGAATTTTAATGTGGTCGGAGATACCCTCGTGTTCAAGGGTAGTGTGGTCGCCGTGGAGCCGGCAGAAAGCGGGGAGAAGTGCGTACTGGATCTTTGCTGCGAAAGCGCTCGAGGTCAGACCACAACCTGTGTGGTAGAGCTAATAAAAGAAAAATAAAAAGGGGAATTAATGATGCAGTCACAGACGGAGGTCGCAGTTTCCATTGAGGGTTCAGTGTCGATGAGCAGCATTCAAGGTGTTGCAACGACACTGGACAAGTTGGGTGTCGACACCCGGGGGATCCTTTTGGAGGCGGGCGTGGCGCCTGATGCTGTTGCCCAGAGCGCTGAGCGAGTATCGATTCGTTCGCTGTCGCAGATTATTTCTCGGGCGGTGAGTTCAGAGCTCGGCCCGCTCTTTGGACTGAAGTTCGCCGAGAATGTGCACGCTACAACCTATCATTGTTACGGCTTGATGCTGATCTCGTCGCCCACCCTGAGACAATTTTGCACCCGGCTTGCTCGCTACTATGCTTGGGTTACCACCAACAAGTCCGTGTCTTTCGAAGTGGTAAATGACAAGGCGATGCTGGTTTATCACTGCACCGAGGAAGTTGGCGACAGTCCTGTGGCGCGCCTCGCGCGCATTTCGGGTTGGGCTGCGACCTGGGTCCGAATGCTCAGAATGGTGTCATCACCCAGCTTCGCTCCCGCCGAGGTGAAATTTTCCTCGCCGCCACCCGTGGGGTTTGTCGAGGATTATGCACACTATTTTCGATGCCCCCTGGAATTCGGCAGCGCCATTGATGCCTTGTGCTTTGACGCCGCCGCCTTGGATGCACCGCTGGCCGGTGGTAATGCGGAACTCGCGAGACGGAGTGAGCGACAGGTCTTTGACCACCTGCAACGAATGGGGTCTGTTGACCTAGAGACCCAGGTCCGCATGGCGCTTTTTGACTTGCTACCCTCAGGTGCCTTCGACAGGGGCAATATTGCCGAATGGTTGGGTATGGAAGATCGACGATTGAAATCGGCGCTGCAGCAAACGGGATTGAGCCATCACCAGATTGTGCTCAAGACCCGCCAGGAGCTGGCTGCGGAACTTGTGTCCCACTCCGATAAATCGATCAACGAAATTTCATACCAGTTGGGCTTTAGTGATTGCAGTAACTTCGCCCGTAGCTACAGAAAATGGTTTGGTTGTTGTCCGTCAGAGCGCCGAGCCTTGGGAGTGTAATGCGTGCAGGCTGTTAGACGCAGTAATGAAGAGCGACGAGAGCAAAGTGTTCAGCAGGTGCTTTCTGCCGCCTTGCAGCTTTTTGTCTCTCAGGGATACGAAAACGCCACGATCGATGCTATCGCGGCGAAAGCGGGTTTGACCAAGGGCGCGGTTTACTTTTACTTCAAAGGGAAGGCGGCCCTGCTGCATGCATTGCTGGATGAAGCTGAAGCTTTGTATGCCGACATCTTCACGCGAATGCGTGCCTCACCAGATGGGCCGGTAGAGCAATTACGCATGTTTGTGGATTGGTGCGCGGCAACAGGGGCAAAAAATCAGGAGCTGTTGGTACTGCCCATACTGGTCTCTCTGCAAGCACTCGGGCGAGATCCGAGCATAGCGGAGCATGTCGGCAGAATGTATGACCGCTACCACGCAGAGATGAGTCGAATAGCCACCGAAGGCCAGGCCCTTGGCGTGTTCGACGATAAGGTCGCGATACGGGAGCGAGCAGCCGTATTGGTGGCGCTTACCGACGGGATGCTACTTGAGTGGTATCGGTTTGCCGATGTGTTGGATGGTCGGGCTTTGGCAGAGAGTGCCAAGGCGCAAATTCTGCATGGGCTGGGCGTGTCTGCCTAACCAGCCAAGACGCGGGCTGATTTTTCGAGAGTGTCGACGGCCTCGCTCCAAATCATGTTTTTCCAGTCGTCAAATTCGGGGTACATCACCCGGCGCAGCTCGGCTTTGATCGCCTTGCCCTGATCTGAATTCAAATCGCCGTGCGCATGGAGCCAGTTATCTTTTTGGTGAGCCCCAAGTACCTCATCGGGCGGATAAGTGCCATATTCGATGACAAAGGCATAGGTCAGTTTGTCGGGCAAAATCCAATCCATCGCCAGCACGATGGGGCCTTCGGGATCAACGGGGAGATCTTCATCGAATTTCTCTTTAACTGCGGTCGATCGCATGGTGGCCCCAAATTCATTGTCTAAGGCGCCAAAGCGCGGGTCCTCTTGAGGGTAACCGTGAACAAGATACGGCACGCCGTAGGGCCCCAAGCCCGTATGCACATCTATGAGCAAAACCGTTTTCTGATTGCTGAGCCAGCGCCGAAGCCCCGCCACCATCACTTCCCGTGACCAAGTGGGTTTGGTGTCGCCATAGAAAAGTCCATCGGCGTGGGAGCGTTGCCCGCCCAGCATGGCAGCCATGTAGCCGATGTCACCGTGTGTTTCGCGGTAATCAGCCAAGATCTGTTTAGCCTGAGCATCATCGAGTTCTCTCGGGACAAAGGCGTCGTGTAAGGCGTCGTACTCAGGGTTGCCACGCAGCGGTTGATCGAAGTCGACATAGTTACGATTCAGGTCCACGTTGCCCTCGGTGGTTCTCCGCGTCCAGGCAAAGCCATAGGGATTATGCGCGTGGACCAGAACCACACGGTGGCTCGCGTACAGTGCGCGGAGCTCGGGTGAGTTGAGAAACCCTAGCTGGCAGGCAGATCCGGTATATCCTTCTGGGCCGTGGGTCCCGCTAATGATAACCAGTGCCGAGGCCGCGTCGCTGGGTCCGCCCACGGCAAAGTCCATGGCCAGCGCTTCGCCTGTGGGGCCCTCAATGTCGAGCACTTCTGAATGGACGCTGAACCCACTGGCGTGAGCCGCGTCCGTAAACCGCGCGCGGGCCTCTGCATAGGAGGTAGAGAACAGGGACGAGGGATCCATAGCAAGACGCCTGCCAGTCGATTAAGTAACCGATAGCATGTCTATCGAACTGAGGGGAAACAAGCCTCCAACATTGAATGACAGGCTATTTGCTGAAATTGCTATCTCGCCGTAGGGTAACTTTGTTCAGGGTAAGTGTGATCTGCCGCGGTGAAGGTATCGATTGGCTCTGTTGTCTTTCGGCTGCTCGGGTATCTCCGTGCTCCGAACGCCAGAGACGAGTAAAACAACAAAATCGGGAGGCACTATGCAGGCACGTCACAGTTTGGTTCTCGCGAGTTTTCTCGCCCTTTTTATTGCGTATCTGGATCGCGTCAATATCTCGGTGGCGGCCATTGCGATGCAGGAGACGCTGTCTTGGAGCGAGACTGAAAAGGGTTTCGTGCTCTCGTCTTTTTTTATTGGCTATATGGCAGCCCAGATCCTAGGAGGTGTGCTGGCCGACAAGTATGGTGGCAAGCGTGTCTTGCTCTGGTCGTTGGTGGCGTGGTCGGTCTTCACGCTTTTAACGCCGGTTGCGGCTTCTGCGTCTTTCCTGGCTCTGATCTTGGTCAGGATTGGCCTGGGCCTCGGCGAGGCGCCGCTGAGTCCGGCTGTGCTCAGTTTGTTTGGGCGCTGGATCCCGGAGAACGAGCGCTCGAGGTCGGTGGCGATCTACTCCAGTGCCGCGATAGCCGGCACCATAGCGGCGCTCCTGGTGACCGGTTTTGCCGTTTCACGTTTTGGTTGGCAATCGGTTTTCTATGGTTTCGGCGCGATTGGCCTGATCTATGCCCTCTGGCTCAACCGGGTGGTGTATGAGACGCCCGACGCACATCCCAACGTATCTGCAGATGAGCGCACTTTGTTGGCAGGAAGCGTGGTCTCTCAAGAGCGAACCCCGATTCCCTGGAAAACCATTTGGTCTTTGCCTGCCATTTGGGCGTTATTGATCACGTTTTTCTGCACCAGCTGGAGCCTGTATGTCTTCATGTCATGGATGCCGAGCTATTTTTCTTCCGTTCACGGGCTCGACATTAGCAGCGCGGGGATCTACACAATGGCACCGTGGGCTGCAATGTTTGTGATGATGAATGTGGCGGGGTGGATTGCCGACAGCTTGATCTCCCGACAGTGGGATATCACGACGGTGAGAAAGTTGATGCAAACGATCGGGCTACTCGGTTCCGCGACGTTCCTTTATCTGACGCGTTTCGTGACGACGCCCGACATGGCGCTTTTGTCTCTCTGTGGCGCACTGGGCTTGCTTGCCTTTGCCTATTCGGGTTCCGCACCCAACGTGCTTGATATTGCACCGCGATTTGGCGGCGTTGTTTTCGGCGTCATGAACACGCTGGGCACGCTTCCCGGCATCATCGGGGTGGCGATGGCGGGCTGGTTGGTGGACACCACAGGGTCCTACGACTCCGTGCTTTTGCTCGCGGCCAGCGTGAGCATATTTGGCGCAGTGGTATACATCTTATTCGGGAGTGCGAAGCAGCTCGTCGACTGACCCACCCGCACTCAGTTGGAGACGGGGGAGGGTGCTGTCGCCGGCAGCTCAAATGCTGCCAGTTGGGGTAGAGATTTGTCGTATTTCTCGACCTCGACCATGCAGGTATGTGCCGAGCAACCCTGAGCCAGCATCGATGTGCCAATATCAGGGGTTAATGCGTTGGGGTTGCCGTGTACCTCGAGGATCTCGCCGTCGATCTTTTGAGCATCAAACCACGCGCCGGTGGGCAGTTCGACGACTCCCGGCATCACATCCTCCGAGATGAGCACGCCAGCGAGACAGGCCCCCCGGCCGTTGAATATCCTGACGATGTCATGCTGTGCCAGTCCGCGGGCGGAGGCATCTGCGGGGTTAACCCGAGCGGCTTCCCGACCCAAGATCTTTGATTCCTGACTGGCTCGTCCATGATCGAACTGACTATGGAGTTTGTGTTTGGGTTGATTTGATATCAGATGCAGGGGGTATTCAGACGACGCGTTTCCCAGCCACTCGTCGCGCTCAAACCAGCGCGGGTGACCCGCACAGTCGGGGTACTGAAATGAATCTATCTTTTCGGAAAAGATCTCGATTTTGCCGCTCGGGGTTTTCAGCGGATTTTTTTTGGGGTCCTTGCGAAATTTTTCGAGCATGAACTCTGCATCGGGCAGCTGATCGCCAAAACCAATTTGCTGTCCCTGCCAAAAATCATCGAAGTCGGGGAGTGAGACTCCCGCCGCGGCGGCATTATTTTGGGTTTGTCCGTATAGCTGCCGCACCCAGTCCATTTCGTCACGCTGTAGGGTAAACGCCGGTGCGAAGCCCAGTTTTTCAGCGAGTGCCGAAAACACCTCATAGTCACTCCGAGCGTCGGCGTAAGGGGGCGTTGCCGCGTGCATCGGCGTCAGATACTCATCGTAGGCGCTCCCGCCGATATCGTTGCGCTCCAGAAAAGTGCTGATTGGAAAGACAATGTCTGCGTGTCGAGCAGTAGCCGTCCAGAATGATTCGTTAACAATAATGGTTTGCGGCTTTTGCCAAGCGCGGCGCAGGCGATTTAAGTCTTGATGGTGGTGGTAGGGATTGCCGCCGGCCCAGTAGATCAGCTGCACGTTCGGGTACGTTAATTGGTGACCGTTGTAATCGAAGGCTTCTCCCGGCTTCTCCAGCATGTCGGCAATGCGTGCCACGGGAATAAAATGGTGCTCGGCAGCGACGCGTTCGCCAACCTCTTCACCAAATGTACCGATGCGAAAATTCGGAATTTTTCTCCCGCCGAAACCCATGTTGTGGATGCAGCCATAGCCGTATCCAATGCCGGCGCCGGGTAGTCCGATAAATCCCAGCATTGCCCCTAGCACGGTCACCATCCACCAGGTTTGTTCGCCAAAGATTTGGCGCTGCAAGGACCAGCTCACGCTGATTAAGCTGGGGGCGTCACTGGCAGCGCGTGCCAGCTCAATGATGGTGTCCTCTGCTACGCCAGACAGTGTGCTTGCCCAGCGCGCTGTTTTGGGAACGCCATCTGTTTCGCCAATGAGATAGGGGATGAATCTGTCGAAGCCGGTGGTGTATTTCTCGAGAAAGTTCGCGTCGTATCGACTCTCAACGTAGAGCACATGTGCCATAGCGAGCATGATCGCCGTGTCTGAACCGGGCCGGCAGGGTATCCATTGCGCCTCCAACTCCGCGACCGTGTCATCCTTGAGTGGGCTGATATTGACGATACGTACGCCCGCCTCGCGCAGTTGCCGCAATTGTGTTCTGGCCGAGTGGCTGCCCAGCCCGCCGGCGTTGACTTGAGCATTTTTAATGGCTGCACCACCGAAGAGAATCATGGTTTTGCTGTGCCGTGCTATCTCTGCTGGCGCCGGTGATTCTCGCAGAAGCGCGAGAAGCGGGAAGCCGAGAATGTGTTTGATGATGACTTCGGCGGCGGCCGCTGAATAGGAATTGACTGACGACACGTAGCCGCCACCAAGCCGCAGAAAGCGATGGATCTGACTTTGCGCGTGGTGAAACCGTCCTGCGCTGGCCCAGCCATAGGAGCCACCGTAAATACTGTTGGGCCCAAGTTCCCTCCAACAGGTCCCCAGCCGCTCGGCGGCAATGGAAATGGCTTGGTCCCAACTCACCGCAATGAAAGGCTCCTCGCCTCGCTTGCCGTTGGACTCTTGGGTCGGGTTATTTAGATACCCCTCGCGGATCATCGGCTGCGCCACTCTTACATTGGGATCAGCGTTGTCGAGCAGGGACTGCCCAATGTTTGAGGGCTCCATGTCTGCGCTGTAGGGGAGCACGGCGGTCACTTGGCCGTCCCGGGTCGCGACCCGAAAATTACCCCAATGGGAGCAGGTGGGTGAGAGTCGGTCCTGACTCATAGTAAGGTCGACGCGCGCCCGCATGCCCAGACGCGCACCATGGGATGAGCCTCAGGCAGCGACTTTGGCAACCGATGTACTCCAAGCATTGAGTAGGCCGGCCAGTTTTTCCTTGTAGGCGTCGACGGATGCCAGCTTGATATGGCCATAGCCCCGCACCGACATTGGTAACGCGGCGATCTCTATCAGTGCGTCGGTATTATCCGGGGTCAGTTCAGCAACCAAACGTTCGATCAATCTCTGATAGTCGTCGATCAGCTGGCGCTCGAGTCGTCTCTCGGCGGTATATCCGAATGGATCAAAGCGGGTATGCCGCAAGCGTTTGCCTTTGGCGAGTAGCTTAAATACATGCAGCATCCACCCACCAAACCGGATTTTCTGCGGTCTGCCTGTCGCTTGGTCAATTCTGGATATCAGGGGCGGCGCCAGATTGAAGGCGAGGCGCACGTTACCCTCAAACTGCTGCTTTATACTCTCCAAAAACGCCGGTGAACTTTGCAGGCGGGCGACTTCGTACTCGTCCTTGTAGGCCATCAGTTTGAACAATGCTTGGGCAATAACATCAGACAGCGGCTGGTTGTGGCCGACCGCCCGTTCAATTTGCTGATCCATTGCCGTCAGCCATTGTGTATAGCGCGCCGCGTAGGAAGAATCCTGGTACTCGCACAGCTCCTCTGCCAATCTTTCTGACAACGGACGCGGGCGCTCAGCGTCCAGAAACTTCACCACGGTGGTATCTTTCGCGAGTAGCTCATCGATCAGCGCCGGCTGGTTCGCGAGTGCGCGACCCCACTCAAAGGCGGTCTGATTCCATTCGACAGCAATCCCATTAAGCTCAAGCGCGCCGCGGATGGCCTCGCGGGAGATGGGTAGCCATCCTTTTTGCCAGGCATAACCCGTGACAATGAGATTCGCTGCGAGGGTGTCGCCTAAAACTGAGAGAGCGAGCTGCGACGCAGGTATGAGTGCTAGCGCTTCCTTGTTCGTGGAGCCGATTAAGCGCGACTGTAATGTATCAATCGGGAAACCGAGGTCTGCATTCTGCGTAAAATCGCCCGTGAATTGATTGGCGGTGTTTACCACGCCAGCGGTGCGCTCAGTATCCAGTGCCGGGTTGATTTTATCGTGGCCCGATACCAGCATGTCGCAGGCCAACAAGGTGTCGGTTGCTGCGCTGTTTATGCGTGGGGCATGGATATCCTCACGGTTTTTGGCCAGTCGGATGTGTGTAATCACCGAACCACCTTTTTGCGCGAAACCCAGCTGATCGACAACGCTCACAGCGGTGCCGTCGATGTGGGCCGCCATGCCCAGTATGGCACCTATGGTCACGATGCCCGTGCCGCCGACACCTGTGATGAGCACATTGAAACTTCGGTTCTCAGGTAACGGTTTTAGGTCGGGTAAGGGGATGTCGTCTGGGAGTTGCGCCCGATCTCCTGAGGTTTGAGCGCCCCCCCGGAGCTTGCCTCCCTCGACCGTAACGAAGCTGGGACAAAAACCATCGACACAGGAGTAATCCTTATTGCAGCTGGACTGATCGATTGCCCTTTTTCTGCCAAAGGGGGTTTCGAGCGGCTGCAGAGACGTGCAGTTTGAGGCAACCCCACAGTCGCCGCAGCCCTCGCAGACGCGATGATTGATAACGAATCGCTTGGCGGGATCCGGGTACGTTCCTCTTTTTCGCCGGCGCCGTTTTTCCGAAGCACAGGTTTGATCGTAAATGATCAGTGTGACGCCCTCGATCTCGCGACATTCTCTTTGCACCACGTCGAGCGCTTTTCGATGATGGATTGTTGTGCCGCGCGCAAACTGATAACCCGAGCGATACTTTTCTGGCTCGTCTGACACTATCGCAATGCGCTTGACTCCCTCGTGCAGTGCCTGATGCGTAATTTGATCGACGCTAAGTTGCCCGTCGACGGGTTGTCCTCCCGTCATGGCGACAGCATCGTTGAAGAGCAGCTTATAGGTGATATTGATGCCCGCGCTGACAGCGGCTCTGATCGCCAGGGACCCCGAGTGAAAGTAGGTGCCGTCTCCCAGATTCTGAAAAATATGCTGGGTCTTTACGAAGGGCTGCTGGCCGATCCAAGTGATTCCTTCGCCACCCATTTGGCAGAAGGTGTAGGTTTCCCGATTCATCCAAGTGACCATGTAATGGCAGCCAACGCCGCCCTGACCACGACTGCCTTCGGGAATTTTGGTGGACGTATTGTGGGGGCAGCCAGAGCAAAAATAAGGAATACGTTGCAGGCTCAGAGGATCGAGGGTGCCGGAACGGGCTGCAGCGCCTTTGATGCGCTCCAGTCGGGATACCGCGGTGGACGCCTCGCGTATATCAATGACTCGCGCCAGAGCGCCCGCGATGTGGTCCGTGGTAATGGGTTGATCGTTGGGCAATAGGGGTTGCCCGTTCTCGTCAGATCTCCCCAGCAGTGCGGGCCGCTCCCCGTTCGCGATGTTATAGCAGGCCTCGCGGAAACCTGTAGCGAGCAAGTCTCGTTTTTCTTCTACGATCAGTATTTTGTCTAGACCACGCGCAAAATCCCGGTAGGTATCGAGGTCGAAGGGGAACGGCATCCCCACTTTCAGGATTTTGATGCCAAGCTTGGCGATGGCGCCGCGATCGAGTCCCAAATCCTGGAAAGCCTGTAAGGTGTCGCGCCAACTCTTGCCCATGGACACAATACCGATTCTGGGGTTCTCGCAATCATGGCTGACGTAGTTCAGCGCGTTGGCGCGAGAGAAGGCGATGGCGGCGGGGAGCCGGTATCGTTTAATGCGAGCCTCTTGCTCGTAGACTGAATCGGCCAGAAATGCATTCACGCCTTCTGCCGGGAATTCAAAGTCGGGCAGGGTAATGCGGGTGCGGTTTATATCAGCGCTGATGGTGGCGGATGTTTCAATCGTCTCTGGTAGTAACTTGAATCCCACCCAGGCTCCACAGAACCGCGACAAGGCATAGCCGAGCAACCCAAGATCGATCACTTCCTGAATGTCCGCCGGATACAGCACCGGCATGAACTGATCCTGAAACAGGAGCTCCGAGCTGTAGTTGTTGATCGTGGACGTCATGTTGTGGTCGTCGCCGACACATATCAGCACGCCACCCTGTTTGTCGGCACCATGCCAGTTGCCCTGGCGCAGTGCGTCTATGGATTGGTCCAGCCCGGGTCCCTTGCCATACCACATGCCAAAGACACCGTCGTAGCGCGCATCGTTATAGTAATTCGTTTGCTGGGTGCCCCAGACGGAGGTCATGGCGAGATGCTCGTTGGTGCCGGGCCAGAAGGTGATGTGGTTCTCGGGTAGAAGTGCGCCGGCGCGCCATAGCTCCTCGTCGATTGCAGTCATGGGGGAGCCGCGGTAACCCGACACAAATCCCCCGGTATTGAGACCGGCTGCCGCATCGCGCTGTCGCTGCAGTAACAGCAAGCGTACCATCGCCTGACTGCCACGCAGATGAATCAAGCCCTCGTGTTGGGTGTAGCGGTCGGTTAGCGAGACTTTGTGTTTCGTCATGATTGCTTTAATTCGCACGTAATAGCCGATCACAGTATCTAACCGGTGCGAGAGAGTGCTGTCCAAATCGGCAAAAAAGTGTTCAAGGCTTGCTTTCTCTGTATTCAGCAGGTGAACCGGAGGCCAGTCGGGACAATAATGATCACATCTGCTCTGAGAGAAAAGAGACCAACTCCATGGGCCCTCTGAAAGATATTCGAGTGATAGAGATGGCCGGCCTAGGCGCTGGCCCATTGTGTGGAATGATGCTGGCTGACATGGGCGCAGAGGTTCTGCTGATCGACAAGCCGGGCCGGCCCTCGCCAGAAGCGCTTATTCATGTTGACAAAATAGATCCTCTCAATCGCAGTAAACGACGCGTGTGTCTGAACTTAAAAACCGCATCCCACGTGACGCTTCTCAAGGAAATCATCGGGTTGTCTGACGTATTAATCGAGTCCTACCGGCCGGGTGTGATGGAGCGGCTTGGTTTGGGGCCAGATGCATGCCTGACTAGCAACCCCAAGTTGGTTTATGCGCGACTTACTGGCTGGGGGCAAACCGGGCCCATGTCGGATAAGGCGGGCCATGACCCCAATTACGTGGCCGCCACTGGGGCCTTGTATCACGCCGGTAGCATGGGTGCCCCCCCAGTAACGCCACCCACTTTATTGGGTGATGCATCCGCGGCAGCGCTACTGGTGGCCGGGATATCTGCGGCGTTGGTCTCAGCTGAAAAAACGGGTCACGGACAGGTATTGGACGCAGCCATTGCAGAATGCACAAACTACCTAACAACCTACGCCAAGAGCTTTTATCAAGCCGGGCAATTGACCGACGAGCGCGGCGGCGCGTGGCTGGATGGCGCCGCGCCTTGGAACGCTACTTACGTCACAAGTGATGGAGGCTACATGGTGGTGGCCGCCATTGAGTCTAAGTTTTATGAGGCACTTTTGACGGCTCTGGATTTGGACGAACACCCGTTATTTGTCAACGGAGGGCAGTGGGATCAGGAAGCATGGCCCGAGCAGCGCGCTATGTTGGCAGCGAGGTTTGCCGCAAACAGCCGGGCTCACTGGAGTGATGTATTTCTCAATGCCGATGCCTGCGTATCGCCCGCGCTAACCTATGGCGAGAGCCACCTCCACCCCCAATTTGCCCACCGAGAAGCCCATTGGGTTGAGGAGGGGCAGGTTTTTCCCGCGCCCGCGCCGCGTTTCTCGCTCACGCCTTTTTTAGCCACTGAAAAACCAGAAAATAACGAAATAAAACAATATTTTACTGAGATTGGCGTCAGTGAAGCCTTAATTTCGGCGTGGCAGTCTGAACCGTAACCTCTTACGACTGGTGCAGATCAATGAGGGCGTAAGCGCTTTCGGGTCATTGCCCTTGTGCCGGTGACATGCCTTGTACCGGAAATGACATGCCTCGCATCTCGCCTGTCTTCATAATTCTGGCAAGTTGTGACACGGTGCATCGGGTGAAGGCGGGCTCTGGGTGAGGCCTTGAGCATGGCCGATGGCCGATGTCGTAAAGCTGCGTTCGCGGTCTATTCCACTGTCGCTCGGTATAACCGAGGACGAGGTGTTTCATGAATTTCCAGCTCTCAGAAGAGCAACTTCTCCTCATTGCGGGTTTTCAAAAATTTCTTGATCGGGAGGTCAAGCCGCTTGCGCTTCGCTACCGAGACGAGCTCATCCCCGTATCCGAAATGCAGTCTATTCAGCGGGCCATGATCGACTTTGGCGCAGGTGCCGGCGTGGTCGACGAGCAGTTGGGTGGGCTAGGTGTAGATGCGGTGACCAGCGGACTTCTGCAGTTTGAGCTGTCTCGTAGCTCTCCAGATATTGCTGTGACCGCTCTGATTCAAAACATCGTAGGAAAGCTGCTCAAGTATGTTCCCGAGCCGCTCAGGGAGCGTTACATAGAGGATGTATTGTCGGTAAATCGATTTGGGTGTGTCGGCATGTCTGAGCCCGATGCGGGATCGCAGGTGACGGCGGTGCGCTGCAGGGCATCCGAGGATGGCGACGATTACATCATCAATGGCGAGAAATTGTGGATATCCAACGGCGGATATTCTGACTTTATTTTCCTATTGGCCCGGTTTAACGACGATCCGGCAGGGGGGTTGGGACTGATACTCGTGGAGCGGCAACACGGCTACCAAACATCGGATATCGAAAAAATGGGACTCAACAGCCAGTCGACTGCTCAAATGGTCTTTCAGGACGTTCGAGTGCCCAAAACCAATATGATGGTGGCCCCGGGCGAAGCAATGAAAGCGCTTTTTATCTCATTGGCAGGATCCCGTCCCCTGGTGAGCCTGATGGCGCTCGGAGTGGCGCAGGCGGCCTTGGATGAATCCATTCGTTATGCTCAGGATCGTAGTCAATTCGGAAAGCCCATTGCCGGGCATCAATTGATTTCCGCCAAGCTGGGAGAAATGGCCACAAAAATAGAGGCGGGTAAGCTATTGGCGTTGCAAGCCCTGTCTCAGGTGGATCGAGGAGAGCGGTCGGACGTGAGTGCAGCGATGTCCAAGTGGTTTGGTACGCAGATGGCTTGCGAAGTAGTGGGCGAGGCGCTACAGATTCATGGTGGCAATGGCATTACTAAGGAGTATCCCGTTGAGTATATGTACCGTGCCGTCAGACCTTTTATGGTGACGGAAGGCACCAATGAAATCCAAAAGCTCTCCATCGGCCGCGCGCTCACCGGTATTGATGCTTTCGGTTAAGTCATGACGTCACTCAATGAAACGCAATCGATGATGGTGGCTACTGCAGAGGCGGTGGCGCAGCAGTTTGGGCCCGAGTATTGGCGCGAACACGATGAAAATGAGACTTACCCGGAGGCGTTTATTTCTGCTCTGGGTGAGCATGGTTTCTTTGGAGTCACCGTTCCCGAGCCGCTCGGTGGCAGCGGGCAAGGGTTGTCAGAGCTGGTGCTGGTCATGGAGGCGCTCTGTCGCGGTGGCGGTGGCGGCGGTCCGGCGCTGGGCTATTTGTTTGGCTTGTTGGGCACGATGACGTTGTCGCATGCGGCCGAGTCCGAACATCAATTGGCTCATCTGAGGGCGCTGGCTGCGGGTGAGAAGCTCTGTGCATTTGCCCTGTCAGAACCTGACGCCGGCACTAACTCCTTCAATATCAGCACTACCGCGATTGAGCGGGAAGATCATTTTGTTATCAATGGTGCCAAATGGTTTATTACCAATTTGCAGCATTCTCACTGTCTGCTGCTGGTAGCCCAAACCCGGCCACTTGGGAGCGATGCCTCCTCTGGGCTCAGCCTGTTCCTGGTTGACCTGCCCAGTGAAGCTTTGACTTTCACCCCAACCCCAAAGCACGGGTTTAACTATTACAAATCCAACCAGCTTTTTATCGATAATCTGGTGATTCCCAAGACCGCTTTGATTGGCGAGCTCGGTAAAGGTTTTGCCAGCTTGGCGCCAACACTGAACGCAGAACGGCTGCTGGTGGCGGCAGGTGCGGTAGGCACAGCAAGATTGGCGCTGCAAGCGGCGGTCGATTACGCCAAGGAGCGTCGTGTATTCAAGGTGCCAATAGGTAGCCATCAGGCCATTCAGCACCCATTGGCAGCGGCGCACGCTAAGCTTGAAGCGGCCTGGTTGATGATTGCCCAAGCGGCGGCATTGGATGATGAAGGGACAAGCCCAGAGCGCGCCGCGGGTATGGCAAATATGGCGAAATACGTCGCGGTAGAGGCTGCGATTGAAGCCTGTTATCAGTCTCTGCAGACCTACGGCGGCGCAGGCTACGCACGGGAATACCATCAAGAGCGCTGGTGGCGGGAGGTGCAGCTGTTCCGGCTGGCTCCGCTGACGCAACAAATGACGTTGAATTTTATTGGGCAGCATGTATTGGGCCTGCCCAAATCCTATTAGCGATAAGAACTAAGCGAGTCGACTATGGTTCAGGAAGCAAAACGCATGCAGGGCTATGGCTCTGACTTTATTAAAGAAATGTTCGCTGCCGCCAAGAATCCCGACATGATTTCTTTCGCGGGCGGCGCGCCGGCGCCGGAACTCTATGCATTGGAGGCCTTTCGGGCGGCATCCGATAAGGCCTTTGAAGTCCATCAGCGAACCATCATGGCCTACGATGGTGCCTACGGTGTTGCGGCGCTGCGCGAGTTCATTGCCTCTCAGTGGATGCCGCGCACGGGTGTGAACATCACAGCGGATGACCTGCTGATACTCAGCGGTTCCCAGCAGGGCATTGATTACGCCGCGCGGCTTTATCTTGATGAGGGTGACACGGTGATTGTTGAGCATCCGTCTTATCTGGGCGCGCTCAATACCTTCAGCGCCCTGCGGGCCAACTATGTTTCGGTGGACACCGATGTAAACGGCATGCGGATGGACGCGCTGGAGGAGGCGCTTATCGCCAACCCTCAAGCAAAGTTAATCTACACAGTGCCCGATTTTCAGAACCCGACAGGCATCACATTGGCCGAGGATCGTCGCCGCAAAATGGTCGAGTTGGCCGAGCAGTATGACGTCATGATCATTGAGGACAGCCCTTATTACGAGATCCGGTTTGAGGGGGACTTTATCCCCGCAATTAAGAGCTTCGACACGGTGGATCGCGTTATTTATCTGGGCTCTTTTTCGAAAACCTTGTGCCCAGGAATCCGATTAGGTTGGGTGGTGGCGAGTAAAGCGGTGATAGAGCGGTACCGCGTGCTCAAGGAGGCCACTGATTTTCAGGCAGGCACGGTAGCCCAATATCAGGCGGCCACGTTTTTAGCGGATTACAGCCTTGATGAGCATTTGAAAACGTCTCGTGACGTGTACCGTGGCAGACGAGACGCTGCATTGGCGGCAATCGAGCAAACCTTTCCCGACGAGGTTAGTTTCACCCGTCCGGCAGGTGGCTACTTTATCTGGGTAGAAGCACCGGGTATCAACGCCACCGAGATGGTGGTGTACGCGATGAACGAGATCGGTGTGGCCTATGTGCCGGGGGAGTCGTTTTATGCGAGCGATCCGCGAGTGGACACCCTGAGGCTGAGTTACTCGCAGATGACAGAAGATAAGATAGGTGAAGGTATTGGCCGCCTCGGGAGACTATTGAAAGAGGCCTGCGCTTAACCGTTATCAAACCACAAGAGTGACGCATACATGACACAGCTGACCCAGAGCTATTATTGCGGCGCGTCGCAGTCGCAGATTATTTACGAAACGATCGGCAACTATTTCGATCGCACCTGCGAGTCCAACCCAGAAATAGACGCCTTGGTGGTGCGCCATCAGAGCGTGCGTTGGTCCTATCAGCAGTTACAGGAGCGGGTGAATAGCCTCGCGGCGGGATTGTTGGCGCTGGGTATTCAGACCGGAGACCGAGTCGGTATCTGGGGGCCAAACAGCGCTGAGTGGGTGATGGTGCAGCTGGCCACCGCCAAGATTGGCGCGATTATGGTCTGTATTAATCCCGCGTATCGCACCTACGAGCTGGAATACGCGCTCAACAAAGTCGAGTGCGACACCATCATCGCTGCAGAGCAATTCAAAAGCAGTGACTATCTGGGCATGTTGCAGACGCTCGCCCCCGAACTGGCTGACTGCGAGCCCTGTGGGCTCCAATCCAAGACACTGCCTCATCTCAAACGGGTCATCCGCATGGGCACGGGAAAGAGCCCGGGTATGCTTAACTTCGATGACGTCTGTGCAATGGGGGCCGCCGAGCATCATGCGCGTCTTGCGCAGCTCGCCGCAGAATTGCGACCCGATGATGCGATTAATATCCAATTTACCAGCGGCACAACAGGCAACCCCAAGGGCGCAACGCTGTCGCACTGCAATATTCTCAATAACGGTTATCTTACGGGCGCGGCGATGGACCTGAGTCCACAGGACCGGCTATGCATACCGGTGCCTCTGTATCATTGCTTTGGCATGGTGCTGTCCGTGTTGGCTTGCGTTGCGCACGGCGCCACGATGGTGTTTCCGGGCGAGGCCTTCGACCCTCTCGACACGCTCAAAGCTGTCGAGGAAGAGCGCTGTACGGCCCTCCATGGCGTTCCCACCATGTTCATTATGGAACTGGATCATCCCTCGTTCTCGCAATTTGACCTTTCCAGTTTACGCACGGGAATTATGGCGGGCGCGCCGTGCCCGGTAGAGGTTATGCGGCGTCTTATTTCAGAGATGCACATGGACGATATTCTCATCGCCTATGGCCAGACCGAGGTGAGTCCCATCAATAACATGACGCTTCCCAACGATTCTCTGGAGCGACGTACAGAGACGGTGGGGCGCGCGGTGCCCTGGGTGGAAATCAAAGTCATCGATGACGCGGGTCGTGTGGTGCCCGTTGGAGAAAAAGGCGAAATCTGCACCCGGGGTTACTCTGTGATGCAGGGCTACTGGAATGATCCTGAGCGCACCGCCGAGACTATTGATGCGGGCGGTTGGTTGCACTCGGGTGATCTGGCGGTCATGGATGGCGATGGCTATGTGCAGATCGTCGGGCGCATCAAAGACATGATCATTCGCGGAGGCGAAAACATTTATCCGAGGGAGATAGAGGAGTTTTTGTATCAGCATCCCGCCATATCCGAAGTTCAGGTGTTTGGTGTTCCAGAT
>JAYPXQ010000023.1:0-27647 GCA_038135595.1 Halieaceae bacterium
ATGTATAGGCGTCGGGCTCCTGGTCCACGACCTTAAACGCGTCTGCATAGCCAGAGTCATAAAGGTCTAAAATCCAGCCTCGCTCTGTCGCCGACAAGCCAGGCAGTGCGACACCATTACCGGCATCCTCGGCGTCAGCGTGGTGAGACATCAGTTCCCAGCCTCCGCACAAAATGTAACCTCTTCTTTTTTGTCGCACTTTCGCTAGATGCGCGCTGAATTGTGACAAAAAGCTGAGCTTGGTTTCCATTTCCTTCGCGCCGCCTCTGCCACCGGGAACGAGTACGGATCCGACACTGAACTCATCGTAATCGGCCTGAATGTACAGACCCTGAGAGTCGAAACCGTCGAAACCAAGTCCCCAGATGATGGCTTTTGGCAGCGTGCGACAGTAAATGGCCACTCCGTTACGCCGAGGATCGTCGTAATGATCGAGGAAATAAGGGTGATAACCCTCAGGAAAAAAAGCGTCGTCTCGCAGTTGGTGCTCCGCGCACTGGGTATCCTGAAGGCAGATGATGTCAGCGTCTTGGGCAAACAGCCATTTGAGACAGCCCGTCTCAGCCGCGCGCTCAATGCCTTCCGTGACGAGGCTGATAACCCTCATTGCTAGTCCTGAATATACCGATGACCTATGATACGTGGAAAGCTAACAGGCAGACCTCGGCTGAACGGCTATTCGGTACCGTTGGTCGCAGTTGCCACATCGATAGTCACCATGGAGTGTGCAGTGCAGACAGACGAGAAGGGATACCGCCAGCAGTTTATCGAGCTGGCGCTCGCGTGTGATGTCCTGCAGTTTGGCGAGTTCGAGCTCAAATCAGGCCGCATCAGCCCTTATTTTTTCAACGCTGGCAGATTCTCAACAGGTAGCGCTCTGGCGCAATTAGGACGCTGCTACGCGGCGGCACTGACGGCAGCCGAAGTATCGGCGGACATGCTATTTGGCCCCGCTTATAAGGGTATCCCTTTGGTCGCCACCACGGCGATTGCTCTGGCGGATGAATTTGGTGTCGACATGCCTTATGCCTTCAATCGCAAGGAAGCCAAAACCCATGGTGAAGGGGGCAGCATCGTTGGCAGTGCGCTGGCGGGCAATGTTGTCATCGTCGATGATGTGATCACCGCTGGTACAGCAATCAAGGAATCACTGGCGATCCTGAATAATGCGGGCGCGCAGGGCGCCGCCGTGCTGATCGGGCTCGACCGTTGTGAACGCGGGGACACGTCTCTTTCCGCTGTCCAGCAGGTGGAGGAGGAGAATGGCATTTCGGTCACGAGCGTGATCTCTTTGCACGACATTATTGAATGGGTGGAAAACAACCCCGATATGAAGGCTGATCGAGATGCGCTTGAGCGCTACCGGGAGCAATACGGGGTCACCTAGTCAGGTATAGGCTTCAGGTAGTTTTAACCCGCTTGATTTCCACCGACAGCGCTCACGGGACGCATGAGGTGTTCAGTCAGCGCGAGCCACTGTGCCTCCCAATCCTCCGTTGGCGATCTTTTGAAGCCGCTGCGACAAAATTGACTGACTTTACCCTCGGCCGAGGTCAGCATCAGGTTGGCTGCGCCGGCGACTGGCATGCGAGGGCGCAGTCCTTCCCGGAGTTCCGCTTCTCTGAGGTATTGCCGCAGCTGCGTCTCTAGTCGGTCATAGAGCTGTGAGACTCGATCATGAAGTCTGCTGGCTTCCCCCATCAAACCACGCCCGGTAATGACTTGGGTAATGCCCGGGTTTTTTTCGCAAAATTCCAAAAACAAGCGCAGCAGGTGATGGCATTGGCTGATGGCATCAGTTTGTTGCTCCGAAATCCGATGGATACGGACGAACAGCGTTTCTTCGGCGAAGGCGATCAGGGCTTCAAACATTTTTGCTTTGGAGGGGAAGTGGCGGTAGAGCGCCGCCTCAGAGACCCCAACGTGAGCGGCTAATTTGGCGGTGGTGATCTTTTCGAGGGGCGCGGCTTCGAGCATCGTCGCAAGCGCCTGAAGGATCTGCTCTTGTCGGCCGATGGGGTTGTCTCGTTGATTACCTGGCATCAGCACTGCTCATTCGTTAACTGAACGACTCCGTTGACCCTGATGCTAATCAGTCCCATGCTGGGGTGCAACGGGCGCTCGCAGGTCAATGGCGATTGCTGATCAGTGTTCCGATGCCCTCATCCGAAAAGATTTCCAGCAGTGCGGCATGGGGGACGCGACCGTCGATAATGTGTGCGCTGGTGACCCCGCTCTTGACGGCGTCTAGTGCACATCGCACTTTCGGCAGCATTCCGCCGTGGATGACGCCAGACTCAATGAGTGCCTCGACCTGAGCGGACGAAAGGCCCGTGAGCGTTTTACCGTCTGCATCGAGAAGTCCAGCCACGTTGGTCAACAGCATCAATTTCTCTGCGCGTAGCACCTCTGCCAGCTTTCCAGCGACAAGGTCTGCATTGATATTGTAGGTGCTGCCGTCTTCGCTACCGGCGACGGGTGCGATCACGGGGATATAGTCGCTGTCGCTCAGCATGGAGAGGATGTCGGTGTCGATGCTGGCCACCTCACCTACCTGCCCGATATCTGGCTGGCCTTCGATGCCCCACGGCCCGCTCAGTTTGCGCGCTTGAATCAGTTGGCCGTCTTTGCCGGTGATTCCGATGGCGCGGCCGCCGTTGCGGTGAATGCTGTCGACGATTTCCTTGTTTACCGAAGCGCCCAGTACCATCTCCACAACATCCATCGTGTGCTCGTCTGTTACGCGCATACCGTCGATAAAATGGGTCTCTATATCCAGCCGTTCCAGCAGTTGGCCAATCTGCGGTCCACCGCCATGGACTACTACGGGGTTCATACCCACCAATTTCATCAGCACGACGTCCCGCGCAAAGCTTTCGTGAAGCTCGGGGTCCGTCATGGCATTACCGCCAAACTTGATGACGAAGGTCTTGCCCGTGAAGCGCTGAATATAGGGCAGCGACTCGGTAAGTATTTTGGCGAACGAGCCAGCCTCACCCTGATTAAGAGACATGGAACCGCTTCCTACAGAATAAAAGAGGGCAGAGCATGAGCGTGCGTGCCGGCAAAGGCAATGTGAAGATGCCGCACGGATGCGCCTGCATCAGCACAGCGTCACTGTGCCGCGCTGGCCGCTGATGACGCCGCCAACTCCTGAGCCAGTGTTGCGACGATTTGTTCCGCGATAACCTGTTTGCTGGCCAGCGGCAGGTGTTGTTCGGATCCTGCTATGATGAGGTGTACCGCATTGTGGTCAGAGCCAAAGCTTGTGTCGGGATCGCTGACGTCGTTGGCGATGATCATATCCAGCCCCTTCTTCGCGAGCTTTGCTCTGGCGTGCGCCAATAGATCAGAGGTTTCCGCTGCAAAGCCGACCACCAGCGCAGGACGAATAGCTAATCCACTCACGGCGGCAATAATGTCGGGGTTTTCCACCAGCGAGAGTGAGAGCTCGCCCCGGTCATCCTTCTTTATTTTGTCGGTAGCGGGGGATGCCACACGGTAATCGGCTACCGCCGCTGCGCCGATAAAGAGGTCGGCCCCCTCGGCCGCCGCAAGAGCCTCCGCATGCATTTCCAGGGCTGACCTGACGGCGACTAATTTCACACGTTCCGGCGGACTTAACTGCACCGGTCCAGAAATCAAAGTCACATCCGCTCCCGCCTCTGCGCATGCCCTCGCCAGCGCGAAGCCCATTTTTCCCGAGCTGTGATTGCTAAGGAAGCGCACAGGATCGATGGCTTCAACCGTTGGCCCTGCGGTGATGACCACTCTTTTATTATCCAATTGGCGGCTGCTGAAGCGGCCCGCCAGCGCCTCAAGTATTTGAGACGGTTCCAGTAAGCGCCCGGGGCCCACATCTCCACAGGCCTGTTCGCCCTCATCCGGCCCAATGACTTGAATGTTCCGCTGCGTCAGAAGGGTCAGATTCTCCTGAGTCGCGGCGTTTGCCCACATCTGCTGATTCATGGCAGGTGCGACTGCGACGGGTGCCGCTGTAGCCAGCGCCACTGTGGTCATTAAGTCATCTGCGCGCCCGTGCGCCAGACGCGCGATAACGTCGGCGGTGGCGGGCGCGATGACCAACAGGTCGGCCCAGCGCGCCAAGGCAATGTGGCCCATCCCTGCTTCCGCGGTCTCGTCGAGTAGCTCCGTGTGCACCGGTTCGCCGGAGAGCGCCTGCATGGTTAGGGGGGTGATGAACTCCCGAGCTCCCCGAGACAGGATTACGCGAACTTCCGCCCCTTGCTTTTTCAGTAGCCGCACGAGCTCTGCGCCCTTATAGGCAGCGATGCCACCAGCGATTGCCACGAGTATTCGGCGTTGTCGTAAATGGCCCATAGGACCTCAAACTCGATTTTGATAGGCCCGAACACTAGCATTTGCGGGGGTTTTTGCACACTTCAATGCGTGTAGGTCAGGCCTCGCTTGCACCCCCAGAGCGGCTCTGGTATAAAACGCGCCCTTTCTGGTTCTCGACGGGAATTCCCATGTCAAGAGTGTGTCAGGTAACGGGCAAGCGCCCCGTCACCGGTAACAATGTCTCGCACGCCAAGAATCGCACCAAGCGTCGGTTTTTGCCCAATTTGCACAACCATCGCTTTTGGGTCGAATCTGAGAAGCGCTTTGTCTCCTTGCGGTTATCGTCCAAGGGCATGCGAATTATCGATAAACGCGGTATCGACTCGGTTCTGGAAGAGTTGCGAGCGCGCGGCGAAAAAGTGTGAGGGCTGACTGATGCGAGAGAAAATTCGAATGAATTCGACGGCCGGGACCGGTCATTTTTATACCACTGACAAAAATAAGCGAACCATGCCGGACAAGCTTGAGATGAAGAAGTTCGATCCCGTGGCGCGAAAGCACGTAGTGTATAAAGAAGGAAAGATCAAATAACGATCTTGCAGCCTACAAACCCCGGTCTTGTTCCGGGGTTTTGTTTTTTTGGGGCCCTCATTCCGATACGATAAATCCGGTCGGCCCGTCCCAGCCCAGATAACGTCAGATTAGCGCCAGCGACCGGCGAAGAACCAATCAGGCGAATTGAGTTATGCCCGAACTCCCCGAAGTTGAAACCACCTGCCGTGGCATCGCGCCCCACATCGCCGACCGGCGGGTGGTGTCTGTGATCATCAGGGAGCCTCGCCTGAGATGGCCCGTTTCACCCGATATTGAAACCCATATCAGAGGGGCGCGTTTTCTCGGGGTGCGTCGCCGTGCGAAATACATTCTCATGGATACTGAACGCGGCACTTTGATGGTGCACCTGGGCATGTCGGGAAGCCTCAGAATCATGCCGGCAGAGGCACCGGCTCTGTTTCATGATCATGTTGATATTGTGCTCGATGATCACCGTTGCGTGCGCTATCACGACCCAAGACGCTTTGGCAGTATGCATTGGCTGAGCGGCGAGTCCCATCCTCTCCTTGATCACCTCGGCCCTGAACCGCTTGCTCCGTCGTTTTCGGGAGCTTATTTGTACGAGCGCTCGCGTCGGCGGAGCACCTCCGTAAAGCAATTCATCATGGATGGCAAAGTGGTGGTGGGGGTCGGCAATATCTACGCCAACGAAGCGCTGTTCATGGCGGGCATTCATCCCAAACGCGCGGCGGGTCGCGTTGCTGCGGCGCGCTATGAAGCCTTGGCAGACGCTATCAAGAACGTGTTGTCAAATGCCATAGAACAGGGCGGCACTACCCTCAGGGATTTTGTTGGTGGCGACGGTCAGCCGGGATATTTTGCGCAACAGTTACGTGTCTATGGGCGCCAGGGGAAGCCATGCAGAATTTGCCAGACGGTGCTCAAAGAGGTCCGACAAGGGGGTCGTAGCACGGTTTTTTGCCGTGTTTGCCAGCGTTAGCCCCCCAACATCCGACGCTATACCCCGGCCTTCAGGCAAATCGTTCGCTGAGCGCCGCAACGACAGGTGGCGGGACAAAGCCACTTACATCACCACCTAGCCCCGCGATCTCTCGCACCAGTGAGGAGGAGATGTAAGAAAGCTCGGCACTGGGGGTCAGAAACACGCTTTCAAACTCGGGTTGCATGGCGCGGTTCATATTGGCCAGCTGAAACTCATATTCGAAGTCTGCAACCGCGCGTAGCCCTCTCAGTACGCAATGAGATCCCTGAGACGCGACAAAATCGATGAGTAAGCCATGAAATGGCACGACCTCGGCTGCGGGCACATGCCCAAGGCACTCCTGCGCTAGCGCCACTCTTTTTTCGAGATCAAACAGGGGGGCTTTTTTTTCGCTCGTCGCAACGGCTACCACGACTTTTTCAAATAGCTTGGCAGCCCTTTCTATCAGGTCAATGTGCCCATTGGTCACCGGGTCAAAGGTTCCCGGATACACGACGGTGTGACTTAGCACGGTAAGCTTCCTTCTCTCATTGCGGGGAGCGTACACAAGTCTTGTTCACAAGTCTTGTCAGTTGCACTGGCTAGATTCTTGTCAGGCTGCGCGTAACTGCAACAGCTGGTAGCGCACGTCGCCGGCGGTTTTTTCACGAAACACCGTGTACTTATCCTCGGGTACGCATACGGGATGAGATCGTCGGGTTTCAAAATAGATCCAGCTCCTCTGGTGCAAGCATCCTTGCAACGCCAGAGCCTGAAGAGACATCTCGCCCAATGTGCTGTCGAATGGGGGGTCGATAAAGATGATGTCCCAGGGTGCGGCTTCCTCTGCTAACAGGGTCAAAGCATCACCGCAACGCACCGAGGATTTGCTATCAGCGCCCAGAGTGACCAGTTGCTGCGCAATGTTTCGGGTGCTCTCGGGATGGTTATCTAAGAAGTCGCAGTGGGCTGCGCCGCGGGAGAGCGCTTCAATACCCAAAATGCCCGAGCCAGCAAACAAGTCGAGGCAACGCGCCCCGTTGATTTCGGGCGCGAGCCAATTGAAGAGTGTCTCCCTGATCCGGTCCCCGGTGGGCCGCAAGCCAGGGTGCTCGGTGAATGGAATTTTTCGACCACGCCATTCCCCGCCGATGATTCTCAGGGCCGAACTGCCTGGCGATCCACTGCGTCCCATGCTGGTTCCTACTTGTCGGGGTGCTAGACTGTAATCGCGCACGGGCCTCGCGACAACGCACGGAGTGCCATGCCATTCAGTGAGATGTTGAAGCATGAAGCTATTCAAACGCCGAGCAAAACCCGACTCGGTGCCCGATGAAGCCGTGAACCCCGGCGATGACGTAGAACGTCATGGCGCCATTGATCGAGTGGGCGATGGCAGTCCCTCTTCTCCAGCAGTTGAGCCGCAGCGCACGCCTGGTATGTTTCAGCGCCTGCGGGTAGGCCTTAGCCGGAGCCGCCATCAATTCTCAGAGGGCCTGGCGACGCTGGTGCTGGGTAAAAAGCAACTCGACCCTGACTTGCTAGAGGCCCTTGAAGAGCAATTAATCATGGCTGATCTGGGGCTCGAGGCTACGAGCAGTGTGTTGGAATCGCTGCGGCAGCGCCTCGACCGCAAAGATCTGGCCGCCTCTGAAACGGTGATGTCGGCGCTTAAGGCGACGTTGACGGCGCTCCTCGCGGATCGCGAGCAGCCCCTGGCACTGTCGAGCCATCGGCCCTTCGTTATTTTGGTGGTGGGCGTCAACGGCGCAGGTAAAACAACGACGATTGGCAAGCTAGCGCACCGATTTAAGGCGCAAGGACACAGCGTAATGCTCGCTGCAGGAGACACGTTTCGCGCTGCCGCCGTGGAGCAGCTCGAGGCCTGGGGTGAGGCCAATGACGTGCCAGTGATCGCTCAGCACACTGGCGCTGATAGTGCATCGGTACTGTACGACGCGTTGGGCGCGGCTCAGGCGAGGGGTGTGGATGTGCTTATTGCTGATACTGCAGGGCGCCTGCAAAACAAGGCCCATTTGATGGATGAGCTGACAAAAGTCGTGCGTGTCATGCGCAAGCATGATCCCAGCGTGCCGCATGAGACTTTGTTGGTTCTGGACGCCGGCACAGGGCAAAACGCGGTGTCGCAAGCCATCGAATTTGATCAGGCTGTTGGCGTGACGGGCATTGCCGTTACCAAGCTCGATGGAACGGCCAGGGGCGGCGTTCTATTTGCGATTGCTAATCGACTTCAACGGCCCATTCGTTATGTTGGCGTCGGCGAGCAACCCGAGGACCTGCGTGAGTTCTCGGCGTCGGACTTTGTCGACGCGCTACTGGAAGAGTGACGTTACGAGAAGTGTTAAATTCATGATGGATCCCGTCGTTGATTGAATTTGATCGTGTTAGCCGGCGATACGGTGATCAGCAGGCGTTGCGCAATCTGAACTTGACCATCGATCAGGGGGAGATGGCTTTTCTCACCGGTCACTCCGGCGCTGGAAAAAGCACGGCGCTACGTTTATTACTGCTACTGGATCGTCCTACCGGGGGCGAAATCAGGGTGGGCGGAGAACGAATAACCCGTTTGACTGGGGGCGCAGTGGCCCGCTACCGACGGCGATTTGGTGTCGTGTTTCAGGATCACAGGCTGCTGTTTGACCGCAGCGTCCACGATAATGTGGCGCTACCGTTGGAGATCGCGGGGTTCTCCCCGCGCGACATTACCCGCAGAGTGAGAGCGGCGTTGGATAAGGTGGGCTTGCTTGCCAGTGAGCGAGCGCATCCGACCAGTTTGTCAGGCGGCGAACAGCAGCGCGTCGGCATTGCCAGAGCGGTAGTGGCGCGACCCGAGTTTCTCATTGCAGATGAGCCCACCGGAAATCTCGACCCCCAGCTGTCAGCCGAGATTATGTCCTTGTTTGAGGCATTTAATCAGGTGGGCGTGACCGTGCTGATCGCTACTCACGACATGCCGTTGATATGCCGGTTGCGTCATCGGATTATCACCCTCAGTTCGGGCAACCTGGTGGCGGGGGAAGCGCAGTGAAAATGCCCCTGTTTCGCGATGGGCCGCTGTGGCGCTGGTGGCCAGTGTGGTTGGCTCAGCATCGTTCTGCAGCGACGAACAGTTGGAGCAAGCTTCAAGCACGGCCGCTTTCTACGTTCATGACTTGGCTTTTGGTGGCGCTGTCACTCGCGCTGCCAGCGAGCCTCTGGCTCACTCTGAGCAATCTCAATGTGGCGACGGCGCATTTTGAGCATCCTCCGCAGTTTTCTCTGCTGCTCACGGAGCGAACCGATTTGAATGCCGCCGCGCAGTTGCAAAAATCGATAGCAAGTTGGCCGCAGGTGGCGGAGGTGGCGCTCCTGCCTGCTGAAGAGGCGCTTGGGCAATTCAGCTCGTTGACCGGATTGAGTCCCTTATTGGCATCTCTCCCGCGAAACCCGCTACCCCATACCTTGCTGGTATCGCTGGAAGAAACGGCGACAGAGATAGACAGGGCGCGCCATGCAGAGCGATTGGAGGAAAGCGACGGGGTTGCTCAGGTTGTTATGGATACGCTTTGGCTGACCCGGCTGGAAGAGGGCCTGCGCGCGGCGTCCCGATGGGTGCTCGCCGTGGGTGTGATGATGTTGCTGGGAACCGTGCTAGCCCTGGGGAATACGCTCAGACTCACGGTTGTCGCCCGAGAAGAGGAGATTCTGGTCGTCCGGCTCATCGGTGGCTCCAGGGCCTATGCACGTAGACCTTTTTTGTATACCGGGCTTTGGTACGGCTTGGGTGGAGGCGTGCTCGGCGCGATGATTTTGTGGGTTTTCAGTGGCTGGTTGGCGGGTCCTGTCAACGCACTCTTCGCCCTTTACGAGAGCCAGCAACGCCTGCAATGGCCCGGATTTCACTATGCCGTGATCCTGCTGACGGTGGCGGTGCTGCTGGGTTGGATTGCCGCCTGGACGGCCTGCGAAAGGCATCTGAGACAGCTCGAACGGCATTAAACCACTGAAATTCGGTAGTTTTTGGCTTTAGCACTCTGCTCCCTAGAGTGCTAAAATAGGGCGATTACCTCGTTGGAGGGGAGAACATGACAGAGACCAAGCAGGCACTGGCTGTGCCAAACAGCGCGGTACTCAGCATGGCGCCAGGGGCTAACCTGTCTGCCTATATTCAGGCGGTCAGCGGCATAGCGGTGCTATCGGCTGAGCGCGAGCAGGAATTGGCTGAGCGGCTCTATTACGATGATTGCGTCGACTCGGCTCGGGAGCTGGTGTTGGCGCATCTGCGATTTGTGGTCCACATTGCACGGAGTTATTCCGGCTACGGGCTGGCAGAGGCGGACCTGATTCAGGAAGGAAACGTGGGGTTGATGAAGGCCGTCAAGCGTTTTGATCCTACCAAGGGCGTGCGTCTTGTCTCTTTTGCGGTCCATTGGATCAAGGCCGAGATGCACGAATACATCCTGCGCAATTGGCGGATTGTGAAAGTGGCGACGACTAAGGCGCAACGAAAACTATTCTTCAATTTACGCAGCCAAAAGAAATCTTTGGGCTGGTTATCGGCCGAAGAAACCCGGGCTATTGCAGCAGACTTGGGTGTCGACGAGGCAGAAGTGACGCGGATGGAGGGCCGGCTTGCCAGTCGAGACCTGGCATACGATGCGCCGGCCGAGAGCGATGATGAGGATAGCTGGCAAGCCCCGCAGTATTTTCTTGCAGATACAGCGGCCGACCCCGAGCAGCTGGTTGAAGCGGCTGATTTTGCTCAGGACAGCAGTGCGCGCTTACAGTCAGCATTGGCTGACCTCGATGAGCGCAGTCGCGATATCCTGGAGCGGCGCTGGTTGATCGATGACAAGTCCACATTGCATGAGTTGGCGGCGCGCTACGATGTCTCGGCTGAGCGCATCAGACAGCTAGAAGCCAATGCAATGAAAAAAATCCGTACCGCCCTGCTCGCTTAACGCATCGAAGCGATAGGGCGGCTCCCGGATGCCTTCTCCGCAGCCCGCAATTTCTCGTCGTATCAGAAGTTTTGTGATGCGTGCCGGGCGCATGACGCCAGGGCAGGAGCGCGGCTGGCGTGAAGGCTTGCCGCGTTTTGGCTTGCATCTTGAAGACGGGCTATTGGATTGGGATAACCGTTTTGGCTTTGCTGGCCGACGGGTGATCGAAATCGGCTTCGGCATGGGTGACAGCCTTTTGCATATGGCGGCGGCAGATCCTGAAGCCCAGTTTGTCGGTATCGAAGTGCATCGCCCAGGTGTGGGGCGTTTACTGAGCCAATTATTAGTGTCGGAGTGCCACAATGTTCGTGTCTACGCCGACGATGCTGTCGAAGTCCTCGCACGGTGTATGGCTCCAGGATCCGTCGACGCCATCCACATTTTTTTTCCCGATCCCTGGCATAAAAAGCGGCACCACAAGCGCCGCCTGATTCAGCCGCATTTTATTGATCTTGTTAAGCGATTGCTGCGCCCTGGTGGTTACCTCCATCTGGCTACCGACTGGGAGCCTTATGCCGAGCACATGCTAGCGGTGCTCGATGCGACTCCCGAGATGAGCAGTGCTGGCGGCACCATGAGCGCGCCACTGCCGAGACCTGCATACCGACCGCTGACCAAGTTTGAAGCTCGGGGTGAACGGCTCGGCCACGGGGTTTGGGATTGGGTTTATTATCGCGGGTAGCGTTACAACAGCGTGGCCAGCACGCTGTCCAAAAAGGTAAAGCCCAGCGGCGTCGTAACGAATCGGCCGCCTCCCCAATCCGCTAACCAGCCTCGCTCAAGGGCTGTTTGCGCGCGCTGCTTCAGCACGTTCTCCGGGAGACCGGTTCGCTCGGTAAAATAGGCCAGCGGAACGCCGCCGGGCAGTCGCAGCGCGTTCATCGCAAACTCTCCCGGGAGGTCGTCTGCCGAGATCACCTGCACAGCGGGTGAGGCAAAGGGCGCCGCGCCTGCTTGATTAAGGTAATCCACTGGCGATCGAGTTCGTTGGGTTCGAATGATCGTGCCGTCTTCCAGAGTCAGCTTGCCATGAGCGCCGGCGCCGATGCCCAGATAATCGCCGAAGGTCCAGTAGTTCATGTTGTGACGACACTCGTTATTGGGACGACAAAACGCAGACACTTCGTATTGGGAAAAACTGGCGTCCGCGAGCAACGTATGTCCCGTGTCCTCGATCTGCGCCAGCGTGTCTTCGTCGGGCAGTGCTGGCGGCGTCGACCAAAACCGCGTATTCCGCTCTATGGTGAGCTGATAGCGTGAAATATGCCCCGCGCTGAGGCGGATTGCTTCCCCGATGTCGGCTCGGGCGCTTTCGGGATCTTGACCCGGAAGCCCGTGCATCAGATCGATATTCCAACGACTGAAATCGGCCTTGTCCGCCAGTGCAAGCGCGGGTCTGGCTTCTTTTCCAGAATGAATCCGCCCTAGCCGGGCGAGAGAGGTGTCGTCAAAGCTCTGCACCCCGATGCTGAGCCGCGTGACGCCAGCGCTACGGTAGTCTCTGTACCGCGCTATCTCCGCGCTACCCGGGTTGCTCTCAAGGGTGATTTCCGCGGTCTGCGAAATCGTAATGACCTTTGCTACCCCCGAAAGGATGCGATCTATCCATATGCCAGTGAATAGACTGGGGGTGCCACCGCCTATAAATATGGTCTCTAGCGCGCGCCCTGAGGCCCATTCCTTTTGGCTTTCCAGATCTGCGAGCAACGCGTTGACATAGGGCTCCTGATAACTGTCCGAGAAGCCCTCGTGACTGTTGAAGTCACAGTACGGGCATTTTTGGGCGCACCATGGAAGGTGGATGTAGAGCGACAGGGGTACGTTTTTGGATTGAATCATTCGCCAAAGTGGCTCAGCAGCTGGGCGACCGCCAAGCCCCGATGACTCACCTTATCTTTCTCGTCAGGATACAGTTCTGCCGCGTGTCGCTTTTCTCCCCGAGGGATGAAGAGGGGGTCGTAGCCAAAGCCACCATCACCCCGCGGAACTTCCGCAACGTGTCCATGCCAGCGGCCCTCCGTAACAATCGGTGCGGGGTCCTCGGGTCCGCGCATGAGCACCAGAACGGCAATATAAAATGCGGCTCGCTCTTCGCCTTGTAAGCCACGCATATTGCTCAGTAACAGCGTGTTATTGCCGTCGTCTCCTGAGCCGGAATAGCGTGCGGAATGGAGGCCCGGCGCGCCCTCCAAGGCGGGTACAACTAACCCCGAATCGTCGGCAAGTGCGGCATGTCCTGTCTTATGACAGGCATGTCTGGCCTTGAGTATCGCGTTTTCTATAAAGGAAAGCCCTGTCTCCTCGACGGCCGTCACCCCCAGTGTGGCTTGGGGCTGAATGCGCCACCAGCCTGACAAAATGCGTTCGAACTCGGCGATTTTCCCGGCGTTGTGGCTCGCGATGACGAGGGTTGGCAAGGTGTTTTCTGTCAACGTCAGTCCTGTCGCCACAACTGAACTTTCATTTTGTGCTCGTACACCTTTTCGCTACCTTCAGGTCGAAAGGAGAACTCAAAGAAGCGGTACTCGCGATCGAGAAACTCAAAAGGGACGATGTAATAAGTCGCACGGCCCTCGCGGATTTCACGCACATCCAATTCACCACCCGTGATCAGGTCCCAGGACCGACCGCTAATCTCCATCGGTCGGCCCGCCATGTCGCCGGAGGCAGCGTCGCGCACAGACAGGGTAAGCATGGCTTTGTCTGCCCCACGAGTGATGCCGTACTCGGCGGCGACCTCCGGTGCGACAAACGTGGTGTAGACGATGCTGTGATGAAGTTCGAACTCATCGTATTGCGTGGACTGCTGGGCGTGGGCACTGTGAATCCCCAAGCTGAGCAACAGGCAAAGCGCTACCGCCCAGACTGGCAGATACGGTAGACCGCGCTGGTGGCGAACAGGTTGGGCCATAGTTTTCCCAGAAAACGCTGGGCGGGACCGGCGATGGTCGCCCGCTCGATAATGTCGATGTTGAGTTCCGAACACAGCGCTTCAAAGTCCCTGACGGTGCAAAAGTGGATGTTGGGGGTGTCGTACCAATTGCGCGGCATCGCGCGGGACATGGGCATGCGGCCTTTGAACCCGAGATGCATGCGGCAAAACCAATGTCCAAAATTAGGGAACGATACGATGGCCTCCTTGCCAATCTGAACCATACGCTGCAGCGCGATATGCGGATGGGTTAGCTCCTGGAGTGCGTGGGTCAGAATGACGACGTCGAATCGCTCGGCAGGAAAACAATGTAGGCCGGCGTTAATGTCTTCCTGAATGACATCCAGGCCCTTTTGCACTGCGCTAATCAAATTATCCGCATCGATTTCGACGCCCACGCCGGTGACGCCACGCTCAGCGCAGAGTCGGTGCAGAAAAGCGCCGTCTCCGCAGCCCAGATCCAGCACGTTACTGCTTCTTGGAACCCAATCGAGCACCGTATTGAGATCCAGACGATTCATGATGACGGACCCACGCGCTGCATCCACTCCGACAGCAAGCGCTCGTAGGTGGGGTGAGGCAGTAGAAAGGCGTCGTGACCGTCGTCCGTCTCGATATTGGCATAGGTCACCGGTTTTCCCGTGGCCATGAGTGCATCGCGAATTTCTATCGACCGTTGCGGCGCAAAACGCCAGTCGGAGCTAAACGACACCAACAGAAAATTAGCGGTTGCTTGGGACAATGCGGTAGCAAGATCAGGATACCCCTCCGACAGATCAAAGAGATCGAGTGCCCGGGTCATCAGCACATAGGTATTGGCGTCAAAGCGGGTAGAAAATCGGTCGCCTTGATGGCGCAGATAGCTTTCTACCTGAAACACCCGTTCTCGATGGCCGTCTGAAGAAAAGCTCTCTTCCCGTAGCTCTCTGCCAAAGCGATCACTCATACCATCAGCAGACATGTAGGTCAGGTGTCCGACCATGCGTGCCAGCGCCACGCCGCGCGCGGGGAGTGTGTCCTCTGCCAGATAATCACCACCCTTAAATTCCGGGTCTGAGAGGATGGCGTGACGCGCAATCTCGTTAAAAGCAATGTTTTGCGCAGTTAAACCGGGCGCCGACGCCAGCGCCACGCAATGTTCAACCCAGTCTGGATAGTCAACGGCCCACTGGAGCGCCTGCATGCCGCCGAGGCTACCGCCGATCACCGCGGCCCAGCGTGAAATACCCAAATACTCTGCCAGTAGTTTTTGACTGCGAACCCAGTCTCGCACCTGAGGTTGTGGAAATTGAGACCCCCAAGGGATATTGCTACCGGGCATAAGGGTACTGGGCCCGGTAGAGCCGTCGCAGCCGCCCAGATTATTTGAGCACACAACAAATAGCCGATTGGTGTCGATAGGCTTGCCTGGGCCAATGGTAAGATCCCACCACCCAGGGCGTTTTTCAGCCTCGCTGTGGACGCCGGCGGCGTGGTGTGAGCCCGAGAGGGCATGGCAGATCAATACCGCGTTGGTCCCGGCCGCGTTGAGTTCTCCATACGTCTCGTAAACCAGCGTGTGCTGATCGAGAGTCGTATCGTTAGAAAACTGAAACGGTGCGGTGAATTGCGCCATCTGAGGTGTTACCACCCCCACGCTATTGACTGACAGATCGGCTGCCATCATCTACAGACCGAATACCAGACCCGTTGGCAAACCCACAGATATGGCGAGATGCCGCAGGGCAATCTGCAGCACGTTGAGGGTGATGAAGACCAGTATTGGCGAAAAGTCGATGCCGCCCATATTCGGTAGCAGCGCCCGGAATGGTGCCATCACCGGCTCCGAGATCTGCCAGATCAGTTCGATGGCGGGGTGGCGACTTCCGGGCGCGATCCAACTCACCACAATCATCGCAATCAAGGTAAAGAAATAAAAATTAATCAGCAGACCCAAAACGCCGACGACTCCCCATGCGAACAGTGCCAGAGGATCGGGTAGCGCCCACCGCTCCCCTGCCACCAGGGCGATCGCTGCCAGGATGGCTACTTGAATCACGATCGCCAGTACCCAGGTCGCCCAGTCCACTCTGCCGGTTGCGGGCAGTATGCCGCGAAGCGGTGCGACGAGCGGATTGGTCAGGCGCACCACTAGCTGGGATAGCGGGTTGTAAAAGTTCACGCGTGAGGCGTGCAATACCCCGCGCACCACCACCAGTAAAAGCAGAAACGCACCCAGGTTGCGTATCAGATAGAGCGATATCTCTGTGCCAGCACCCATCTCAGCCAAACTCCTCACCCAGGGTTTTTGCGCGGTTTGCGCAGCGCTTTACGGCATCGGTCACGACCGCGTCGAACTGCGCCTCTGTAAGTGCCCTGAGCGCCTCCTCGGTGGTCCCTCCGGGGCTGGTGACGTTTTCCCTCAGTGTGGCTATGGGCAAGTCAGATCGCTGTGCTAGCTCAGCTGCCCCAATGGCCGTTTGCACGGTCAGTGCGAGGGCGGTTTCTGGCGCCAGCCCGAGTTGCGTCCCCGCGTGCGTGACAGCCTCGATCAATGCGAAGAAATACGCGGGCCCGCTACCCGAGACTGCGGTGACGGCATCCAGCAGACTCTCCTCGGCCACCCAAACGGTCATGCCCACCGCGTTGGTAACTGCTTCGGCCAGCTGGCGTTGGCTGTCGGTGACCTGTTCGGAAGCGTAAAGCGCGCTCGCGCCCTTACCGATCATAGCGGGGGTATTGGGCATGCAGCGAATGATGGGGGTGGTGTCCCCGATATCCCGCTGCAGGGATGCGATCGGAATCCCGGCCGCTATCGACAGTAACGCCGTGTTCCGGCCCAGTTTGTTTTTGAGTGGCGCTAGCGCCGCTGACATGATTTGCGGTTTGACAGCCGCCACAATCAGGTCCGCCCCCTCGCAAAGTTGCTCCGGCGAGGCGCTGAGCTGCTCAAGGCCTGCCGTCCGAAGTGTCTCAAGCGCTTTTTCGCTCGGATCTGTCGCCCGCAACTGTTTAGGGGAGAAGCCGGTCGCTAACAGGCCATTAATGATGGCGCTGGCCATATTGCCGGCCCCAAGAAAGGCAATTTGAGACGCCATGAGCTCACTGGTGTCCAAGTCAAAGTGCCCTAATTATACCGCGCACCGAAAATATCTGTTCCGATCCGGACGAGGTTGGCACCCTCGGCGATTGCCGCCTCCAAGTCGGCAGACATGCCCATCGACAAAGTATCAAAATCGGGTCTGTCGAGGTCGAGACTGTCTTTCAGTTCGCGCAAGGCTTTAAAGGGCGCGCGCTGATCTTCGGCCGAGCGGGCTGGGGCGGGTATAGCCATAAGACCGCGTAGCGTGATGCCCGGTAATGTGTCCAATTGGTAAGCCAGGTCGGGAAGCGCCTCAGGCAACACCCCCGACTTGCTGGGCTCTCTCGACACATTGACCTGTATCAAAACGTTGAGCGGAAGTTTATCTGGCGGGCGTTGCTCGCTGAGACGACGCGCGATCTTAAGGCGATCTACGCTATGCACCCAGCTGCAGCAGGCGGCAATTACCGCCGTTTTGTTGCTTTGCAGGGGGCCAATAAAGTGCCACTCGATGGGTAGATCGGCGAGTAACAGCGCTTTTTCCTGCATTTCTTGGGCGTAATTTTCACCGAAGGCTATTTGCCCGTTTTGATAGGCGATCCGAATGAGCTCGGCCGGCTTGGTTTTGCTGACAGCAAGCAAAGAGACGCTATTTTTGGGCCGGCCAGCCGCCTCTTCAGCGGCCCTTATTCGGCGCGTGACTTCTGATATATTAGACAGGAGTTCAGTCGGCATCATGGATAGCATCATAAGGAAGTTGATCCGCCATGTGATAGCCCGACAATAGCGGAGCAAGTGAAATGGATATCACTGAATTACTCGCATTTAGCGTTGAACAAGGCGCTTCTGACCTCCACCTCTCGGCGGGCTTGCCCCCGATGATCAGAGTGGACGGAGACATACGACGCGTCAACGTCCCCCCTCAGGATCATGCGCAAGTGCAGGCGCTGATCTACGACATTATGAACGATCGGCAACGCAAGGATTTCGAGGAGTTTCTCGAAACAGATTTTTCGTTCGAGGTGCCCAATGTCGCGCGTTTCAGAGTCAACGCCTTTAACCAGAACAGGGGTGCCGGCGCGGTATTCCGCACCATCCCCTCAGAGGTGTTGACCATGGAAGCCCTGGGTATGGGGCAGGTATTCCGCGATATATCGCTGTTGCCCAGAGGGCTCGTGCTGGTCACCGGACCCACGGGGTCGGGTAAGTCCACCACCCTCGCGGCGATGGTTGATTACGTCAATGACAACCGGTACGACCACATCTTGACGATCGAGGATCCGATCGAGTTTGTTCACGAGAGCAAGCGTTGCCTGGTCAATCAGCGAGAGGTGCATCGCGACACGCTGGGATTTTCTGAGGCGCTTCGTTCGGCCTTGCGAGAGGATCCCGACATCATTCTGGTGGGTGAGATGCGCGATCTCGAGACCATTAGATTGGCGTTGACGGCCGCCGAGACGGGGCATCTGGTATTTGGAACCTTGCACACCACGTCGGCGGCCAAAACCATTGACCGTGTCATCGATGTCTTTCCAGCAGATGAAAAAGCGATGGTGCGCTCAATGCTGTCTGAATCACTGCAGGCCGTGATTTCCCAGACGCTGCTCAAGCGCAAAAGCGGGGGGCGCGTCGCGGCGCACGAGATCATGCGTGGGACATCGGCCATACGCAATCTCATCCGCGAAGACAAAGTTGCGCAGATGTATTCTGCTATCCAGACAGGACAGGCGGTTGGCATGCAGACGATGGATCAGTGTCTGCAGCACCTGGTAGACAAAAGAATCGTCTCGGTTGAGGCTGCGAGAGAAAAAGCGCGACAGCCAGACAGCATCACCGCTTGATGTCTATTGATCGTTTAGCCAAGTCGTGAGAATGATGGCGGCCGCCTGATCATCGATGGGATCGGCCGCAAAGTCACCTTTGTGGCCTTTCGTGAATGCCATTGCTTTGGCTTCGCGGCTCGACAGTCTTTCATCTACCAGCGTGACGGTCAGACCCAGCCGGCCTTCTACTTGCCGCGAAAACTTTGCCGCACGTTCACTCAGCTCACTGGCAGAGCCGTCCATATTCAGCGGATGACCGACAATAATGCGATCCGGTTGCCACTCCTTTGCCAGAGCAGCTAGTGTTGACCAGTCGGGCACGCCATCTCTGGCCGCCAGAATAGTCAGGGGTTGTGCCGTGAGGGTCACTGTATTGCCCACGGCGACGCCGATGTTGCGAAGTCCGAAGTCGAGGGCGATGACGCATTCCGGCCGCGCCATGCTCAGGCATGGCCCGCCTGGGCGGTCAGCAGATCGATGTCGATACCCAGTTGTTGGCCCGCGGCAGCGAGTTTGTCATTAGTGGCGACCTGAAACAGGATGCGTCGGTCCGCGGGAACGGTCAGCCAGCTATTTCCCGACACTTCCTGTTCCAACTGCCCGGGACCCCACCCTGCATAGCCCAGTGCGACCAGGTAGTCCTTGGGCCCGTCTCCCACTGCCAAGGCACATAGAATGTCGCGGGAGGTAGTGAGGCTGAGATCCTCTCCCACGGCGCGACTGCCCTCCCACTTGGGGCTGCCGCGGTGCAAGACAAATCCCTGCTCTGTGCCCACCGGCCCGCCAGCGAGCACCGGGCAGTCCGATAGGTCACTGACAGTGTCTATATCCAGATGCTCCAGCATGTCTGAGAGTGCGAGATCGAGATGCTGATTAATGACAATTCCCATCGCGCCATCAGCGTCGTGGTGGCAAAGGTAGGTGAGCGAGCGATTGAAGAACCCGCTACCGATCACCGGGGTGGCGATCAGTAACTGCCCCTGATACGACCCCTCGTCGCAGGTTCCTGTCAGCAGTTGATGCTCCTCACGTGTCATTGGTTACCGTCTGTACCTCAGTATCTGAACTGCCATGTGCGAATGATATCCAACTCTTCCACGGAATTGGCGAGCGCTGGAGGGAATGCGCTGAAGGGTGCGAGACGTTCTACGGTCTCGATGGCAGCGCGGTCCAATGCGGCTTCGCCTGAGGTCGCGAGTACTTGTATGCCTCGTAGGCCGCCCTTCGAATCAACCCTCACTCGAAGCCGGACGTCGCCATTACCGTAGCGCTTGGCGGTATCGCGATACCGGGCGTTACCAAATTGTTCAATGGCCACTTGCCATCGGCGCACATATTCTGCTTCGAGCGCGGCGCGAGCGGCCACAGGCGCTTGATGTTGGGGAAGCGCGTTGGAGCGCGATGTCATTCGAGAAGCCTTCTGCGCGCTGTTGTTCAAAGATGGGGCAGTGTGTTGGTACTGGCTGACGTCCTCCATGGCAACGCGATCGCCTGAGACAGTCACTCCCTGTTGATGCGCCGAGGCCTCAGCGAGCGCGGCTAAAGGTGCCTCCGAGGCGCGCCGCAGGAGCACCGTCACTGCACGGTTGGCTGTGGCAATCGCTTCTTCACTCGCCGGCGAGACCAGAACGCCGAAGATCAGTACCAGGTGCGCACCCAGAGAGAAGACGAACGCAGATCTGAGCAGGCGCTGATCTTGGCTGGCCAATAGCGCGAAGAGAGGTTTCAGGACTTGGCCTTTTCTGTGACTGCTGCGTTCAGGGTGTCCAGCAGTTGCCCTGCTATGTCCAGCCCCGATTCTGCTTCGATTTCTCGCAGGCAGGTCGGGCTGGTGACATTGATCTCCGTGAGGTAGTCACCGATGACATCCAGACCCACGAAGTACAGCCCACGCTTTTTCAGGACGGGTCCGACTTGAGAAGCGATCCACAAATCTCGATCTGACAGGGCTTGCACGCGGCCCGAGCCGCCCGCTGCGAGGTTGCCGCGACTCTCTCCTGCCAGCGGGACACGGGCGAGGCAAAACGGCACCGGCTCGCCGTTTATCATCAGGATGCGTTTGTCTCCCTCGCTAATGGCCGGTAGGTAGGTCTGGGCCATGATCGTTTCTTGTCCCGACTGGGTCAGCGTTTCCAGAATCACGCTGACATTCGGATCGTCCTGTTTGACTCTGAAGATGGCGCTGCCACCCATGCCATCCAGCGGTTTGAAAATCACATCCCCATGCTGGCGATGGAACCCTCTCAGCTTTGACATGTCTCGACTGACCAGCAACGTGGGGCAACAGTCGGGGAACTCGGTAGCGAAGAGTTTCTCGTTGCAATCGCGGAGGCTCTGACAGCGGTTGACGACCAACGTGCCCTGCCGCTCGGCGCGCTCAAGCAGGTAAGTGGCGTAAATGTACTCCATGTCAAAGGGAGGGTCCTTGCGCATCAGGCAGATATCGAGGTCGGCGAGGGCAATGTCCTCTGGCTCACCCGCGTCGAACCAATGTGCAGGATCTCGATGCACTGTCAGTGACTGGGCCATCGCCATCGGACGCTCCCCATCGAGAAAGAGCGCGTCGGGGGTTATGTAAAACAATGACCAACCCCGGTCCTGCGCGGCCCATAACAGCGCCAGCGTGGTGTCCTTTTTATAGTGGATGCCCTCGATAGGATCCATTACTACGCCGAGCTTGATGCCCATATCAGCGCCCTTGTCACACAGAGGGAGACATCTTGCGATTAGCGGCCGATCGCCGCAAGATCCCGTTTCCCTGAAAGCAGGGAATTTATTGGCCGAAATGGGGCAGTGTATGGACAGTTTATTCGTTGTTATCGGCGTCATGGGCCTGATTTGCGCCGTCACAGTCGTACTCAGGGTGCGCACTATCGGGTGGGGTGTCTGGATCTGGTTCTTTTCGGGGTGGATTACCGGTGAAGCGGCGGTTTGGGTGATGGGCTCGCAATTAGGATTCGTTGCACTCTGGGTCCTGCTCGTGGGCACGGATTCAGCGGGATTTGGCTTCGGACTTTCGGCTTTTTTGGGGTCTTGGGCACTCTTGGCGTGGGCATTGCGCGATATGTTCGATGCTGGCGCTGTGTTTCAGCGTGCACTCAATCTCGCGCTGGGCCCGGATTACTTAGAGCAGATCCCGAGTTCTCGACGCCATAAACTTACTCAGCAGATTCTGAGCCAGGAGTGGCTCTGGCCGTTTCGATTTCGCCGTCCCGGCGTCAAGTACGTCCGCAATATTGCCTATAGCGACGCCGGAAAACGCGGGCTTTTGGATCTCTACCTGCCGGTGACATCGGGAGAACGTCGCCCTGTCTTGCTGCAGGTTCACGGCGGTGCCTGGATGGTCGGGCACAAATCTGAACAGGCGCAGCCGCTGTTGCATCGTATGGTTGAGTCTGGCTGGGTAGGTGTATCCATCAATTATCGTTTGGCCCCGCGCGATGCTTTCCCGGCACAGATCATTGACGTCAAAAAAGCGATTGCGTGGGTAAAAGCGCACATTGGCGAGTACGGCGGTGACCCTGACTTCATTGTGATTACGGGAGGGTCTGCGGGCGGCCACCTCTCTCTGCTCGCCGGACTGTCACCCGGGCATGCGGACTGGCAGCAGGGATTTGAGGGTGCGGATACCGGTGTGCAAGGGGTGCTGGCGTTATATCCGGCAGTTGATTTCACCAATCGTCATGGCATCCGTCAGCAAGGGCGTATGGATGCTTTCATTGCGCGCAAGATTATTCAGCAGACCCGTGAAGAAGCGCCCGAGGTGTTTGAGGACGGATCGCCGATCTCTTGGGTCGATCGCCCCGGAGTCGCTGAGACGGCGCCGCCGTTGTGTGTTGTTCAGGGCACGTACGACTCTTTGGTTTGGGTCGAGGAGGTGCGACGTTTCGTTGCGGAGATGAGTTCGCGAGCGTCCCACCCAGTGGTTTACGCCGAGCTGCCCCGAGCGCAGCATGCCTTCGAAATTTTTCATTCCCCGCGCACCAGTCATTACCTGAATGCGGCAGCAGCCTGGTTGGAATGGGTGCGGGCCCAGCATGAGCGCAGCGGCTGAGCGGCGGCTAGGAGGCGTGAAGATCGCCCCAGCGAGAATGAATCAGTGTCAGTGCTACCGCGGGTGCAGTCTCGGTTCTCAATATCCTGGGGCCCAAACGCAGCGCCCGAAACCCCAACTTCAGTGCGGTACTCACTTCGCCGTCGGTTAAACCTCCTTCAGGGCCCACCAGTATAGCGACCGTTTTGGGGGGGATATCGGGCAGCGATGACTGATCAGCGGCGCCGTCGAGCACCCATTTCTCGTCGGCGGATGTCATGCTCACCCACTCCAACAACGGCGTTGGTGGATGCAGTCGAGGCACTTTAACGCGGCCGCTCTGTTCGCAGGCGCTAACGGCAATCTGTTGCCAGTGGGCCACTCTTTTTCCGATTCGGTCCTCCGGGATGGCGAAGTCAACGCGCTCACTCACTAACGGCTGGATTTCGCTCACGCCGAGCTCAGTGGCTTTTTGCACCGCCCAGTCGAAACGGTCGCCTTTGCTAAGACAGAGCCCCAGCGAGGTATGGATGGGCGATTCGGTTGCCGGCTCGACTCCCTTGCCTAAAAGCACCGTGATCGCACGTTTGCCGATGGCAATGACTTCTGCAGGGAACTCGCGGCCACTGCCGTCGAACAGGGCAATCTGATGCCCCACTCGCGCTCGCAGAACGCGACTCAGGTACTGTGCGCCGGCGCCGTCAATATCGATTTGGCGCTGCGGTGCGAGGTTTTGGTCAATAAATAGTCTGGGAGTGCGCATGATCAGGCCTTGCTCTGTGGTTAGTTTAAGGCATGACCACGAGGTAGGCACCGAGTGGATTCAAGGCCCACTCGGTACCATTTTGCGTGGCTAATACTTGTAGGCGTCGTTTTTAAAGGGCCCGTCGACACCGACGCCGATATAGTCGGCCTGCTTTTGCGTCAGCTTGGTCATAACACCGCCGAACCCCTGCACCATGTAGGTGGCAACTTGTTCATCCAAGTGTTTGGGGAGCACCTCCACCGTGATGGCAGCGGCGCGCTCGTCGCCCGCGAGGTCGGCAAAGCGCTTATCGTAGAGATGTATCTGCGCCAGCACTTGATTCGCGAAAGAGCCATCCATAATGCGTGAGGGGTGCCCCGTTGCGTTACCCAAGTTGACCAAACGCCCCTCGGATAGCAGGAGCAAATGATCATTGCTGGTCGTATCGCGAATCACTTTATGCACCTGGGGTTTGATTTCTTCCCACTGCCACTCGGCGCGCATGTAGGCGGTATCGATTTCATTGTCGAAGTGCCCAATGTTGCAGACCACTGCTCCTGACTTCAGCGCCCGCAACATGGGAGCAGTGCAGACGTTGAAATTGCCCGTGGCAGTCACGAGCAGGTCGGTGGTGGATAACAGTGCCCTATCGATGCAACTGTCGGTACCGTCGTCTACACCGTCCATAAAAGGCGATACCACCTCGAAGCCGTCCATGCAGGCCTGCATTGCGCATATCGGATCACATTCCGTCACCCGCACAATCATGCCCTCTTGCCGCAGAGATTGAGCGGAGCCCTTACCGACGTCGCCATACCCGATGACTAGCGCACGCTTGCCGGCGAGCAAATGATCCAGGCCCCGTTTGATGGCGTCATTCAGGCTGTGGCGGCAGCCATATTTATTGTCGTTCTTTGATTTGGTCACGGCGTCATTAACATTAATAGCCGGTACTTTCAGTTCGCCGTTGGCGAGCATTTCGTAAAGGCGATGGACGCCTGTGGTGGTTTCTTCGGTAATACCGTGGATGCGATCCAGCATTTCAGGATACTGCTCATGCAGCATGGCAGTAAGGTCACCACCATCATCGAGAATCATGTTGGCGTCCCAAGGCTTTCCGTCGGCCAAAATGGTTTGCTCGATGCACCATTCATATTCTTCCTCGGTCTCCCCTTTCCAGGCGAAAACAGGTACTCCGGCGGCTGCGATCGCGGCTGCGGCATGATCTTGTGTCGAGAAGATATTGCAGGAAGACCAGCGTACTTCAGCACCCAGCGCTACCAGTGTCTCGATCAGCACGCCGGTTTGAATCGTCATGTGAATACAGCCAAGAATTTTGGCCCCCGCCAGCGGCTGCGATTCGCGGTATTGCTCTCTCAACGCCATGAGCGCAGGCATTTCGCTTTCTGCGATTTCCAGTTCGCGTCTGCCCCAGTCGGCGAGGTGAATATCCGCGACCTTGTAATCTGCGAATACGGTTTGTTCAACGGCAGTATTCATAGCGTGCTCTCTTCTCTTGAGTCATTAAATTGGTGGATTACAGCCCGGCGGTTGCGCGGAGGGCGTCTGCTTTATCGGTGCGTTCCCAAGTAAAGCTCTCGCCCGTGCGGCCAAAGTGCCCGTATGCTGCGGTGTTACGGTAAATGGGCCGCTTCAGATTCAGCATATTAATAAGTCCTTTTGGCCGCAGATCAAAGTGATCCCGGATCAGTGTGACAATTGCCTCATCAGACAGCGTCGCTGTGCCGAAGGTGTTCACTGAGATAGAGGTCGGTTCTGCGACCCCAATAGCGTAGGAAACCTGCACCTCGCAACGTCTTGCCAGGCCTGCCGCTACGATATTTTTCGCGACGTAACGTCCGGCGTAGGCGGCTGAACGATCAACCTTGGAGGGATCTTTGCCCGAGAACGCCCCTCCGCCATGGCGTGCCATGCCGCCGTAGGTATCGACGATGATCTTGCGCCCGGTCAGGCCGCAATCTCCCTGCGGTCCACCGATGACGAAGTTTCCCGTTGGATTGATGTGAAACAGCGTGTCGGCGTGGAGCCACTCTGCCGGCAAGGTCGCCTCAATAATTTCCTTGCGCACGGCGGCGCGAAGGTCATCCTGCGAAATGTCAGGCGCGTGTTGCGTCGACAGGACGACTGCCTCGATACGCTCCGGCTTACCGTCTGCGTTATAGCGCAGGGTTATTTGGCTTTTTGCATCGGGTCGTAGCCACGGGAGCGCCCCCGATTTTCTGAGTTCAGCTTGTTTTTCAACGAGCCGGTGGGAGAAATAAATGGGTGCGGGCATCAGGACATCGGTTTCGTCCGAGGCATAGCCGAACATCAGCCCCTGGTCACCCGCGCCCTGATTGGCTTCGTCAGCTTCATGAGTACCCATGGCGATGTCGGCTGACTGCTGACCGATGGCGTTAATCACGGCACAGGTATTGCCGTCAAAACACACATCGGAAGAGTCAAAACCGATATCGAGCACCGTTTGCCGGATCACCTGCTCTAGGTCACCGGGGGTGATATTGGATGACGTAGTGACCTCGCCGGCGACCACAACCATGCCGGTTTTCACTAGCGTCTCCACGGCAACGCGTGCGTCTGGATCTTTTGCCAGATAAGCATCGAGAATGGCATCGGAGATTTGATCCGACATTTTGTCGGGATGCCCTTCAGAGACAGACTCCGAGGTGAAAAGGGAATAGTCGCTCATTAGTTGTCCTCTAAAGCGGATGGGGTGCTTTTTCGAATTGATGAATTTGTATCTGGAAGCCGTTACGTTGTGCGATAAACACGTTGGCGCCCAGTGTGAGCCCTGCCTCCTCCGCCCAGATTTGCAGTTGCTCGGGCGCAAACCCCAACCACAGATCCCCACAGTGCTCGCGCGCCCAAACCTGATCGTGGGCACATAATTCACTCACAATCAGTTTGCCGTTGGCCTTCAGTAGCTGTGACGCTTCATGGAGAACTTGTTTTGGATCGGGCGTGTGATGGAGCACCATGTTGGCAATCACCGCGTCGGCTCTATGATTCATCGCCTTGACGTGCGCGGTGCTCCCCTGAACGAACTCGACCTGTGGTAGATGACCTGTAAATGCCTCTGCGCGAGCCAGCATGGCGTCTGACAGATCCAGTGCCAGTACTGACTCTGCACGGTCATGCAAAGCGGGTAACAACCAACCTTCGCCTACGCCTACCTCGATAATGCGAGACAGGCGCTCGATACGGTTCCTGTCCAGTAATTGCAGCGTCACCTCACTGTAGTCTTGCCACGGTGCGATCAGTTCTTGCTGTTCTCGAAAGCGATCCAGGTTGCCCTTAAAAAATGCCAGAGAATTGGATTCGCGTTGGCGCTGCACCCGGGCTACGCCTTCTAGCAATGTTGTGGCGGGTTCGGCTTCGTCGACTCGGAGCAAGATTTCCTGATGCAACGTAGCCAGTGGACCCTCTGGAACGGCGCGCCGGTAAAAGGCGGCAGTGCCCTCTTTTTTGCGCTTGAGCAAACCGGCATCAATCAGAATCTTTAGATGATGGCTCAGGGCGCTTTGCCGCATCGATAAGATATCGCAGAGCTCAGACACGCCATAGGAGTCCTGCGCCATTATGCGCAGGATCTGCAGGCGCAGCTCGTCTCCCGCCGCTTTGAGTAACGAGGCGAGCTCCCCCTCATCTGCTGGGGGGTGCAGGTTTACAATGCGTCTAGTATTCAGCATGGGCGCGGAGGGTAACAGCGCCTAGAACATTAATCAAAATAAATTGATGGACTAAAGTGTGATTGAGACGACCCCGTTTGGCGTCCCCAAAAGCAGCTCGTCCGCCGGTCGGATGGCAAACAGTCCATTGCAGACCACGCCCGTGATTTCGTTGATCGCCCGCTCCATTTCCAGCGGTGCATCGATGTGCAGATCGTGGACATCAAGAATCAAGTTGCCGTTGTCAGTGATGACGCCTTCCCGCCATACGGGTTGACCACCGAGCGTCACCAGTTCACGCGCAACATGGCTTCTGGCCATGGGGATAACCTCCACAGGTAATGGGAAGCCGCCCAATACATCAACCCGTTTGCTACTGTCTGCAATACAAACAAACTGATCTGCAACCGCGGCAATAATTTTTTCCCGCGTCAGTGCGGCGCCTCCTCCTTTAATCAGCTGTAACTTTTCGTTGGCTTCATCTGCACCGTCAATGTAGATATCCACGCGTGGGACGCTATT
>JAYPXQ010000024.1:0-27647 GCA_038135595.1 Halieaceae bacterium
CAGGTGCCTTCTTAGCAGCTGCCTTCTTCTTGGCAGGTGCTTTCTTCTTAGCAGCCGCCTTCTTCTTGGCAGGTGCCTTCTTCTTTGCTGCTACTTTTTTCTTCGCAGCAGGTTTTTTCTTTGTTGCTTTCTTCGCAGCGGCCATAAGTCCCTCCTAATGTGCCCAGCCTCGAGTTGAACGCTATCAAGCTTTATATTTATTGACAAGCTTACTGGTGATAATTACTTACGCACTTAACACGCGCAAAATCGCCTGAGTGATCTCATCGACCGCTCCCACACCGTCGAGCTTGTGATACTTCACGGCATCAGCGTTACGATAAAAATCTACCAGAGGCCGAGTTTGGTCGTGGTACACACCCAATCGATTCCTCACCGTCTCCTCACGGTCATCATCGCGCTGTACTAACGGCTCACCCGTTTCATTGTCCAGACCAGATTGGCGTGGGGGGTTGTAATCAACATGATAGACACGCCCTGAACCCGGATGAACACGCCGCCCACTCAAACGTTTAATAATCTCCTCGTCGGAGGCCGCTATTTCCAGAACGTAATCAATAGCGATTCGCTCATCGATCATTGCCTGCGCCTGCACCAAAGTCCGGGGGAAACCATCGAACAAACACCCCTGAGCGCAGTCTGCATCCAGCAATCGCTCTTTCACCAGAGCGATAATAATGTCGTCAGATACCAATCCTCCCGCATCCATGATCGCCTTGGCTTGACGACCTAATTCAGAACCTGCGGCGACTGCTGCTCTCAGCATGTCGCCAGTAGAAATTTGCGGAATTCCAAACTGCTGGCAGATGAACTGGGCTTGCGTGCCCTTACCTGCGCCTGGCGGGCCGAGAAGAATAATACGCATAGGGAGGATTCTCTTTTTCGTTAAACTGGGGGCTGACCAGATCACTTGCGCTACGCTACACACGCTAGCGCTAAGTCGCAAGCTCAGTCAGCCGCTAGATGCGCTTTCGCCTCTTGCCAACGTTTTTCGAGCTGCTCAAGGGTTTCATCTCTCAAGGAGCTTCCCTCTTCCAGCGCCGCCTGCTCCATCACCCTAAAGCGATTTTCAAAACGGCTGTTAGCGCGTCTCGTCGCAGACTCCGCATCGACGCCCAAGTGCCTCGCTAGATTCACTACGGCGATGAGCACATCGCCCAACTCTGCCTCAATGTGACTGTCATTATGTGAGACGATCGCCTCCCGAAGTTCGCTCAACTCTTCGTCAATTTTTGCCCACACCCCCTCTGCATCGAGCCAATCGAACCCAACCCGAGCGGCGCGCTTCTGTAACTTCTGTGCCCTCGAAAGCGCGGGTAGCGCGCGCGGCACATCATCCAGAATCGCACTTTGTTTTTTCTGCTCTCGCTCCGACTGCTTAAAACGCTCCCAGTTTTCCTTTACCTCTGCCTCGCTGGTAGCGGTCTCACTATTAGGGGAAAAGACGTGGGGATGCCTTCTGACAAGCTTGTCCGTGATACCGGCAACAACCTCATCAAAATCGAAGCGGTTTTGCTCTGACGCCAACTGCGCGTAAAAAACCACTTGAAACAGCACGTCGCCCAACTCTTCACGGGTCTGCTCAAAATTCTCGGCTTCAATCGCATCCACCAGTTCATAGGTCTCTTCAACGGTGAACGGCACAATTGATTTGAAGTTTTGTTGGAGATCCCAGGGGCACCCGTGCTCGGGGTCACGCAAACGTGACATCACATCGAGCAACTTCCCAATGGCGTTGGTACCCACTGCAGCCTCAGCCACCATAATGGCAATCACGGGCAGTAAAAACGGCAATCATCACTGGTCCTGACCCTCGGCATCAAATACACCCGTTGACAGATACCGGTCGCCTCGATCGCAGATAATCGCGACGATAGTTGCGTTCTCGACCTCCCGACTTAGTCGCAACGCGGCCGCAACAGCACCACCAGAGGATACGCCGGCGAAAATACCCTCCTCGCGCGCCAAACGGCGCATCATGTGCTCTGACTCTTCCTGACTGATATCCATCACGCGATCTACCCGCCGAGCGTCGAAAATCTTAGGTAGATAAGCGGCCGGCCATCTTCGGATACCCGGAATCTGCGAGCCTTCTACTGGCTGCAAACCAATAATCTGAATAGCCGGGTTCTGCGCTTTTAAATAGCGGGAGACCCCCATAATGGTGCCCGTGGTGCCCATTGACGACACAAAATGGGTCACTCGCCCGCCTGTCTGCTGCCATATCTCCGGCCCTGTCGAAGCGAAATGGCCCGCAGGGTTGTCAGGATTGGCGAATTGATTCAGCACAAGCCCCTCGCCTCGCGCCTCCATCGCTAAGGCCAAATCGCGGGCGCCTTCCATACCCTCATCGGCCGAGACGTCGACAAGTTCAGCACCATAAGCCCGCATGGCGCCCTTGCGCTCCTCACTCTGGTTGGCCGGCATAATCAACCGCAGTCGATACCCCTTGACCGCGGCAGCCATCGCCAACGCAATGCCCGTATTCCCGCTGGTGGCCTCTATCAACGTATCCCCCGGTGCAATCCTGCCCTCCGCCTCGGCCTGAGTGATCATACTCAAAGCGGCGCGATCCTTGACGGATCCTGCGGGATTATTTCCCTCCAGCTTGCCGAGAATAATATTAGAGGTGTCACCTGGCAGTCGCTTGAGCCGGACAAGAGGGGTGCCGCCCACAAGATCTTCGACTGAAGCGTACTCAATTGCTGAAACCATAAAAGCGCTACTCAACCCCGGGCGTCATTTAACCGTGCCTGATTTAACGTCACGGCAGTCAGTCAGGTCGCGGCGCCGATGGGCGTCTCAGAGATCGAAAAATCGCTCGACTGTTCAGGCTTCGCCCTAGAGTGAGCTGCGCAATAGCTGCTCGCGTCACGTCCTTCACCAAATGCAACTCCGATTTCTCAGGAATGACGCCATCATCAAGCCAGCTTCTGACCGCATGTATCACCCCACCGGGAATCCGTTTGTTACTGGCCGCAACGGATTGCGGCGGCGTCACGGGCATGAAGCCCTGAGATGGATGATACAGATAGTCCATAGGCTCCTGGATTGGGTCCTGATTACCGTCCAGCCACCAATCAATACGGTAGCCCAACTCGGACAAAAGGATCAATTCAAAGCGTCGCAATGCAATTTCGCCCACCGCACTTTGCAGTGACTCGATGGCCTCACCGTAGCCCATGAAAACGACGGGATAAGGATCAAAGCGAGGTAGCACCCGAATCATTAGCTCGTTGAGGTAAAGACCACTCAGCAAATCATCCCCATGGAGCACATACGCTGGGCTAGGCGACTCCACCGTAACCAGCGTTTTTAACTCTCCTCGACCGGCGAGTCGCACTAGCAGCGGATGAAAGGGTTGCAATAATGAGGCGAGACTGCCTCCCGCTTTGCGTCTGAACACGCCTTTCGCCACGGCACTGCTGCGACCGCCATCAGCCATAAAAAGCTCGACCAGCAGGCCATTATCACCATAGTTTCGGCGCCCCAGCACCCAGGCGGGTTGCATCGTGTTCACGTGCCGCTCTGAGAATCAAGACCCAGCGTTTTTAGAGCCCGCAAATCGTCAGACCAACCCGCTTTCACTTTGACCCACAGCTTTAACATCACTTTTTGGCCGAACATGCGCTCCATATCTTTCCTGGCTGCGGTTCCGATTGATTTGAGTCGGTCACCTGACTCACCAATCAGAATTTTCTTCTGTCCTGACCGCTCCACCAATATGAGCATGCCAATGTGAAGCACACCGTTACTATTCTCTGCGAAGCTCTCAACCTCTACTGCAGTTGAGTAGGGCAACTCATCTCCCAGCTGACGCACAATTTTTTCGCGCACTAATTCCGCCGCGAAGAAGCGCTGGCTCTTGTCAGTAATCTGATCCTCGGGAAATAGGTGCGGAGCAACAGGCGCCCTACTTTCAAGATAAGCCAGTAACTCTGATAACCCTTGCCGGCGCAGCGCTGAAATGGGCAGTACAACATCGAAATTACATCGATCTGACAGCGCGGTCGTGAAGGGTAATAAAGCGTCCGGCTCCGTCAGGAGGTCGAGCTTATTAATGACAAATGCAACCGGCCCTTTTTGCTTCGACGCCGCGGCTAGCGCCAACTCGTCCTCGTCAGTCCATCGCGTCCGGTCGCACAGTAGCAACGTCACATCTACATCCATGAGTGCGGACAAAGCCGATTTGTTCATCATGCGGTTCATCGCGCTGGCCTGGCCGCTGTGCATTCCCGGCGTATCAATGAAGACAAGCTGAACATTACCGCTCGTCCTAACCCCCAGGATTTGTTGACGGGTTGTTTGCGGCTTGCGCGAGGTAATGCTGAGCTTTTGGCCTAAAAGATGATTCATCAGAGTAGATTTACCCACATTGGGCCGCCCTACGATGGCAACGAGGGCACAGCGCTTTTCAGGCATTTTGGCCACCGGCCAAGGCATCCAGCATCAATTCGGCGGCCGTTTGCTCTGCACGCCGCCGCGCAGATCCACTGGCCTCAGTCGTAATGCCTCGCTCACCAAGCTTGCATTGGACCTGAAAACATTGCGCGTGATCTTCGCCTGAAACTGACGTCACAACATACTCCGGTAGCGACTCCCCTCTCGCTTGAAGCCACTCCTGCAGCCGTGTTTTTGCGTCCACAACGATATCAAGGGTCGACCCCTCTATCATCGAATGAAGCCACCCATAGACCACCGTACGCGCGCCACTCAGAGAGCTGTCCATCATAATGGCACCCGCCAGCGCCTCGAGCGTGTCAGCCAGGATCGAGTCTCTGTTACGCCCCCCACTTTTGCGCTCGCTCTCGCCAAGAATCAAACATTCAGAGAGTTTCAGGGATCGCGCTATTTCTGCCAGGGACACCCCACTAACAACCCCCGCTCTGAGTCGACTCAGCTCACCCTCGTTAGCTTGCGGAAAGCGGTCAAAGAAAGCGCTGGCGACAACCACGCCGATCACTGCATCTCCCAGAAACTCCAGTCTTTCATTGTGATCGCGTGCGGCACTCCGATGTGTTAGCGCTCGGGTGAGCAAACTCCCATCGACGAAACGGTAACCGAGGCGCTTCTGCAAAGCATCGAGCGTTTGCTGCGAGGGCACTTTCACGGGCCATCCGCTGGTTTGGTCTGGACGATCAAGTCATCGAAACTCATCACTCCATCGAGAATCCAAAACAGCGGAAAACGTTTTTCGTAGGTTGCGTCGATAATGATAACGCCGCCCTCTCGATAAATTCGGATATCGTCAATCGTGGTGTCGTAAACCTGATTGGTAGTCAGCAACTTTGCCAGGCGGGCGCGCAGCTCTGGCACCGTGTCGCTGCGGGCATCATGTTCCGCCGCGGCTCGAGTAATCAGATCCTTCACCGTCATGTATTCGAAGTAGCCAGGAAGCAAACGGAGAAGCAGAACGAGAGCGGCACCCAATAGCAGTAAGTTGAGGGAAAACGTCCAGAGACCAAATCCTCGACTGTCGGCGCTCTCTGTAACGGAAATCATTTGCCTGCCCACAATAATCTCCCTCGTCTCGCTAATCGATCGCGCCTGCTCTTGTAAACGAGGGCACGCTGAGCCAGCTCTCCCAGTGCATCCATATTGAGACGGCCTTCCCAACAATGTCACGCTCGGGCACCTGCCCCCACACGCGGCTGTCGCTGCTATTATCTCGATTATCACCCATCATGAAATAATGGCCGGGTTGCACCACGACGGAGAAATTACGCGCGCCTCGTCGATCATCGGTTTGCATGAGATAGCCGTCTGTTCCGGGCAACTCTTCCCTGCCCATCTTGACCGTGAACCGGCCGGACGGTAGCTCCGCCAGCCACTCTTGCGGCACCCGTTCGCCATTCACAAAAAGCTGTTTGTCGCGATAAGAGATCCTATCTCCAGGAGTCCCGATAACGCGCTTTATGTAATAAGTATTATTTTGATGCGGCGGAAAAAATACCATGACATCGCCGCGCTCGGGCTCACCCAAATCCAGAACCTTCGTTCGCGTGACCGGCAATCTCAGTCCGTAGGCGTATTTATTCACCAAAATATAGTCGCCCACCTCCAGTGTCGGCACCATGGATGAGGACGGAATCTGGAAAGGCTCGTAGAGAAACGAGCGCAGCACCAAGACGATGGCCAAAACCGGGAAAAAAGATCGAGCGTATTCGACAACGGCCGGCTCGCCGACTTCACGGTCGCAGGCGTCAGCATATGCCAGAGCAGCCTTGGAGCCCGCTTCTTCCCAGCCTGGGAAATTTCTTCTCAGTTGCTCTCGACGCGAGCGCCTTCCGCCAGCGAGCAGAAGACTATCCACTAACCAAATGCCGCCACTACCAAAAACGACGATCACCAGAATCAACGGAAAATCAATAGTCATGAGAAACCCGATTTCGATACATGCTCATTCTCTCCATCATACCGGCGGTGCATCTCGCCAAGATCAGCCGTCGACCTGGAGCACTGCAAGAAAGGCCGACTGGGGGATCTCCACATTGCCAACTTGCTTCATCCGCTTCTTGCCTGCTTTCTGCTTTTCGAGGAGCTTTTTCTTCCTCGTCACATCGCCACCGTAACATTTAGCAGTCACATTTTTACGCAAGGCCTTTACGGTTTGACGCGCCACGATTTTTCCTCCGACCGCGGCCTGAATCGCAACATCAAACATTTGGCGTGGGATCAACTCTTTCATTTTCTCGGTCAACACCCGACCGCGTGACTGCACGTGATCGCGATGAACAATGATCGCAAGCGCGTCCACCCTGTCGCCATTAATCAGCACATCCAAGCGCGACAGTGGGGCTCCCTCGAACCGCTGAAAACTGTAATCCAAAGAGGCGTAGCCACGGCTCACGGATTTCAATCTATCAAAAAAATCGAGGACCACTTCCGCCATAGGAATGTCATAGATAACCTGGACCTGCTGACCGAGAAACTGCAGGTCCACCTGTGCGCCACGCTTCTCTACGCACAAGGTAATGGCTGCGCCGAGATATTCCTGAGGCGTCAAGATTGTGCAACGCGCAATGGGCTCGCGCATGACTTCAATATCGCCGACATCAGGCAGCTTTGAGGGGTTGTCTACGTACACAACCTCCTGATTCTTTTTGACCACCTCGTAGATAACCGTCGGCGCCGTGGTAATGAGGTCTAAGTCGTACTCCCGCTCCAATCGCTCCTGAATGATCTCCATATGGAGCATGCCAAGAAAGCCACAGCGGAATCCAAAACCGAGCGCATCGGAAGTTTCCGGTTCATAGAACAGCGACGCATCATTCAGCGTGAGCTTGCCCAACGCGTCCCGAAAATCTTCGTAGTCGTCCGAGTTAACGGTGAAAATTCCAGCATAGACTTGCGGTTTAGCCCTCTGAAAACCCGGCAGCGCCGGCGTATTCTGATGAGAGGCGGAAATCAAGGTATCTCCGACGGGCGCACCCTTGATGTCCTTGATACCCGCAACGATGAACCCTACCTCCCCAGCCCTGAGGACTCCGGTCTCGGTTCGGCGGGGAGTAAACACCCCCACCATATCCGCCTGATGCTGCTTTCCGGTCGAAAAAACAACGAATTTATCGCGCTTGCTCAGTTCCCCTTGCACAACGCGCACCAGCGACACCACGCCCAGATAATTATCGAACCAGGAATCAATGATGAGAGCCTGCAATGGCGCACTCCGATCCCCGGTGGGCGCAGGGATTTTTTTGATCAACTGCTCCAGTAGGGCTTCGATTCCCATACCCGTCTTGGCACTTGTTGCGACGGCCTCCGTGGCGTCTATGCCGATAATTTCCTCGATTTCCTGCTGTACCCGGTCGGGATCCGCTTGGGGCAGATCCATTTTGTTGAGTACAGGCAGCACCTCAAGGCCCTGCTCGATCGCGGTGTAGCAGTTAGCCACCGACTGGGCCTCAACGCCCTGTCCTGCATCGACCACCAACAGCGCACCCTCGCAGGCGCTCAGTGAACGCGATACCTCGTAGGAGAAATCCACATGCCCTGGCGTGTCGATAAAATTAAGTTGATAGGTCTGCCCATTTTCGGCCTGATACTGCAAGGTGACGCTCTGGGCCTTGATGGTGATCCCGCGCTCGCGTTCCAGATCCATAGAGTCGAGCACCTGAGCAGCCATTTCACGTTCAGATAGACCGCCGCAGTGCTGAATAAAGCGATCTGCAAGCGTCGATTTACCATGGTCGATATGCGCGATAATCGAAAAGTTTCGTATGTGACTGAGTTCAGCCAACGCCGGGACACCTCTGAAGAGTAGAGCGAGTAGCTGATACGCTACCCGCATGGACACCGCCTATTTTAGCATGTCGTGGCCGCCGCTTTACGGCAGTATTTCATGCAACCGGCACCGCTGACATACCGACGCTTGGCAGGGCTTGCTATCAGTCATCCGTTACGGGAACCCGGATACCAATAAACAGCGGACTTCCACCCCGAATCAGACGCGCCGGAATCGACGCGCCAGGGACTAACTCTTCGCTGACGCCCTCTAAATCGCGCATACGGCCGATTGGCTTGCTACCAAGACGCGTAAGGATATCTCCCTCGCGCACACCTGCGTCCGCCGCTGGAGAGCCTGAATCAATCGCTGCCACTTGCACGCCACCAGAGAGACCGAGCTCTGCCAGCGCCTCCGGCTCTGCCGGGGCCATCCGCATGCCGAGTATCGCCAGAGTGCCATCAGAGACGACGGCTGATCCAACTCGGGCGACTTGATCCGCAGCGAGACCACCAACCTCAACTTCGAGCGTCGTCTCAGCGCCCTCTCTGACGATCACAACCTGACAAAGTGTGCCGGGCGCAATCAAACCGACTACGTGGGGCAGATCTGCCGAGGTCTCGATGTCCTTGCCGTCGAATTGGATAATAACGTCCCCGGACAACAGCCCGCCTCGCTCTGCCGGCGAATCACCGCCCACCTGAGCGATCAACGCGCCACGAGGTCTATCCAAGCCGAAGGAGTCAGCAAGATTACGATCGACGTCCTGAATACTGACGCCCAACCAGCCGCGCTCAACAACACCGTTTTCCTGTATCTGAGCGACCACATTACTGACTACTGAGGCGGGAATTGCGAATGACAGCCCAATAGATCCGCCGGAGCGCGTAAAAATCTGCGAGTTGACGCCAATCACCTCGCCGTCGAGATTGAACAAGGGCCCGCCGGAATTGCCCGGATTAATGGCGACATCAGTCTGGATAAAAGGTACGTAATTATCGCCGGTTTCCGTTGGCAAACTTCTTCCTAGCGCGCTGACGATGCCAGCAGTAACAGAAAAATCGAGGCTAAAGGGAGAGCCAATAGCCAGCACCCACTGCCCCACCTTCACGTCTTTTTCGTTAGCCAACGGAAGTGCGGGTAGGGCTTCTTGCGCGTCAATCTTCAAAACCGCCAAATCTGATCTGGGATCAGTCCCTATCAAAGTTGCGTTATATTCCTGACGGTTTGGCAACCGCACCAGAATTTGACGGGCGTTTTCTACCACGTGATTGTTGGTCACTACAAAACCATCTTCGGAGACAATAAAACCGGATCCCATACCCGCGCGGTCACGGGGAACCGCCGGTCCATCCCTGAAGTCAAAGAAACGGCGCAGATACTCGGGTAGCTCCTCCATTTGTTCCTGGTAGCGCGGATTCTCTGACTCGTACTCGACGAGGATTTTTACCACTGCCGGGGCGGAGGCCTCCACGATCTCCGTAAAGTCGGGCAAAGCGGACGCCGATACCCTTGCAATGAAAGTGACACCGATCAAATACACCAATGCACGTACCATCATGGCCGAACTCCAAACATTAAATCGATTAATATCAGTTACTTAAAGAAATAATATCGGGTTGAGCCTTAGCTTCGGTTGCCCTGCCCGCCAACTCTGGCTCCGCGAACCCGGGAATCGCTCCCCCGAACAATGCGATAGCGCCGTGAAGGATAGCAAACCCCGAGGTAATCCCCAGGCAAAAACCGCCGGCCGCCCACAGGTCGCCTTGATATGACAAGAGAATAGAGAGTCCCGAGCCCAGCAACAGAGGAAATCCGTAGAGAAGCGCTGTGCCAGTGAGCACCGTGACCTCCGGCACTCGAATCCAGACCTGATCGCCCAGCTCACAGCTTGCAGCACGTAGCTGGGTACCCGACAAAGCCCGGACACGACCTTTGCCTTGCTGCAGGAGTTTAGACAAAGCCCCCTGACCGCAACCCGCTCGCGCGGCGCAACGACCGCAAGCGCTGCTCCGATCAGCTTCTATCCAGACGGCGTCGGCTTCCACCGCGACAACGCGGCCCGTCTCCATCAACCAACCCATCAAGGAACCTCATTGGTGGGGCGAATCGCGTCAGCCAGCAACCGCGCCGTCACTAAAGGCACCTCCCCGAGGACGCTAATCAACATCCCGGTTTGCCCAACCACAGGGACGCCTCGGGTATAGGTCAGCGTCGCCCCTTTCAGGACGCCCGCCTCACCCGGGGCCACGCCACTGGGCAGAGGCTCGAGGAAAATAGACGCTGTGGCCAGACCATCACTGACGACAAAAGTAGCGGGTGTTGCGTGCCCGTCCATAACATAAAATCCGGGCAGTACATTCTTGCCCCGCACAACACCCGTGGCGTCTCTGGGGGCGGCCTCGGATTCCGTAACGGCGGCGCCAACGACTATGCTAGCGAACTCATAGCGCTCAAGTGCCTTTCCGTCTGGATCCGCCGTTACCATCGCCAGCGGCAATGCGATTTCGCTGTCGACATCAACAATATAGCCAAGACGAAGCGTGTCCTTCGGCTGGAGCGCGAGCCGTTGAGTCTGCCGCCCAGCAATCACCCTCCCTCGCTCCACTCGGGGGATATAGAACTCGAGCAAATCGCAAAATCGACCCGAAGTGAAAACCGGGGGCGCCCAAGTCTCGGTGGAGGGATCCTCAATACGATTCAGCCGACGTAAACGTGCCTCGCCTGAGCCTGCCGACCAGTCGACATCGATGAACTGGCGACTACCTTCCCGCTCATAGAGCAGCGTGCCACGAAAAGAAACACGTCGGTGGGCATCCAACAATCCCAACAGTGCTCTCTCTGACTCATTGGAAGCAACACAAGCAGCCTGATTGGACTGCGCCCAGCTAGGTGTCGAGCAGCAGAGCGCCGTGAGCAGCAGCCAGGTTACACTGCACAATCTCATTCTGAGGGGACGGGTATATCCGGCGCGCCCTCTGTTCGCATCCGAGCAATGTACGGAACAGGATGATTTTGATTGGACACGGCGGCATGGTGCTCACTCAACAATTGATAACGCTCATGGGCCCAACGCTCGTATATTGAAGCGACTTCAGGCTTTCTAACATCCTCACGGGCCACCTTTTTATTCGTCAGCGGCACCGCGCCTGTCTCCAAACTCGCCCTCACTGGCAGAGCCCCGGATACCGGCACCACATTGCCGCCCAGCTGACTCACCAGCGTCCTTGGTACGACTTGCTCGGCCGGCATCAATGTCTGCCCACCCAACACGACTACGATAGTGACGGAGGCCGCAACCGCCATACTCCATAGGGGATTTCGGGACAATCGAGGTTGGTTACTGATGGCCTGTTGGACGCCCGCCGATACGTCAAATTGCGGCAGAGTCCCTCGCCTCTCGTGCAGCACGTCTCTGACAAGCTGCTGACGACGCCAGCGAGCGCGCAATTCAGGATCTGATGCCGCTGATCCCAGAAGTCTCCGTAGCTCCAGATCCTGGGTCTCACCATCCATCAAGGCCGAAAGCGCTACCAAGTCCTCTTCTCTGGTCGTCATCTGAATCCTAACTCCTCACTCATCTGCTCTCTCACCCGCCCATCAATTGTTTCTCGAGCGCGAAAAATTCTGGATCTCACCGTACCTACCGGGCACTCCAAGACCGCGGCAATATCATCGTAGCTCAGCCCCTCAAACTCTCGGAGCGTTAGCGCGGCACGCAACTCTTCGGGAAGCGCGTCCATAGCCTCGGTCACTACCTGAGCAAGCTCTTCACTCATGAGCACCGCTTCAGGGGTACTCGATTCAGAGATCAAATCCGCCTGCTCGAAACCCTCAGCATCTTCAATGGTGGCATCTGCCCCGGGTCTCCGTCCCTTGGCAACCAGATGGTTTTTTGCCGCATTGCTGGCAATACGATACAACCATGTATAAAAGGCGCTGTCTCCCCGAAATTTGTCCAGTGCTCGGTAGGCCTTGATAAAAGCCTCCTGAGTAACGTCCTCCACCTCACCGGGGTCATTGATGTAGCGACTTACCAACGCGCCAATCCGCCCCTGATATTTGAGCACCAGCAGATCAAAGGCGCGAAGGTCCCCTCTCTGTGCCCTCTGAACCAACTGCTGATCTGTGTCAGAGGCTGTCACAACCGCGCCCTATTCCGCTTGCAAACCCCGGGAATTTGCCTCCCCGAACCCGTATTGCCCTGTATGATCGCGATCAAGGCAAAAAGTTCCCGATACAGTAAACTTGATTGCGTCACTATACCCCACACTCGCCCCTATGATGGCCAGACAAAATGCCTACTATTAACCGATATGATGTGCTGATCGTCGGCAGCGGCGCCGCGGGACTCAGTCTTGCGCTGCAGCTACCGAGGTCACTCTCAATCGCCGTCGTGTCCAAGAGTCAGCTGGGAGCGGGCTCCACGTTTTGGGCGCAAGGCGGTATGGCGGCGGTACTGCATGATCGTGACTCCGTTGAGGCCCATGTCGCGGATACGCTCAAAGCGGGTGCCGGGCTATGCCACGAGCCGGCCGTCCACTTCACTGTAGGCCGAAGTCGTCAGTGCGTCGAATGGCTTATCGATCAGGGCATGCACTTTGACTTACGCGAGGATCAGGCAGACGCAGAATTCAGAGAGTTTCACCTCACTATGGAGGGTGGGCACAGTCATCGAAGGGTCATACACGCCGCTGACCAGACAGGGAGAGCCATTTCCGAGGTGCTCGTCTCTCGGGTCGAAGAGGCACCCAACATCTCGCTCCTCAAGGACCGCTGCCTCGTTGACGTTATCAAAATGGGTGATCGCATCTGCGGCGCCTACCTACTGGCCGCATCCGGCGACCGCGTCGATACCTTTGCGGCAGATGCCGTGGTGCTAGCCACCGGCGGGGCAAGCAAAGCGTATCGCTACACGACCAATCCCGATGGCGCCAGCGGCGATGGCATCGCGGCAGCCTGGCGCGCGGGGTGCCGGGTCGCGAATCTCGAGTTTAACCAGTTTCACCCCACCTGCCTCTTTCATCCAGAAAGCCGCTCGTTCTTAATGACTGAGGCGCTACGGGGTGAGGGCGCGACCTTACACCTGGCGGACAATACGCGTTTTATGCCGTCATTCGATGATCGCGCCGAACTTGCTCCCAGAGATATCGTCGCGCGTGCGATAGATCATGAAATGAAACGACTCGGCGCGGACTGTGTTTACCTCAACATAAGTCATCGCCCAAAAGATTTCATTATTCGCCACTTTCCAAAAGCTTATGAGAAATGTCTCTCACTCGGCATCGACATTACCGAGGAGCGCATACCGGTCGTTCCTGCGGCCCACTACACGTGTGGCGGCGTAGTGGTAAATCAGTATGGCGCAACGGATGTCCCAGGCCTGTATGTGGTGGGAGAATCCGCCTGCACCGGACTCCACGGCGCCAATCGCATGGCCAGCAACTCATTGCTGGAGTGTTTTGTTTATGCACAGTCAGCGGCGTCACACATCGCCGAATCTCTGGTCCCGCAAAATGCCAACCCGACACCTTGGGATGACAGTCGGGTGCGGGACTCAGATGAAGAAGTGGTTATCCAGCACAACTGGCAGGAGCTGAGGCGCCTTATGTGGGACTACGTGGGCATAGTGAGAACGACACGGCGCCTCGAATATGCCGCACAACGCATAGCGCTGCTCGAGCGAGAGGTGGCGGGCTACTACGCGCGATTCCAGATCAGCCGCCCCCTGCTCGAGATGCGCAATCTGGCCAGAGTTGCGGCTTTGATGGTTGAATCTGCATCGGGGCGAAAGGAAAGCCGGGGACTGCACTTCAATTCCGACTATCCCGACACGTCACCGCTGAAAAGAGATTCAATCCTAATTCCGACCAATTTCGAGCGGCGCACAGCATTGGCCGGTGCCGTAGATCAACTTCCCCAGTACACCGCCTAGCAACTCAGGGCTCGAGACGATGGAAGACTCTTATGGCCTCAACGATGGGGTGAAGGCGCGAATCCGTCAGCGGAGCGCGGCCCATAATCCACTCCAACAAGTCTTGATCGCCTTCGAACATGAGATCCCGGTATAGATCGCGCAACGTCGGATCCAGTTCAGCAAATTGCTTCTCTACAAATGGCGAGAGTAACAGGTCCAACTCCAAGAGCCCCCGTCGACTTGCCCACTTTGCCCTATTCAATTCTTCTCGCAGATCCATATCGGCAATCTGAAGTCACTGACTAATCGAGTAGTATAGGGCTTCCCCACACAGGTGCAGAAAACCGTGGAAACTTCCTCCTCTCTCTCGAGCGCATTTGATACCCCGCCAGAGCAGGTCCTACAGCTTTCGGGAGCGGACGCGAGGCTGGTCCTGCAAGGACAAACGACGGCCGATTTCCAAAAGGCAGACGTCGGCACACAGCTGCACGCGGCCTTTTGCAATCCCAAAGGAAGAGTGCTTGCCGATACACTCGCCATCGTCGTTGCCGAAGACACTGTGCTTATGAGAGGGCGCCAGTCTGTCATGACGAAACTGGCTGCCCACCTGAAACCCTACATCGCCTTTTCCAAATCAACACTGACGACACTTGATTTGGCGGTGTGTTGCTACCTAAATAAAGCTGCCCAAAACCTCGATCCAAATCACGTACTCATAGATCGACAAAATGACGCTCTTTCAGTCATCACGGTCGGCCGCGGCATGGGGTTTACAGAATATTGGCACAATAGCGACGCGACGATAGCCGCAGATCCCAATGACGAAGTTTCTATCGCTCGCGTTGATTTCGAAACCTCGCGAGCGCGCATAGAGTCAAACACCATTGCTGCTTTTTTGCCGCAAGATCTCAATTATGATCTCAATGAAACCGTGAGTTTCACCAAGGGCTGTTATACCGGACAGGAGATTGTGGCTCGCTTGCACTATCGAGGCACACCCAAGCGCAGACTTTTCCGCGCCACCCTGTCGGAAACGGCGGACCCACCTGCACCGGGAGAGAGCATCAGGAACTCCGAAGGGCAGCACGTTGGCAGCCTCGTGAACCTTTTGCCGCTGGATGGAGAAATTGGCGCTCTGCTTGAGGTGATGCCAGACGCGACAACGACACCGTTATTCGTGGGCGATCAACAACTCACCCTGTCATCGTTAGCGCCTTGTCATCCGGTAGCGGACCAATCGACGGGCTGATACCCCCGCTCAAGCAAAAAACGATTAGCCTGACTAAAGTGCCTGCAGCCGAAGAAGCCCCTGTGAGCGGACAGCGGCGAAGGGTGCGGCGCCGAGAGCACGCAGTGTTTTTGACGGTCTATAAACGCCCCTTTTTGCTGTGCATGTTTGCCCCATAGCATGAAAACGACAGGGCGCTCACCACCGTCGATGGCCGCTATTACCGCGTCGGTAAAAGGCTCCCATCCCCGCCCCTGATGCGATCCAGGCATACCTTGCTCCACCGACAGCACGCTGTTGAGCAGAAGCACGCCCTGTTTTGCCCAGCCGAGAAGGCTGCCGTGTGCTGGAGGCACAACCGAGAGATCCGCCTCTAACTCGGCGAAAATATTTCGTAAAGATGGCGGAATAGGTTGCCCCTTCCTAACCGAAAAACTCAGACCATGTGCCTGCTGAGGACCGTGGTAGGGGTCCTGCCCGATCACGACAACCCGCACCTCAGAAGGAGCGGTCGCATCCAGCGCAGCAAAAAACTCGCTTCCGGGCGGGTAAATGACTTTACCGGCAGCCTTTTCAGCCTTAAGGAAGGCCCTCAGGGCAGTCATGTGGGGTGCAGTGAACTCTGACCGCAGCAGGGAGAGCCACTCTGGGCTCAATCTGATGACGTCACGCCGGGCATCACTTTGAATCATGTGTTGCTGCCCATTCGGCGTCGCCGCATTTGCAACAACCCTCGCCCAGAAACCATCAGCACACCCAACCAAACCAGCCCAAATGACACGACGGTAACGAAATCAATGGTTTCTCCCAGCACCGTCTGGGCGACCAGCAACTGTAACGAGGGCCCGAGATAAGAGGTGTAACCCACCACACTTAGCGGGAGTAGCCGAGCTGCGGCGATATAGGTCAGCAGCGGCGCCGCGGTATAAACCCCTGACAGAATCAGGAACATATCGACCTTCCAGCCGTAAACCCCCAAACCCGCTCCGCCCGTCATAGAAAACCACGCCAACGCGAATGGAAACATGCATAGGGTCTCAATAAAGAGACCCTGAATAGTGTCGGCTGCAATTTTCTTTCTGATCGCGCCATACAGCGCAAAACTGCTGGACACGGCGAGGCTGATCCAGGGCAAACTGCCGTATGAGAACAACTGCACTAACACAGCAACAATCGCGAGACCGATCGCGACGCGCTGAACACCGCCCAGCGCCTCCTCAAATACCACCCTGCCTACGACAATCGTCAAAAGCGGAAGCATGAAATAACCCAGGCTCGCCTCAGTAGCGCGACCCACCGTCACCGCATAAACGAAGACGCCCCAGTTTACGCTGAGCAGGCTGGCCGCCATCAGACTCCAAAAAAACGTGCTGCCGACGCGCATGAGAGACCATGTCACCCGCAGCCGGCGGGCGAAAAGCAAGATCATTGTTGCAATTGGCAGCGTCCAAATTGCCCGATGCGCCACCACGTCAACGGCATCAACAGGTCTGGTCTCTACCCAGAACAGGGCCGCCACACCCCAGATAACGTTGGCCACAATTGCTAGAGATAGGCCCGTACGGAGCTGCTGTACCGAATACTCCAATGACACCCTTCCTCGTTGGCTCTCGCTTTACCTGTATTTAGTGACGCCTGTCGCGGCGGAGCATACACCAGCTACGCTGTCAGTTAACCTACCGCCCCTGAACCTTTCCAAGAACAAAAAACCCAAGTAGCCTCGGCCAGATCTAGACCCATAAGTACTTTTTAAAGCAATGTCCCCAGCCGCGGCATGCGCCTACGCCAAAAACAGTTTCGCCGTTCTCGCACTCCTTGCCGCAGCGGCCTTTTGCCGAGCAGAGGCTGCCCAGCCCCTTCCTCAGGGCGAGGCCGCGTGGACGCGAGCAATCGTCAAAATAGAGGTGCCGATCGTACGTAGCGTCAACGGTTATCCGCGCCATTTTCTGGAGCGCTGCAGTGGCACCATCGTGTCGCCAGGCCCCTTCCCACTCGTCATCAGCGCATGGCACTGTTTCGAAGGTTACAACCCGCTGCCTTCCCCCGCGATACTGCGAACTGAAACGGGACCAGCGGCCCTAGACTTGGTGGCAACGGGCGGCTCAATGGACGCGGATTGGGCTTTGCTGCGCAGCACATCCCAATGGTGGCCAAACACCTGGATCCCTGTATCAAGAGACAGAGTGCTGACAGGATCGCGCGTGAGCGCAGCGGGCTTCAGTCGCTCGTCGGAGGCAAGCGCCCCCGAACTGGAGGACGGTCGAGAGCACACGCTGACGGTTGACGCCGACTGCCGCATCATTCAGGCAGGTTCAAATCCATTCGCATCAAGCTGCGTCATCCAAAAAGGTGCTTCCGGCGGACCTATTGTCGGAAGAACCCAGAGCGGCAGCCTCCGGCTCTACGGGATCATTTCAGCAGGTGACGGCACGGCTGTGAGTTATTTCTACCCAGCAGACTTGCTGTCTCCGCTGATCCGGCCCTGAAGGCACGCCTGACGTTTCTGTCGTTCCGGCGGTGGACCACCGATGTGGTTCTCGCCTCGATTGGCGGCAAGCTCCACTTGCTTTTGCCGCTCTCTGAAGCGCGCCTCTTTGTCGTCGGTGAGATGCTGATAGCAATGCGGGCAGGACACTCCGCGTTCGTAGCGGTCCGACGCTTTGTCTTCTTCTGTGATGGGGTGTCTGCAGGCGTAACACTGATCAAAACTCCCCTTCATCAACCGATGATTCACCGCCACACGAGAGTCAAAAACAAAACACTCCCCCTCCCAGCGCGAATCAGATTCAGGGACCTCTTCAAGGTATTTCAGAATACCTCCCTTCAAGTGCCAGACCTCTGCAAACCCCTCGGAAACCAGAAAAGAAGTGGACTTTTCGCAGCGAATGCCCCCGGTGCAGAACATCGCTATTTTTTTGTGCTCTGTCGGTCGCAGGTTGTCGCGCACCCACTGAGGAAAATCGCGAAAACTCTTGGTAGATGGATTTAAAGCGCCTCTAAAACTCCCGATGGCAACCTCATAATCGTTACGGGTATCGATCACCAGGCATTCTGGGTCATCTATCAGCGCATTCCATTGCGCAGGATCCGCGTATCGGCCGACACATTCGTTGGGGTCAATATCCTCCACACCCATCGTGACGATTTCTCGCTTCAGCTTTACCTTCATTCGATGAAAAGGGTCGGCGTCGTGAAATGACTCTTTCCAATCAAGCCCCTCAAACCGCGGATCCTCCAGAAGCCAGTCAATGACAGATTGGATACCCGCGCGTGTGCCCGCGATAGTGCCATTGATCCCTTCCCGAGCAAGCAGCAATGTCCCTTTCAACCCTGCTCGCCGACAAATCTCAAGTAACGGCGCTTTTAATTGCTCGAAATCCTCAAGCTTTACAAAGCGATAGAGGGCAACCACAACTCGCTCTCGCTTTACCCTCGCAGCTGTCACTTTCCCGTACCTCCCCTACAGTCGGGAGAGGCCGGCGTGTCACCCGAAACCGCCCACTCCTCGGCCGTGTAGGTATGCAACGCCAGCGCGTGAACAGGACCTGCCAGCCAAGACGCCACGGCGCTGTACACGGCCTGATGCCGCCTGACGCTCCTCATCTGCTCGAAATTCTCACTAACCAGCGTCACCTTAAAGTGCGTTTCGGATCCGGGCGGCACATTGTGCCGATGGCTCTCGTTCTCCACACTGAGAAAAGAGGGTTCGAACGCTGCCGTGAGGGCCTCTGTCATTTGCTGTTGGATCGTCATGGGTCAAATCCGGCTTACGGACGTGGTATTTTACGATGATTCCCGAAAGACATCTGCCCCACGTTGTAATGAACCTGCCTCTAAAAGACTCCGATAACGAACCGAGCGCGCCCTTGTGGCGACATTTATCGGCCATGGTGTATGACAGCTTGCTGATCCTGCCGCTTTTTATGGCAGCCACAGGTCTCTGGGTCGCTATTTGGGGACCCACGGAAAATGCCTTGGTTCAAACTGTCCCTCCCGTCGTGCAGTGGCTGTCATGGGGCATTATTTTGTTGCTGTTTTTCGGCTTGTTTTGGCGCAAAAACGGACAAACGCTGGGGATGCAGGCGTGGCGAGTCAAGTTGGTCAGCGAGGACGGCGGACAACCTACATGGTCACAGGTTGCAACGCGACTCATCGTAGCAACGCTCTCGCTGACTGCATGCGGGCTCGGATTTATCTGGAAATGGATGCCGCCGCGTTATCGGTATTGGCACGACACGCTGTCACGCACCCGACTCATTCTGCTACCTAAGCGCGATTAGGATTGTTTCAGGTGCGGCGCCAGAGTAACCACATTCCCCCAAACCAACAAACGGCTATCGGGGACAATGCCGCGAGTAAGGGGTCGTAACCAAAAATCAGACTGGCGGGACCAAAAAAATCCTGACTGATCCTGAACACAACACCCACTATGATCCCAATGAAAACGCGAGCAGCCATCGTCCCCTCGCGGAGGGGACCAAAGATGAAAGACATTGCTACGAGCACGAGGGCCAGCGTCGCAAGGGGCTGCAGCACCTTCCGCCAAAATGCCAGCTCAATGTCCACAAACACCATTCCTTGTCTCTGCAGGTACCTTGCGTAAGGCCAAAGCTGCAAGATGGGCAGCGTCTCGGGCTCGACAACATCCAAGGTCAATAGTTGAGGCGTAATTGCGGTATCCCACCGCCAAAGCGTGTCACTTTGAACCGCGGTACCACCCTCCTCAAGATGAGTCGAGCGCACTTGCTCCAGCATCCAATGATCTCCCGAATGCGTGCCTCTCTCTGCGGTGAGCGACCTGACCAAGCGATATTCGTCGTCAAATGTCAGTAGCGTCACGCCATAGGCGACCCCGCCGCGCTGCACGGCATCCACGTGAATAAACGTGTTTCCATCGCGATTCCAAGCGCCAAACCGACCCGCCACCGCTGACTCCGAGCGCTGCGCCAGCGCGCGATGACTCATGGCTAGCTGCTCAGAATGCGGCGCAACAAACTCTCCCACCGCAAACCCGAAAATCGCCATCACCAGAGCGGGCTTCAGCACCATAAGCGCAATGCCGCCCAATGAAACGCCAGAAGTGCGCAACACCACCAACTCACTTGAAGCCGCCAGGCGGCCCAGGGCAACCAAAGCCCCAATCAATCCCGCAAACGGCACAAACTCATGAATGCGTCGCGGGACGGTATAAGCGACATAAATCAGCACATCGCTGAACTTGTAGCCGTTGCCAATATCATCGGATTCGTCGATCACGGAAATCAGAGAGTCGAGCCCGGTCAGGAGCAACAGCACTGCCAGCGTTGCCATCAATACCGAACGGCCGATGTAGTAATCAAACTTACGCACGCGCTGGCCTGCCCACGTGCCTCAAGCGCTCTGCATTAAGCAGAAGCACCGCCACTAGCGCCATCACGGCATGCACACCGATTATTAGCTCCGGCCCGCTACCCGACTCAATTACCGCCCGCCCCTGAGTCAGGCCCAAAAAGTACACCAGCAGCACGAGCATCGCCGGACCAATTTTTGCGTAGCGCCCTCGGCGCGCGTCTGTTCTGCTCAGCGCGAGCGCAATCAGCGCAGCCGCGGGCACCATAAGCGGAAGTGAGACGCGCCACCACAACGCCCCACGGAGTTTGGGCTCCTCACTGGACAACAGCATTTCGGTGGGGATGGCATCTACCTTACCTGAGCGCCGCAAACTATTTTTGGATTCTGGGATTAGCTCGCCATAGAGGTCAAAAGTGACCTCCTCCAGAGCCAATTTACCGGGCGACCCCCGATAACGGCTCCCACCCCGCAACTCGAGATAGCGTCGCCCAGACTGTTCATCGAGGATGATTTCTCCTTCTTGCGCGAACGTCGCCACATGAGCACGGCCTCCATTCTTTTCATCTCGCTCAAACACGAAGATGTTATGCATTAACCCGCTCTCATCGATACGCTCGGCATAGGTCACGTAGTTCCCTCCGCGCTGCTTTCTGAAACGCCCCTCATTCAGCATGTGTAAACCCTCGGCAGAGCGTGGGTTATCGAGGAGTACTTGCGCGCGAGCGGACCCTTCAGGTGCAACATAAAGGGACAGTACCGCCACCGTCATCATCACCAGCGTCGCCGGCGCCATCACATACAGAGCAAGGCGGCCTGGCCCCACTCCACAGGCCTTAAGCACCACCATCTCACTATCTGCATAGAGACGACCAAGGCTGAGGAGAATGCCTATGAAAAGACCCAGCGGAAGAATCATTTCGAGAAACCCGGGGAGTTTGAACAGCATAATGGGCAGCAACACATCTCCCGTCAGAGATCCCACCGCCGCCTCTGCGAGGTAACGGATAAACCGACCCGCGAAGACTACGAGAAAAAGCACAAAACTCACCGCCAATGTGTGAGTCAAAATATCTCGTGTTAGGTAGCGAAGGATGCGCATGTGACCAGCCAATTCACCGGGATTAGCGATGGGTTATTTCGTTCACCCGCTGGGCATCATACACTAGCGCCCTCTCTATCCGACCCTTCGTGGCACTAGGAATCCCCATGTCAGTTTTAAACATTACGACCAAGTCAGCGACAACACTCAATCAATTGAAAACCCATGCACTGGTTGTACTAGTGCCTGAGCGCAAGTCATTGGGCGCTCGCTTGAGAGAACTCGATAAGTTCCTCGGAGGTTCGCTATCTAGAACTATCGCTAACCGGGACTTCACGCCAACCTGCGGCGCCACTACTTGGCTATCGGGCGCGGGCCAATTGGAACGGGTGCTTCTGGTAGGCTGCGGCGATCTCAGTCAACGCGCACCCACCTCAGACAAGAAAATAGCTGAGGGGCTTTCTCGTGCACTAGTAAACTGCGCAGCCAAAGACGCCGTTATCTGGACAGAGGGACTGTCGCAAAAAATAAGGCAGCCGGAGCAATTGCTGGAGCAGATTGCGCTACAACTGACCTTGGCGCACTACCAATACAGTCAGACGCTGAACCACCGGAAGAAGCCACCCCGTGCACTGCGGCGCGTATCTGTCACATCCACTCATCTCGGCACACCCGCTAGCGCCAAGCGCGCCCTCGACGCTGGCTCAGCTATCGGACACGGAGCTAATCTCACCAGAGAGCTGGTGAATCTGCCCGGCAATATATGCACCCCTCGCTATCTCGCTGCAGAAGCCAGAAAACTCGCAAAAAGACACAGCGAAATCTCGGTCTCAATTTTAGACGAGCGCAAAATGGCAGACCTGGGCATGCATTCGTTGCTATCTGTCGGCAACGGTTCGGAGCAGCCTTCGCGGTTAATTACCCTCAAGTATCAAGGTGGGCCAGCAAAATCGCGGCCTTACTGCTTGGTCGGCAAGGGAATCACGTTTGACACTGGCGGTATCAGCTTGAAACCGGGCGCAAAAATGGATGAGATGAAGTTTGATATGGGCGGCGCCGCTTCTGTATTCGGCTCTATTCACGCAGCAGCCCTACTGAAACTCCCCATTAACATCGTTGGCGTCATCGCCGCCGCGGAAAACATGCCCAGTGGCAGAGCGACCAAACCGGGCGACGTGGTCAAGAGCCTCTCGGGAAAAACCATCGAAATCCTGAACACCGACGCCGAGGGACGCCTCGTTCTGTGCGACGCACTCACTTACGTCTCGCGATTTGCACCTGAAGAAGTCATCGACATTGCAACACTTACCGGAGCAATTATCGTCGCGCTTGGGCACGAAGCCACAGGCATTTTTTCGAATGACGACCACCTCGCAAACAGTCTTCTGGAGGCGGGCATTAGGTCTCATGATCGTGGCTGGCGATTCCCCATTTGGGAGGAATATCACCGACAACTGGAAAGCCCCTTTGCGGATCTCGCCAATATTGGTACGGGTGGTGCTGGCAGCATTACGGCTGCCTGCTTTCTCGCGCAATTCACCGAGGACTACAAATGGGCTCACCTTGACATTGCGGGGACCGCGTTCAAGGGCTCGCCCAAGGGCGCAACAGGGCGCCCCGTCCCAATGCTGGTTGACTATCTGAGAGAGCGCTCTGCCCGGCGATGACAAAAATCGATTTTTACGTATTACCCGAGGACGGCAGCATGCCGGTGGAAGTCGCCATCGGCCGACTCGCTGAAAAAGCCTGTGCTCGAGGACATCATGTGTTCATTCAAACCGGGGACGAACAGGAAACACAGCGCCTGGACGAGGCGCTCTGGCACTTTCGTCCATCGAGCTTTGTCCCTCATGCTCGAACTGCAGACGCGAGCGTAGAGCGCGTGATTGTAGGGCACGAAGATCCCCCACTTGAGTACAGCGACGTGTTGATCAATCTCAGCAATGGGGTTCCCGAATGTTTTGCGCGCTTCGAAAGATTGGCGGAAATTGTGACGCACGATCACACTGCGATCGCCGCATCGCGTGAGGCGTGGCGATTCTATCGTGATCGAGGCTATCCACTCGCAAAGCATGAACTTCAGGCAGCGTAAAACGCTCGTAAGGCTTCAAATACTGTGACCATGGACAAAAATTTTTCCCCCGCGGACATCGAAGGCCGCTGGTATAACAAATGGGAATCGGCGGGCTACTTCGCACCATCAGGGCACGGCCCGGCTTACTGCATTCCGATTCCGCCTCCGAATGTCACCGGCACACTGCACATGGGGCACGGGTTCCAGCAAGCGATTATGGATGCCTTGATCCGTTACCACCGAATGCGAGGCCACAACACCTTATGGCAAGTCGGCACCGATCACGCCGGCATCGCCACGCAAATGGTGGTCGAGAGACAGCTAGAGGCGGAAGGCAGTTCGCGTGAAGCGCTCGGGCGCGAAGCTTTTGTCAAAAGAGTCTGGGATTGGAAGGAAGAATCCGGCGGTGCCATCACCCAGCAACTCCGGCGGCTTGGCACCTCCCCTGACTGGGAGCGAGAGCGATTTACGATGGACCCCGGACTCTCGGATGCCGTGCAGCGAGTCTTTATTGCACTGTTTGAGAAGGGCCTGATCTACCGCGGCCACCGATTGGTAAATTGGGATCCGAAATTCCATACCGCCATATCGGATCTCGAAGTCGTGCAGGAGGAGGAACAAGGTTCCCTCTGGCACCTGCGCTACCCCTTGAGCGACGGTGAGGGGCACCTCACAGTAGCAACAACCCGACCGGAAACCATGCTGGGTGATACGGCCGTAGCGGTTCATCCGAGTGATCCTCGCTACCAGCATCTTGTCGGCAAAACCATCGACCTCCCTCTAACCGATCGGCAGATTCCGATCATTGCCGATGACTATGTCGACCCGGAATTTGGATCTGGGTGCGTCAAGATTACGCCCGCACACGACTTTAACGACTACGCGATGGGCGAACGACACAATCTGCCCAAGATCAACATTTTCACCGCGAGTGCCACACTCAATGATGCTGTGCCGGAGCGCTTCCGCGGCCTCGACCGATATGTCGCTCGGGACAAAGTCATCACCGAGCTCGAGGCACTCAAACTACTCGACAAGATCGAACCTCACGCGCTGAAGGTTCCCAGAGGCGATCGGTCGGGTGCAGTTATCGAGCCCTGGCTAACGCCGCAATGGTATGTCGACGCCAAGAAACTTGCCGAACCTGCGATCAAAGCCGTTGAGCAGGGCGACATTCGATTCGTCCCCAAGCAATGGGAAAACACCTATTTCGCGTGGATGCGCGATATTCAGGACTGGTGCATTAGTCGTCAATTGTGGTGGGGGCACAGGATTCCTGCCTGGTACGACGCCGACGACAAGGTTTATGTCGGACAATCAGAGGCCGAGGTTCGGCGAATGTATGAGCTGCCGGAAACCCTAACGTTGACTCAGGACGAAGACGTGCTGGACACCTGGTTCTCCTCAGCACTCTGGACTTTCTCGACCTTGGGTTGGCCTGAGGAAAACGCAGATCTCAGGTCTTTCCACCCCGCATCGGTGCTGGTGACCGGTTTTGACATCATCTTCTTTTGGGTTGCCAGAATGATAATGATGTCGCTGGAGTTCATGGGCGAAGTGCCGTTCCACACGGTATACGTTCACGGTCTTGTCCGCGATGGCGAAGGGCAAAAGATGTCCAAATCAAAGGGGAATGTGCTCGACCCTATTGATCTGATTGACGGCATCGAGCTGGAAGCACTGATCGCAAAACGCACTGCCAACTTAATGCAGCCTCAACTGGCGGAGAGGATCGAGAAAGCCACACGTAAACAGTTCCCCGACGGCATCCCAGGCTATGGCACCGACGCCCTCCGATACACTTTTTACTCCCTGGCTTCCACGGGGCGTGATATCAAATTCGATATTGGGCGTATGGAAGGCTATCGAAATTTTTGCAACAAAATATGGAATGCGGCCCGCTACGTGCTCAGTCATACGGAGGGTCACGACCTGCTCAAAGAGCGGGGCACACCGTCGCTCGCTGACCGCTGGATCAGAAGCCGGCTGCAATCTACCTTGCTCGCCGTCGACGATGCCGTTGCGGCATACCGTTTCGATCTCGCCGCCCAATCGCTCTATGACTTTGTTTGGAATGAGTTTTGCGATTGGTACCTCGAACTATCCAAACCCGTGCTCTGGGACGAGGCAGGACAGCCCCGGGCGCTTCTGGGAACACGTCAGACGCTGGCAGAAGTCCTGGAACAAGCGCTTCGCATGCTGCATCCCTTTATGCCATTTGTTACCGAGGAAATCTGGCAGAGCGTAAGCCCGCTCACTGGCACAACCGGTGACAGCATAATGCTGGCTCCATGGCCGACACCCGAGCCGGAACACACCGATCTCGACGCTGAGGACGAGATCGAGTGGATGAAAGGCATTATTGTTGCGATCAGAACAATCCGTTCCGAAGCTAATATTCCCCCTGCCACGACGCTCGAGGTTACAGTGGCCAATACCAGCGAACTAGACAGAGATCGCCTGCAAAGAAACGGCGCCTATCTACAAAGGTTGTCGAAAAGCGCGAGCATCATCCCAATTGAGAATCACGAAGCCGAGACAGCCAGCCTGATGGCCTTGTTTGGCGAGCTGGAAGTGCGCGTACCCATGGCCGGACTGGTGGATGTGACCGCAGAATTAACCCGCCTCGACAAGGAGATCGCCAAGGCTGAAGCGGAGAAGGCCCGGCTTAACGGTAAATTGACCAACGCTAAATTTATTGAGCGCGCGCCAGCCGACATTGTTGCCGCGGAGCGCCAAAAGTTGGCCCAGGCTGACGCCTCTTTGAAAGTGTTGCAGCAGCAACGACGGCAAATTGAGGAGTTGCGTTCTGGCTGAAGCCCTGATATCACTATGCCCGATAATAATTCTAAAACGGTGGAGTCTCAGTCATGTCAGACCGCCAAGTGGGAACCGTCAAGTGGTTCAATAACGCCAAAGGCTTTGGCTTCATAACCATGGCCGACCGCCCTGACGACATCTTTGTCCATTTTCGTGCCATACAGGGAGATGGTTATCGTAGCCTCAACGAGGGACAAGAAGTGGAATTTGTGCTGGTGGAGGGCCCCAAGGGGCTTCAGGCAGAGGAAGTGACCAAGCGCTGATACCCAGCTTCCCAGAGGTTTGTTAAGCTCGCGGCCCCAACACAGCGAGTACTCTCATGCCCACCCCGAAGTCTGCACGCGCGATTGCGACGAAAAAAAAACCCAGAACGCCCAACAAGTCTGCCGCCAGTAAGCTCAGGCGTTTCCGCGGCGTGGCGATGCCCTATTCCGGTCACGCCAGCATTCGCGCCGTCAAGCGCGCGGGGCACGAGCCCAGCATTCACGGAACCAAACTATGGAAATCCAGCTGCCTCATCATTGATTACCTGAATAAGCATAAGCCCGCCAAAACGCGACGAGTGCTCGATGCGGGCTGCGGCTGGGGCGTCACCGGCATATGGTGTGCGAAGCAATGGGGCTCAGAGACGGTATCAATGGACGCAGACCCCGCAGTGTTTCCCTATCTCAACGCCGTCGCGGCGCTCAATGGTGTTGAAACAGCCCCTTGGGTAAGACGATTCGAACAAGTGACTAAGAAGGATCTCAGCGACATCGATGTCCTTGTTGGCGGCGACATTTGCTTTTGGGATGAATTAGTCAATCCTGTTGGCAAGATGATTGATCGTGCCATTGCCGCGGGCGTAGGTACCATCGTGATCGGCGACCCAGAAAGACCCACATTTCACGAGATGGCTGAGCGAGCGATAGAGAAGCACGGCGGACAACTGCTTGATTGGCGCTTGAGCGGAGCGGTGAAAGCCACCGGCGCCTTGCTTGTCATTCACAATGACTGACTAATCGAGACGGACAA
>JAYPXQ010000025.1:0-26941 GCA_038135595.1 Halieaceae bacterium
GGTCAATCCCAAGGTCGGCCTTAATTTTGCCGAGGCGCTACGGTCCTTCCTGCGCCAGGATCCTGATGTGATCATGGTAGGAGAGGTTCGTGATCTCGAAACTGCCGAGATCGCCATCAAGGCCGCGCAAACGGGTCACCTCGTGCTCTCAACCGTGCACACCAACAGTGCCGCTGAGACCGTCACGCGGCTGCTCAACATGGGCGTACCCGCTTTCAATATTGCCGCGTCAGTCACACTCATCATTGCGCAGCGATTGGCGCGACGATTGTGTAGCCACTGTGCCGTACCCGAAACCAGCGTGCCCCGTGAAGCGCTTATGCAGTTGGGGTTCAGCGCAGATCAGTTAAATCAGGCCAGCATTAAAAAACCCGTGGGCTGTAAGCAATGCAAGGGTGGCTACAAGGGCCGAGTAGGTATTTACGAGGTAGTCAAAATTAATAAGGCAATCGCGTCTGCCATTATGGATGGCGCTAATTCACTGGAACTTGATCACACCGCCCGGGAAGCAGGCTTTAACGATCTGAGGCAGTCGGCACTCAAAAAATGTGCCGAGGGCTTGATCAGCCTTGAAGAGGTCAGCCGTGTGACCACGGATTAATGCGCGCTGCGGCACAAATGACAACCCACATCAGTTAGAGAAAGCTCACAGGTATGAGAACAATGGCAGCAGAAAACACCGTATTTGTCTGGAGCGGCATCGACCGTAACGGACGCAAATCGACGGGAGAATTGCGCGCCAGCTCTGCCGCTATCGCCAGAGTGCAACTGCGTAAACAGGGGGTGGCGGCCAAAACCGTCAAAAAGAAATCCAAACCGCTGTTTTCTCTGGGCGCTGCACCGATCAAAGCCGCCGATATCGCCATCTTCACGCGTCAGCTAGCGACCATGATGAAAGCCGGCGTGCCCTTGGTTCAGGCCTTCGATATCGTGGCCGAGGGCACTGATCATCAAAAAATGCGCGAGCTTATCACCACCATCCGTACTGATGTTGCGTCAGGAACGGGGCTCGCGGGCTCTCTGGCCAAGCACCCCCAATACTTTGACGACCTCTTTTGTTCTCTCGTGGCATCGGGGGAGAACTCGGGCACGCTGGAAGTCATGCTGGATCGGGTGGCCACCTATAAGGAAAAAACCGAAGCTCTCAAGGCAAAAATCAAAAAAGCCCTCACCTACCCTGCCGCAGTGATTGTGGTAGCGGTTGTAGTCACGGGTATTTTGCTTGTCAAAGTCGTGCCGCAATTTGCAGAGACATTTCGGGGTTTTGGCGCCGACCTGCCGGGCTTTACACTATTTGTGTTACGGATCTCCGAATGGATGCAGAGTTGGTGGTTTGTAATGATGCTAGGCCTGTTTGCTGCGGGGTATGCTTTTTCTCAGGCCAAGCGCCGGTCCAAACGATTTGCAGATTGGATCGACAGCATCTCACTGAAGATCCCGATTATTGGTGACGTGGTTCACGACGCGGTCATCGCACGTTTCTCGCGCACGCTTTCCACCACCTTTGCAGCTGGAGTGCCTTTGGTTGAGGCCCTCGATTCCACTGCCGGCGCTGCCGGCAACGCCGTCTACAGCCGCGCAATCAAACGGATCCGTGAGGACGTCACCTCGGGTGCGGCGCTGGCCACAGCCGTGCGCAGTACCGGGTTATTTCCCACTATGCTGCTACAAATGACCTCCATCGGCGAAGAGTCCGGCGCACTGGATGATATGCTGGGCAAAGTGGCAGACCATTACGAAGCCGCCGTGGATAATGCGGTGGACAGCCTGAGTTCACTGATGGAGCCCATGATCATGTCCATACTGGGCGTTTTGGTGGGCGGCTTGATGATCGCGATGTATCTACCCATATTTATGCTCGGATCTGTGATTTAAGCAGATAGAATCACGCCAGCGAACTGATCGAGGTAACAGCTTCTGACCATACCGCCCTTTTTCACTGACCCCGCCATTTTTACGGTGTACTGCGGCGCCCTCGGGTTGATTGTGGGGAGCTTCCTCAACGTGGTGATTTTGAGATTACCTCGCATGATGGAGCAAACCTGGCGCCGGGAATGCTGTGAACTGATGGACCAGCCGGTACCTGAGGAATCCAAAATCAGCCTGTCGTTCCCGGGCTCTCAATGCCCGGAATGTGGCGCTGCGATACGCCCCTGGCACAACATTCCGGTACTGAGCTGGCTCGTTCTCCGCGGTCGCTGTAACCACTGCCAAACTCCCATTTCCATCCGATACCCTGTAGTCGAGCTCATAACCGGACTGCTATCCGCTGCGGCCGCCTGGCATTTTGGCTTTGGCCTGGAAGCGGCCAGCGCACTGGTGCTGATCTGGATGTTGGTGACGCTTACCGGAATCGATCTCGACACCCAACTGCTGCCCGATAGCATCACCCTGTCGCTCCTGTGGATCGGTCTGGGCGTCAATATATTTGGCATCTGGACGCCGCTATCGTCGGCGGTGCTGGGCGCCATGCTGGGTTATGGATCGCTCTGGAGTGTTTACTGGCTGTTTAAATTAGCAACGGGCAAAGAGGGTATGGGCTATGGCGACTTCAAGCTCCTCGCCGCCCTGGGCGCCTGGTTTGGTTGGCAGGCGGTGCCGCTGATGATTCTCATGTCCTCCTTTGTTGGCGCGGCACTGGGGATTGCTATCTTGGTAGCGAGGCGACAAGGCCGGGATACTCCGATGCCCTTTGGTCCCTATCTCGCGGGCGCGGGCTTATTAACCCTGTTCTTTGGCGACGATCTGATCAACCAATATTTGGCCATGGTGACGCTCTGACATGCTGCGCGTGGGTATTACCGGAGGTATCGGTAGCGGTAAAACGGCGCTCACCGATTGGCTGGCCCAACAACGCATCACAATAGTGGATGCGGATCTCGCCGCAAGGACTGTGGTAGCGCCCGGTCAGCCGGCGCTAGCCGAGATCGCCGCAGCTTTTGGTAATGGTTACCTTATGCCCGATGGTCAGCTGGATCGAGCCGCCGTGCGCAAGCTGGTGTTTGCCGACGCAGACAAGCGCAGAACGCTGGAGGCAATTACCCATCCGCGTATCAGGCAAGAGCTGGTTCGACAACTCTCAGCTGCCAACTCACCCTACGCGGTGTTGAGCTCCCCTCTGCTGCTGGAAAGCGGGCAATCCGACTTAGTTGATGTGAGCGTTGTTGTCGATGTTCCTGAGGCCATTCAGATAGCGCGCACCATGGAGAGAGATGGCAACGACCAGGCGCTGGTAGAGGGGATCATGGCAGCGCAATTGGGGCGGGAAACCCGAAAAAGTCGCGCTGACATTGTGATTGATAACAGCGGCACACTGGCGGATCTCCATGAAAAAGCGGCCATCCTGCACCAGACTCTGCTGGCGCGCGCCACCCACGCTTAGCCCGAAATCAATCGAGTGAGAATTGGGACGTTAGCAGCGGGAAACGCCCAGTCACGTAAATCCGCCGGCAGCTGCCACGCCAGTGGTTGCCCCTCGAGTCCCCGCGCCTCACCTTGAAACTGGGTCACACGACGCACATCGAGGCACACCTGCTTGTCGCCGTAGTCGTGCTCGATGCGCATCAAAGCTTCGCTGGCCAACACCTCGACACCGAGCTCCTCCCGGAACTCACGCGCCAGCGCCACCTCAATTTCTTCACCTGGCTCAACTTTGCCGCCAGGAAACTCCCATAACCCGCCCTGGTGCGCATCTGCCGCCCGGCGGCTGACGAGTACCCTGCCCTGCCTGTCCTGAACAATGCCTACAGCCACAGTGACCACTTCGGGCATTAGGTACGATACTCGGCGTTGATCTTGACGTAGTCATAGGACAGATCCGTGGTCCACAAGACGCTCTCGGCCGTGCCCCGCTGTAGCGAAACCCGTAACCGCAATTCATCCTCGTCCATGGCCTGCTGACCCAAAGCCTCGGTGTAGCTCGCGGCGCGCGCTCCACGCTCGGCAATCACCACGCCATTGATCTCAATCGAAACCGCCTCGGCGTCCAAGCCCTCGAGGCCCGCGCGTCCGATCGCGGCAAGAATACGACCCCAATTGGGATCTGAGGCGAATAAGGCAGTTTTAACCAGTGGGGAGTGTGCGATAGTCCGCGCTACCTGATCGCAGGCTGCCTCTGACTCGCCTCCCACAACATGAATTTCTACGAACTTAGTGGCGCCTTCGCCATCACGAACAATGTCTTGGGCCAGCTCGATCATCAGGCCCTCGAGTGCATTGGAGAAATCTGCGGCGTGCCGGGACCCCGGTTCAATGACAATGCCACTCTCTCCAGTTGCCGATAAAGTCACGGCGTCATTGGTCGAAGTATCACCGTCTACGGTAATGCGATTGAAGCTTTTGGCGACAGCGTTGCGGAGTAAATCCTGTAAAAGCGGTGGCGATATTGCGGCGTCTGTCGCAATAAAGGCCAGCATCGTTGCCAGGTTGGGACAAATCATGCCCGCGCCCTTCGCAATCCCGGTAATCACACACGCGCGCCCATCGACCTCGAAGGTCGCGGTCCGCAGTTTAGGTCGGGTGTCGGTCGTGAGAATCGCGCCAGCTGCACGCTCCCACTGATCAAGTTGTAGCGCGCCGAACGCGTTGGGAATGGCGCTCTCAATGCGCTCAACAGGGAGTGGCTCGCCAATAACACCTGTTGAAAAGGGTAATACTGCGGTGGCAGCGACCTCTGCCAGCTCACCCAACGCGGCACAGCATGCCAAAGCGCCCTCCATACCCGCCTCTCCGGTACCGGCATTTGCATTACCGGTATTGATCAAAAGATAACGGGGTTGACCCAGACTCAGGGCCAAATGCTTGCGCGCTAGCGTGACGGGTGCCGCACAAAAAGCATTCTGCGTAAAAACCGCGACCGTCTGGGCGTTTTCCGAGAGAGCAATGAGCAAGAGGTCGTCCTTGCCTGCTTTCTTTATGCCCGCCTGAGCCACACCCAAACGGACACCCGGCACTGCATAGCGCATGCCTACTCCCCTAATCCCCAGCAGTTATGCCGACGCCCATCAGTTCAGCGCGCCGTGACACTGCTTGTATTTTTTTCCACTGCCGCAGGGACAGGGGTCATTGCGGCCCACCTTGGGCTGCGCTCGCGTTATGGGCTGTGGCGCCATCGCCTCACTCGGCGCGTCCGCCTGCTCCTCGGGTAACGCCGGCGCGGCTTGAGCGTGCTCAAATGCCATTTTCTGCTTGGCCGCGGCCTCACGTCTTTGCTGTTCGATGGCTGCGGCCTCATCGGAGCGCTGAACCTGAACATGGCTCAAAAAGCGAATCACCTCATATTTCAAACGCTGCAATAGCGCCTCAAACAAGGCGAAGGACTCGCGCTTGTATTCCTGCTTTGGATTTTTATTGGCATAGGCTCGCAGATGAATTCCCTGACGCAGCTGATCCATCACTTGCAGGTGTTCTTTCCACAGCGTATCGAGTACCTGCAGCATGATTTGTTTTTCAAGCTGGCGCATGCCGGCACCGACGCCCGCTGACTTTTCGTCGTAGGCAGTCTGGACTGCGGCCACAATGCGCTCCCGCAAAGTCTCTTCATGCAAGCCCGCATCTTCGTCAAGCCACTGCGCCACGGGCAATGTCAGACCGAATTCAGCTTCTAATTGCTTCTCGAGACCAGGAATATCCCACTGCTCTTCCACGCTCATCGGAGGAATAAACCCGTCGACAGCGTCGTTTACAACGTCGGCTCGAATCGCCGTAATCGTGTCGCCAATGCTGTCATCAGACAGCAGTTCATCGCGCTGCCGATAGATAATTTGTCGCTGGTCGTTGGCGACGTCGTCGTATTCAAGTAACTGCTTACGAATATCAAAATTACGGCCTTCAACCTTGCGCTGTGCCTTTTCAATAGCGTTGGTGACCATACGATGCTCAATGGCTTCGCCTCGCTCCATACCCAAAGCCTGCATAAAGCTTTTGACCCGATCCGAGGCAAAGATCCGCATCAGGTTGTCTTCCAAAGACAGATAAAAGCGCGAGACGCCCGGATCTCCCTGACGTCCCGAGCGACCGCGGAGCTGATTGTCTATCCGCCGAGATTCGTGTCGTTCCGTGCCCAGAATATGCAGCCCGCCCGCTTCGATCACAGCGTCATGCCGCACCTGCCAGTCAGCCGTTATCTTGGCTCGCGCCGCCTCATCGAGGTTATCTCCGGCCGCGGCGAGCTCCGCCTCCAGATTGCCACCGAGTACGATATCCGTACCGCGTCCCGCCATATTGGTGGCGATGGTAACCACGCCCGGGCGACCCGCCTGAGCGATAATTTCAGCCTCCTGCTCGTGATACTTGGCATTGAGCACCTTGTGCTCGATCTTTTTTTCCTGGAAGGCCTTCGACAATTCTTCCGAGGTTTCGACAGACGCCGTACCCACCAGTACCGGCGCACCATTTTCGATACAGGCTTGCACGTCCTCGATGATAGCTTCGAATTTTTCTTCCCGAGTGAGATAGACCAGGTCGTTCAGATCATCTCGTCGCATCGGGACGTTGGTGGGAATCACCACACAGTCCAGACCGTAGATCTGACGAAACTCAAAAGCCTCGGTATCGGCGGTACCGGTCATACCAGCAAGCTTGTCATACAGACGGAAGAAGTTCTGGAAAGTCGTCGACGCCAAGGTCTGGCTCTCGCTCTGGATCTGCACACCTTCCTTAGCCTCGATCGCCTGATGCAGGCCCTCAGATAAGCGGCGCCCGGGCATGGTCCGCCCCGTGTGCTCGTCAATGAGCACCACCTGTCCGTCCTGCACAATGTATTCAACGTCTCGGTGAAACATCACATGTGCGCGAAGGCCCGAGTGAACGTGGTGTAGAAGGCCCAAATTGGTCGCGGCATAAAGCGAGTCACCCCCTTGTAGGAGCCCCGCGTCTATCAACATCTGCTCGACTTTCTCGTGTCCCGCCTCAGTCAGCTCTATGCTGCGTTGCTTCTCGTCAACGGTGTAATCCCCCTCCTGCTCCTCCAGCTCGGGTGTGAGTCTGGGCACGAGTCGATTAATAGATTTGTAGAGCTCCGAGCTGTCCTCCACCGCTCCCGAAATAATCAGCGGTGTCCGGGCCTCGTCGATCAGAATCGAGTCCACCTCGTCGACAATGGCGAAGGCCAGAGATCCCTGCGCCTTATCAGACCGGCTGAACGCCATGTTGTCGCGCAAGTAGTCAAAGCCGAATTCGTTGTTTGTGCCGTACACAACATCACAGCCATAGGCAGCCTTTTTTTCTTCCGCCGACTGACCCGAGCTAGCCACACCCACCGTCAGCCCCAAAAACTCATACAGCGGACCCATCCATGCCGCATCCCGTCTGGCAAGATAGTCATTCACCGTCACCAAGTGCACGCTATGATCAGGCAGCGCGTTGAGATAAGCCGGTAACGTGGCCACCAGCGTTTTACCCTCTCCAGTACGCATCTCCGCGATCTTGCCGTCGTGCAGCGCCATACCGCCGATAAGCTGCACGTCAAAGTGGCGCATGCCCAATGCACGCACACCCGCTTCTCGCACCACTGCAAAGGCTTCTGGCAGTAACTGATCGAGGCTTTCCCCCTCACCCAGCCTAAGGCGGAATTCTGCGGTTTTAGCTTTGAGCGCGGCGTCATCGAGCGCTTGCATGCCCTCTTCTAATGCATTGATTCGGGCAACCACTTTGCCCATACGCTTGAGCTCCCGATCATTACGGGTGCCAAAAATTTTTTTCACTGTAGAGATCAGCATGAGGGTCTCACTGGCCGTTCATGGGTTCTTTGGGTTTTAAGGGCGGGCGCGGCGGCCCTGGGGTCGCTGGAGCTCAGCGGTAAGTGCGCTTGACGTAAGCAGCGGGATCGACCGTGCGGCCGTTTTTGAAAACCTCAAAGTGAACGTGGGGGCCCGTTGAACGACCCGTGTTGCCCATCAATGCGATCACGTCTCCGCGACGCACCAGATCCCCAACCTCGACCAGATTTTCGGCATTGTGACCATAGCGGGTGCTGAGGCCGTCGCCATGAGAGACCTCGATCAAATTACCATAACCGTTCTTGTACCCGCTCCAACTGACAACACCACTGGCGACCGCAAGAATGTCAGACCCCTCGCGACCCGCAAAATCGGCGCCGTCATGCCAGGCGCGTTTACCGGTGATCGGGTCAATGCGGTTACCGTAGGGTGAAGACTGCCAACCCCGCCGAATAGGCCGCCCCGCAGGTGTCGCCGCCGCTTGGAGCTGCTCTGCAGAAAGTAATCCCGCCAGCAGGTCAAATTGGACCTCGCGCTGGGAAAATATCGTATCCAGCGCGCTGAATTGCGCGTCGATTTCGGCTACGTTCAGAGGAACAGTTGATTCCGGTGGGCTTATGGGCCCCCCGAGGGCTGGCGGACCGGAGAAATCGAACTCCCCACCATCGAGCCCCGCCAATTCCGTCAAATGCGTACCGAGCGCATCGATGCGCGTAACTTGCGCCTGAATGCTGGCCAAACGCCGGGTCATTGCCGTCAATCTAGACTGCGCTTCGACCCCCATTTGCGCCAGCGCTTGGGCTCTTTCGATCGCCTGCTGTTCGCTTTTTGAAATGCGGGAGGCCTGCTGAGAATCAATCCCGTCACCAAAACCGAGCTGATAACTCAGCGTAATCAGACCAATGGGGACTCCGATGAAACAAACCGAAAGCAGCGCCCACGTCCATCTCCCCAACTCAAGGGTGCGCGACGCCGCATGGCGATTGAGGAGTATCAGTTTCACGACAATTTAGGCGGTTATCTGTCTCATGGTCACTATTTTACCCTTTTAAGGGGCACCCGGGTCATTCCTTCACGCCCATTGCAGATCGCGCGGCATCGCCCAATCCATCGGCGCGTCGGACTCGTCTTCAAAGGTCGCCCACTCCCAAGTCGAGGGACGACTCAGCAATTCGCGAACCAGCTGATTATTCAGCGCATGCCCGGACTTGATGCCCTCGTATTCACCCAATATTTGATGGCCCGCGAGATAGAGATCGCCCAATGCATCCAGTATTTTATGCTTAACAAATTCGTCGTCGTAGCGAAGCCCTTCTTCATTGAGAATACGGTAATCGTCGATCACGATCGCATTGTCGACGCTACCGCCGCGCGCCAAACCGCGTGAACGCATGTATTCAAACTCGTGGACAAAGCCAAAGGTTCTGGCACGACTGATTTCCCGGACAAAAGCCTCGCTGGTAATTTCCACTGTCGTGCGGCCGCTTTGCTCACGAAACACGGGGTGATCGAAATCAATACCAAAGGTCACTTTGAACCCGTCATAGGGTCGCAGAGATGCACTTTTATCGTTCTGGGTCACCGTTACCGGCTCCAGAATGCGAATAAACTGCTTGGGACTGTCTTGCTCGCAGATACCCGCCGTCTGCAGTAGATATACAAACGGGCCCGCAGAACCATCCATAATCGGCACCTCGGCACCGTCCAGGTCCACGTATGCATTATCGATACCGAGCCCGCAAAGCGCAGAAAGCAGGTGCTCCACGGTGGTGACTCTCGCGTCACCCGAGCCGAGACCCGTTGAGAGATCTGTTTGTTCGACCCAGTCGGCCCGGGCGGGGATTTCCCGGACCGGACTGAGATCGGTGCGGCGAAACACGATACCCGTGTCCACCGGCGCAGGATGTAGCTTCATCTGCACCTTCTGACCGGAGTGTAGCCCAACGCCCGCCGACTGAATCGGCTCGCGCAGGGTGCGCTGCCCTAGCATGGCCATACCCTCTACTTATGAGGTCAAGACATTACTAGGATCCGCTAAGTCACTCCAGCTTTCCCACTCTGATTATTTACATCAATCAGGGCTTTACAGCGCTCTAATCGGCCTGACGGCGAAGAAAAGCGGGCACATCAAATAACTGCTCATCCAAGGCGTCATCGATCTTGATGGCGGCCTGCCCATCTAGTGATGCCGCAGAACCCGGCCGCCGCCCGGGAGGCAGATCATAATCCTTGTAGTCTCCCGCAGTTGCCACAGGCCGCTTGGTCGGCGCGGTCTCAACCGTGGTCAGCGTTGGCCGAAACTCCATATTGCGAAGCCCCGTGGCAACCACCGTCACCTTGAGCGTATCCGCCATTTCAGGGTCAATTACTGTGCCGACAACGACCGTAGCGTCTTCCGAGGCGATGTCCTCGATGGTGGCACCGACTTCGGAAAACTCGCCTAGAGACAGGTCCAATCCCGCAGTAATGTTGACCAGAATGCCTCGCGCACCACTGAGATCGATGTCGTCGAGCAATGGGCTATTGATCGCTCTCTCGGCCGCCTCTCTGGCACGATTCTCGCCCGAAGCAGTGCCGGTACCCATCATGGCGGCGCCCATTTCCGACATCACCGTACGAACGTCGGCGAAATCGACGTTGACCAAGCCGGGCCTGATAATCAAATCAGCAATACCTTGCACCGCACCAAGCAACACATCGTTGGCTTCTTTAAACGCGTCCAGCAGAGACGTCTGGGATCCCAATACTTCCAAAAGTTTCTCGTTGGGTATCGTAATCAGTGAATCGCAGTGCTGAGCGATCTCTCTCAGGCCATCCTCAGCCGTTCTCAGACGCTTTTTGCCCTCGAAGCTGAAGGGTCTTGTGACAACCGCGACCGTCAAAATACCCATTTCACGCGCGACTTCGGCGACAATGGGCGCAGCACCCGTGCCAGTCCCGCCACCCATGCCAGCGGTAACAAAGACCATATCAGCACCGTGCAACGCGTCGGCAATACGATCCCTGTCCTCGAGCGCCGCAGCGCGACCCACCTCTGGGTTGGCCCCGGCGCCCAAACCTTTGGTAATAGCTGCCCCCAGTTGGAGTACCGTTCGCGAGCTGATATCTGATAGCGCTTGAGCATCAGTATTCGCGCAGATGAAATCGACCCCGTCAACGTTGTGATCAATCATGTGACGGACGGCATTGCCACCGCCTCCGCCCACACCAATCACTTTAATGACGGCACTTTGTGGTGCACTGTCTACGAGTTCAAACATGACTTTCTCCCCTTTTTAAAAAAAGCCCCAACCATCAGAGCCCGCTAAAAATCATCAAAAATGGCGCGCCAACCACGCTTTGACGCGCCCTGCAAAACTTAAGCCTTCGCCCTTCCCATCCCGGCCCTGCTTGCCACCTTCCATGACCTCTTCTGCCCCGTAGAGCAGCAGCCCGACGGCCGTGGCATAAATAGGATTGCGAATGATGTCGTGGAGACCGCGGGCGTACTGTGGCGCACCAACGCGCACAGGCATGTGGAAGATCTCTTCGGCAAGCTCCACAGCGCCCTCCATTTTGGAGGTGCCACCGGTCAGCACTACACCCGCCGGGATGAGCTCTTCGTAACCCGAGCGACGAAGCTCAGCTTGAATCAAGGTAAACAGTTCGTCGTACCGCGGCTCAACTACCTCTGCCAGGGACTGCCTAGAGAGATCTCGCGGCGGTCGATCGCCAACGCTGGGCACTTTGATCGTCTCATCGGGGCCCGCGAGTTGCGTCAACGCACAGGCGTAGCGGATCTTGATTTCCTCGGCATGCTGGGTCGGAGTTCGCAATGCCATTGCAATATCGTTAGTAACCTGATCCCCCGCGATCGGAATAACACCGGTGTGACGAATCGATCCGTCGGTAAAAATCGCGATATCGGAGGTGCCCCCACCAATATCAACCAAACAAACACCCAGATCGCGCTCGTCCTCAGTAATCACCGAGTAGCTGGAGGCCAACTGCTCCAAAATGACGCCATCGACCGACAGCCCGCAGCGTTCGACACATTTCTCAATATTTTGAGCGGCATTGACCGCGCAGGTCACCAAATGGACCTTGGCCTCCAACCGCACGCCAGACATCCCCAGCGGTTCACGAATCCCCGACTGGTTGTCGATCACATATTCCTGCGGCAGAACATGCAGTATTTTTTGATCCGCGGGGATAGCGACCGCCTGAGCCGCGTCGATGACCCGATCTACATCCTGCTGAAAAACCTCTTGGTCACGAATGGCGACAATGCCATGTGAATTCACTGAGCGAATATGGCTTCCCGCAATACCGACATAAACGGAGTGAATCTGGCAGCCCGCCATCAACTCCGCCTCCTCCACAGCGCGTTGGATGGCATTGACCGTGGATTCAATATTGACCACGACACCCTTTTTCATCCCTCGCGACGGGTGCGATCCAATACCGACAACCTCAATACCCCCGTCGGGGTTAACCTCGCCGACCACGGCAACAACCTTGGAGGTCCCAATATCGAGACCGACAATCATTTGTTTACTCTCGGCGTTGGCCATCAACCCTCTCCCCCAACTCTTGTTAGCTGCATGGACTGGCGCACGTCCCCAAAGGTGACCGCAGCGCCATGCTCGTATCGAAGATCTACTTTTTGCACCGCCTGTGCGGTCAACTCTTGACGCCACAACTGTCTGAAGCGCGTGATTCGCTGCAACATTTCCGCAGAACCCAGCTTTAGCGTCAGACCGTTATCGAGCTGCACGGAGACTTGACCCAAGTCATCGAGTGACAATGCGTGAATAGCGAGATGCTCGGGCTCGAGCATCGATGCCAGCGTCTGATAGCGGCGCATGAGTGAGGCTTCTGAACCAGCAGGACCCTGCAGCAAGGGGAGCCCGTCATACAGCGGATGCTGACGAGCAGCGAAAAACTGGCCTTCGTGATTGAGGTATCCGGCCTCACCCCAACGCGCGAGCGGCCGTTGTTCCACGAGATGCACCTCGATTTTGGACGGCCACCGCTTACGTGTATTGACCTTGTATACCCAAGGCAAAGCCTCGAGTTCCTGTCGTAGTTCACTCAAATCAGTGGCGAGAAATCCAGCGGAAAGCCGTGGCGCCAAACGCGCCTCGATCGCACTGATATCGATGTGGCGCACCTCACCCATCACGCTGAGTGTCTCTACTTGTTGTGACCACAGCGCAGTTGTGCCGTTGTACAAGCCGGCCGTAATCAATGCCGTACCGACAATGAGCACCGAGCGATTCAGCCATTTCCGCAGGCGTGAAGCGGGCGCGGGCGCGGCCGACGTAGCGCCGCCCGCCGTGCGTCGTCGTTTGCTATTGCCGTGTGGACGATTAACCTTCATCGCCACGCCCCTCGCTGCAGTGAAATATTTCTGTCAGCACCTCCAGTAACGACAGGTCAGCCGCCCGCGCTGCCATGGGCACCAGACTGTGGGAAGTCATACCGGGAACCGTATTCACCTCGAGCAGCTGCCAGCTACCGGAGTGATCTCTCATCAGATCAACGCGGCCCCAAACCCTGCACCCGGTCAATCTAAAAGCGTCAAGTGCCAAGGCGGCCAGTTCGGCCTCTTCTGCTGGCGACAATCCCGATGGACAGGTGAAACGGGTTTCTTCGGAGAGATATTTGGCATCGAAGTCGTAGAAATCGCCGGGGACAGCAATATGAATACTCGGTAATGCCCGATCACCCAAAATCGCAACCGTATACTCCGCACCTGCAATGAACTGCTCAGCCAAAACACCGCCGCCATAAACCGCGGCACTTTGATATGCCATCCGCAACGCCTCTGCGTCAGAGACTTTGCTCATCCCCAAGGAGGATCCCTCCAAAGCCGGTTTCACAAAGGCTGTCCCCAAATCCGCCGCGACCCCTGACCAGTCTGTCTCAGCGCTGAGCGACACAAAACGAGGGGTAGGCAGACCCGCACCCTGCCACAGCAGTTTGGTACGAACCTTATCCATGGTGAGGGCTGAGCCCAGAACGCCGGAGCCGCTATAGGGCAAGCGCATCGTCTCGAACACCCCTTGCACCGTCCCATCTTCACCACCGGGGCCGTGTAGCAAATTAAAGACAAACGAGGCGTCTCCGAGACGCTCAAGCCATCCAGATTCAGCGGGATCGATGCGCAGTACCTCGGCATCCGCCTGCTCCAATACGCGGGCAACGTTTTCCCCGCTCTCTAGAGAGATTGACCGCTCTGCGGCGGTACCGCCTAAGGTAACTGCGATCGTTTTGCCGGCGAAAATCGAAGCCATCAGTGCCATACCTAGATAGAACCTGCGTCAGCTAAGGTCGCCGACAAACGACCGATATCACCGGCACCTTGCATCAACAGAATGTCTCGATCCTGGAGTACATCCATCAATACACCTGCCAGCTCCTGCGGAGCTGACACCACTTTCGGCTCTACCCCCCCTCGCTCCCGTATCGCGAGCGCCAAGGCGTGAGCATTTGCGCCGGGTATAGGCGTCTCCCCGGCGGCATACACCTCGAGGAGCACAAGAATCGGGCTTTCTCCCAACACCGAGACAAAGTCATCAAAATGATCTCGGGTACGAGTAAAGCGGTGCGGTTGATAAACCATGACGACGCGTTGCCCGGGAAAAGCTTCACGGGCGGCTTTGAGTGTCACTGCCACTTCGGTCGGGTGGTGACCATAGTCATCAATCAACCGTGCGCATCCGCCGGGCCAACTCACATTGCCAAGATCCGAAAACCGACGACCGACACCGGCAAATTTCGCCAATCCCTGCTGGATGGCTGAAGCGTCGAGGCCCAGCTCCAAACATAACGCGGCAGCACCGGCAGCATTTTGCGCATTGTGAAAACCGGGCATCCCGACTGTTAGCGCGAGCGTCGTCTCCATGCGACGACAAACGAGATCGAAGTGGCAGGTCAATCCCTCAGCACGATAATTTTCTAGTCGGTAATCGGCGTCGCTGTGCTGGCCATATGTCACAACCTTGCGTGTAAGCTCCGGGAGCAAATCGCGAACGCCACGATCGTCAAGACACATCACTGCAGAACCATAGAACGGTAAGTTCTGCAGAAACCCGTTGAAGGCCTGGGCGTAGCGACCCGCATCGCCTTCGTAGTGCTCCATGTGGTCAGCTTCAATATTGGTTACCAGCGACATCATGGGCTGCAGGTGTAGAAAAGAGGCGTCACTTTCATCCGCCTCTACGACCAGGTACTGGCCCTCTCCCAGAGCCGCATTAGCCCCCGCCTGATTCAACAATCCGCCGATAACAAAGGTGGGATCTTCCCCCGCCTCATCCAGAATTGAGGCGATAAGACTGGTCGTCGTGGTCTTGCCATGGGTTCCGGCGACAGCAATACCGAACCGATAGCGCATAAGCTCCGCTAACATTTCAGCCCGAGGTATGACGGGGATACGTTGCGCGCGTGCAGCGAGACGCTCGGGATTATTGAGTGGTACGGCAGCAGACACCACCAAGACATCGACGTCAGAAATGTGTTCCGCGCGATGCCCGACATGCACCTGAGCACCCAGGGAACGTAATCGATCTAACGTCTTGCTGTCAGACTCATCGGATCCCGAAACCGCATAACCCAACCCAATCAGAACCTCGGCAATGCCACTCATGCCAGCGCCACCGATGCCCACCATAAAAATATGTCGGGTGGCGCCCATACCTCGAGTGCGTGATCGGTCATCAGTTAGGGTCACGGATTACCCCCCGCATAATGTCCGCGACACTTTGAGCGGCACGTGTCGACGCGACTCCGCCCGCTGCGCCACCCATCCCTGCCAATGCTTGCGGGTTGTTGATCCAGTCTATGAGATAGCCGGCAAGACGCTCGGGTGTGGCGTCACCCTGAGGTAGCAACACCGCGGCTTGCACTTCCGAAAGCACTGCTGCATTCGCGGTCTGATGATCATCAATCGCATGGGGCAATGGAATCAGCACGGAGGGAGATGCGGTCGCTGCCAATTCGGAGATTGTCAGGGCGCCTGCTCGCGCGATCACCACATCGGCCCACTGATAAGCGGCTGCCATGTCTTCGATATAGCTATCGACTCTCTGCCCGCTGAAACGACTCTGCTGCCAGCACTTGTCCGCGTCAGCGCGGTTTCGCTCCCCGCATTGCTGCCAAATCGAGATACGCCCGGCAAAACCCAACTCACACAGATAGTCGCAGGTGGACGGCAAGAGCGCGTTCAGCGGTGCGGCACCCAAACTACCGCCCAACACCAGTACCCTCATGGGCCGTGCCTCACTGAATCCTACCAAGCTCTCGAGTTCGCTGCGATCTACGGGGCTCAGCAGCGAGCGAACCGGGTTGCCGACGATTGATGCATCCGCACGTTCCCTGAAACTCCCCGGCAAGCCACACAAGACTCGCGATGCAAGTGGCGCTAGCCAGCGATTCGTGGTTCCAGCGATCGCGTTTTGTTCATGAATCACCAGAGGACATCGGGTTATCCAAGCCGCAAGACCCGCCGGGCCGGCCGCGTATCCCCCCATGCCCAACAACACATCGGGTCGAAGGCGACGCAACAGACGAAGTGACTGCCACACCGCCATACCAAGTAAAAGAAAACCCCTGATACGGGCCACAATACTTTTACCGCGCAAACCCGACATTGATAAGCAATGCAAAGGCAAACCAGCCGCCGGAACGAGCCTCTGCTCAATACCCCGCTCCGTTCCAATCCAATCCACCGACCAACCGCGATCGGTTAGCACATCAGCTACGGCCAGCGCGGGATAAACATGACCGCCAGTGCCTCCCGCGGCGATCAGGGCACGGCCAGCAAAGGGTTGTCTCTCAGCGTAAGTCATGAGCGCTGCCGCCTTTTACGGACAGAGGGAGCGGATTTATCGCTGAGATGCTGGCCGGAAATCCGCAAGATGATGCCGAGCAAGGCACAGTTCATGATGAGACTGGAACCGCCATAACTGACGAAAGGCAGCGTTAGACCCTTTGTGGGCAACAGACCCGAGCTCGCGCCCATGTTGATAAATACCTGGCCCGCGAACATGAGCGCCGCACCAAAACACACATAGGCCTCATAGTGATGGCCGTGTTCGGCCACCTGCCATGCCGTCCTGAGGATGCGCCCCACTAAAAACGCGAACAGCAGGATCAGCGCGAAAGCACCCATGAGACCGGTTTCTTCCGCCCAGATGGAAAATACAAAATCGGTGTGAGCCTCAGGCAGGTAAAAGAGTTTTTGAACGCTGTTTCCCAGTCCTACGCCAAACCATTCGCCGCGACCAAAGGCAATGAGCGATTGCACCAGCTGGAAACCGGATCCAAACGGGTCATCCCAAGGGTTTTGATAGGCCGTCAGTCGCTGCAGGCGATAAGGTGCACTGACCACAAGCGCGGCCAAAGCCATGCCGACTGCGACCAACATCGCTCCGATGTACTGTAGCTTGGCGCCGGCAATAAACATCATTCCCACCACCATGCCCACCGTGATAACAGTTACGCCAAAATCGGGCTCGGCAAGCAGCAACACGGCCACGATCGCCAGAATGCCCATGAGCTTGGCCAGTCCCTGCCACTGATAGCGGACCGCTTCTTCCTGACGTACCAAATAGCCGGCCACGTAGAGCAGCAAAGCGAATTTCACAAACTCTGACGGCTGGAAAGTCAGCGGTCCCAAAGGCAACCAACGCTGGGCGCCGTTGACCTCGCGGCCAATACCGGGCATCAGCACCAAGATCAGAAGACCGAATGCCAGAAACAGTAACCAAGCCGAAAATTGTTTGAGGCTCTGGGTGGGTGTCATATAGGTGACGGCACCGGCAGTGACTCCCATCGCCAGATACAGCGCATGGCGCGAGGTGTGGTGCCAGGGATTGCCGAAGTGAAAATCGCCGTACTCAATCGACGCCGAGGCAATGGCAACCAAACCGATACAGAGTAACGAGATTCCGATGCCCAGTAGCAGCGGATCTCCTCGATAGGTTGTCAATGATGCGGCGTGATTCATGCGGCGGCCCCCAATGCCAATACCGCTGACTTAAAGCGCTCACCCCGATCTATATAGTCCCTGAACATATCGAAGCTGGCACACGCCGGAGACAACAGCACTGTCTGACCCGGCGTCGCCAGCGCCAGCGCTTGACTCACCGCTGACTCCAATGACACCGCCTCCTGCACCGGAACCACATCCCCCAATGCACTGACAATCTCTGCCGCTGCCTCGCCAATGACGACGACCCCCGCGCAGTACTCAGCGACTGCTGGCCGCAATTGAGAAAAGTCTTGTCGTTTCCCTTGGCCACCCAGAATCAGCCATAGATTGCTTTCGCCGCCGAGCCCCTTGAGCGCGGCCAACGTGGCGCCGACATTGGTACCTTTACTGTCGTCAACAAAGGTGATGTCACCCACTACGCCGACGCGCTCGCAGCGATGGGGCAGGCCGCGATAACGGGCGGCACCGGCAAGCAGTTGCGCTTCGGAAAAACCCATGGCGACGCCGAGAGCCAAGGCTGCCAACACGTTGTGGTAGTTGTGGGTTCCGGCAAGCGAAAGTTCTGTCGTAGAGAGAAGCGGCTCAAAGCCGCGACAAAGCCAAGGCACACCCTCCAACTCACGAAGCCCGTACTCACCCAGATCTGGTTCGCCGGAGCGCCACCATGTCACTGGCATTTCCTCGGGCAATAAGGGCACCGTCAGAGGATCGTCGCGATTGGCCACAACATGATTTACCCCACGGAAAATACGATGCTTCGATTGGTGATACGCCGCCATGGACGCATACCGATCCAGATGATCGGCAGAGAGATTCAGCACCGTCGCGACACTTAAACCCAGCGGCTCTGACCGCTCCAACTGGAAACTGGACAGCTCCAGCACATAGCAGTCGGCGCTATCCTCAAGCAAATCAAGAGCCGGCCTACCAAAATTTCCGCCCACCGAGACCTTGGCACCACATTCCGCCAGCATCGAACCCAACAACGCGGTAACCGTCGATTTGCCATTGGAGCCGGTGATACCGATCACTGGCGCAGCGACCGCTTCCATGAACAAATCGATATCTCCGCGAATCCTGCAACCGCGGTCCCTTGCGCGCACTACCATGGGATGTTCGAGAGAAATACCAGGGCTGACAATCAACTCTGTGACGTCGTCAGCCAAATCAACAGATGGTTCACCAAAAACCATGGGAACGTTGTCCATTTCAGGCCACAAGGTAGACTCAGCCGCCAGCGCCGCTCGGGTATCCACAGCGTGAAAAGCCACGCCGTGCTGACGCCACCAACGCGCGACACTGCGGCCCGTAGTGCCCAGACCAAAGATCATGCGGTTCTCCGAGCTGGCGATGGTTGCAGAAGACAGTGACATGACTTCACCGTAGCTTCAGTGTCGCGAGCCCAAAGAGCACCAGCATGACTGTGATGATCCAGAAGCGGACAATGACTCTGGGCTCGGGCCATCCCTTGAGCTCAAAGTGGTGATGGATCGGTGCCATGCGGAATACCCGCCGACCGGTCAATTTGAATGAACCCACCTGAATAATGACTGAGACGGTTTCCAGAACGAAAATGCCCCCCATGATGAAAAGGACAATTTCATGGCGGGTCATAACTGCCACCACACCCAGCGCCGCACCGAGCGCGAGCGCCCCAACATCCCCCATAAAAATCATCGCGGGATAGGTGTTGAACCATAAAAACCCAAGCCCGGCGCCAGCAATTGCACCGCAGAAAACCATCAGCTCTCCGGAGCCCGGCAAATAAGCAATATTCAGGTATTGAGCAAACTCTATGTGCCCCGAGAGATAAGCGATAACGCCGAGTCCCGTAGCGACCATGACAGTGGGCATGATCGCCAGCCCGTCCAGCCCATCTGTCAGATTGACCGCATTGCTGGCGCCCACCACGACCAAATAGCTGAATGGCACGAACAACCAACCCATCGCCAACGCAACATCTTTAAAAAATGGCACGTATAAGGTGGTTTCTTCCGGGTGAACGGCGGTGTCGAAAAGAAAGAGCGTGATGCCAAACGCGAACAGGGATTGCCACAAATACTTCCAGCGCGCCGGCAGTCCGCGGGTGTCCTTTCGCACTACCTTTCGATAGTCGTCGATCCATCCAATCAAACCGAAAGCGGCTGTGGTAATCACAGCGACCCAAACGTAGCGACTGCCTAGATCCGCCCACAACAGAGTTGACCCCATTACCGTGACCAGAATCAAAGCACCCCCCATTGTCGGGGTACCTGCCTTCTGGAGATGGGACTGTGGACCTTCCTGCCGAATAGTCTGCCCAATCTGCAACTGATTGAGGCGCGCGATCATGACGGGACCGATCAGCATAGAAATCGCGAGTGCAGTGCAAGCGGCCAATATGCCGCGAAGGGTCAGATATTGGAAAACCGCGAACCCCGGATCGATAAAAAGGAGTTGCTCACTCAGCCACATCAGCATGATTCGGACCCCTCTGTTGATGTAAGCCAGCCAACCGTCTTCTCTAACGCAGCACCGCGCGACGCTTTTACCCAGATCACATGATCAGCAGGAAGCGCGGGAAACTCGGACGCAAGTGATGCTTGGTCCGCAAAAAACAGCGCCGATTCACCAAAGCCCACCGCTGCGCCTTCAGCCTCCTGCCCCACCGCAATCAGTTGCTCGATACCGGCGGATCTAGCGTAGGTACCGACTTCCTCGTGGAGCGTCTCGCTGCCGATACCGAGCTCGAGCATGGCGCCCAAAATCAATACACGGTGGCCCGACTCTTCCGCCAGCACGTCGATCGCGGCTTTTACTGCAGCAGGGTTAGCGTTATAGGTATCGTCGATCACTCGACCACCCCAACGACCCGACAGCACCGCGCCACGTCCTACCCCCGCCTGCATCGGCCGTAACGCTGCGATTGCCCCCTCAGGTGAGACACCTAATTCGATGGCCACCGCCAATGCCGCCAGCGCATTCATCACGTGTTGCCTACCCGGCAACGCGAGCCTTACGGGGAGTCGGAACCCAGGCGCCTCAAGCTGGAACTCCGTGCCAGCAAGACCGCGAGACTGAAAGTCGACGGCGCGATAGTCAGCCTGTGCGGAGAGACCAAAAGTGACGAAGCGGGCGTCACCGGCTTGCTCAATCCATTGGTTCAACCAAGGCTGATCCGCGTTGATCACGGCGAGGCCCTGACCTCTCAAGCCCTGAAAAATTTCTCCTTTTGTGTGGGCGATGTCGTCGACACTGTCAAAATGGGCCAAGTGTGCAGCTGAGGCATTCAAGCAGACCGAAACATCGGGCTCAGCCAGATTGCATAGGTAGGCAATGTCGCCCGGTTGCCCTGCCCCCATTTCGATCACGGCAAATTGATGTTGTAAATCCAGTCCGGCCAGCGTCAATGGCACGCCGAGCTCGTTATTTTGATTGCCCTGGGTCGCGTGAACACTTCCCGCCACCGACAGCGCCGCGTACACCATATTTTTGGTGGTGGTTTTGCCCGCGCTACCGGTGATTGCCACCACTGGCCCGTTGAACAGCTTGCGTTTTAGGAGCGCGAAGGCGCCAGAGGCTCTCTTCACATCTGCAACCACTAACTGAGGTGCCAATCCCTCCAACCGCTGTTCCGTCAATAATGCTGCCGCGCCCGCCTGCATCGCACTGGCCGCAAACTCATGCCCGTCGACTCGCGCGCCGCGAATCGCTGCAAAAAGGTCGCCTTTTCTGACTGCTCGGCTATCAATCGCAAGACCCTCGATCAACACCGACTGCCCTATCAGGTCGCCACCTGTCGTTTGGGCGAGCGCCTTCAATTCGACCCCCGCCATCACGCGGCTTGCCTCTGAGCCAGACTCTTGAGCGCCTGATCATTGTCACTGAAGGGCTGGCGAATACCGGAAACTTCCTGGTAGGTCTCGTGACCTTTACCAGCAATGAGCACCACATCACCCGCTTTAGCTTCGGAAATCGCCAACGCAATCGCCGCAGCGCGATCAACCTCGACCAGTGGGTCGACATGACGACAGCCGTCGAGAATTTCCTCGATAATGGCGAGCGGAGACTCCGAACGGGGGTTATCGCTGGTCACTACCAGCCTGTCAGCAAAGTCCGCGGCAGCTGCACCCATCTCGGAACGCTTGCCTCGGTCGCGATCACCCCCACAACCAAAAACCACCCAGACACATCCCGGCACGTCAAATTCCGATAACGCACGCAATGCGCGGCTCAGTGCATCGGGCGTATGTGCGTAATCGACAAAAACTGCGATATCGGCGTCAAAATCAACCCTTTGCAATCGCCCGGATACAGGATTCACTCGTTCTGCTGCCGACATCACCGCGTCGAATGGCAGACCCATAGCCGCAAGTAATGTGACGGCTGCTGAAAGATTGAAAGCGTTGAAGCGACCTATCAAAGAGGACCTTATCTGGCCTACACCCCAGAGCGTTTTGACCTCCAGCACCAAGGGCGCAGCTCCGATAACCGATACTTGAACACTGGCTTGGGCGCCTTCACAGGAAATGCCGATACCCGCGCTACCCCACGCATCGCGATGGGTTGTCAGCCGTTCGTCGTCGGCATTAAAAATTCTGACAGCCGGTGCAAAGTCGCGAAATAGCCTGAGCTTCGCCGCGCAATAGGCCTCCATTGAAGGATGGTAATCGAGGTGGTCCCGGGACAAATTGCTGAAGATTGCCGCGTCAATGGCTAGACCGTCCAAGCGGCCTTGGTCCAGTGCGTGACTGGAGGCCTCCATCACCACCCACTCCACGGCCTCGTCAGCCCACTTCGCTAATTGACGATGGAGGCTGACGCAGTCCGGCGTCGTATTTAGCGCCTCGCGGGGCTGCTCTACTAACTTCATTCCCAGCGTCCCGATCGATCCCGCACGGTATCCCTGAGAACGCAACATTTGGCTGACCAACTCGACGATCGACGTCTTACCATTGGTGCCAGTCACGGCTATTAGCTTGAGATTCTTTGAGGGTGACTGGTAAAACCGATCTGCCAATTCACCCAATCGCCGCGACAATCCGTCAACGGGGATGATCCTAATGTCCTTCGGTGGGATATCCGATTCTTTTTCAGTCAGCACCGCCGCGGCTCCTTGAGCAAAAGCAGCGTCAATAAAGTCTCGCCCGTTGTGAGTCTTGCCGCGGAGCGCGACAAACAAATCGCCGTGATTGACCTGACGACTGTCCAGCGTCATTTCCGACAGGGCGACGTCGGGCACAGCCGGATTCTTGAGCAACTGTCGCAGCCCCACCGTCATTGACTGGCACCCACGTCAGCGAGTAGCGCACCCATGTCAGTGCGCTCTGGACGAGCGTTGCGGATCCGCAGCACCTCCTCGGTAATGCGCGAATAAACGGGCGCTGCGGCTAACCCTCCGCCATAGTGATCGCCTCGGGGCTGATCGACCAAGATAGCGGTGACGTATCGCGGCTCACTGATAGGAGCGATACCCACGAACAACGCCACATATTGATCGTCGAGATACCCACCTTCGCCGACTTTGTGAACCGTGCCCGTTTTGCCTCCTACGGAAAAGCCTGGAACTTGAGCGAGGGTTGCGGTACCGCCCGGCTCAGTCACTCTCCCGAGCACCGTCAAGACGTCCCGGGCAACATCGGCTGCGACAACGCGTTCGCCCTGAAGAGAAGCCTGCTGATCTTGCTTGATTAAAGTCAGGGGTCGCCGCACTCCCCCGTTTGCCAAAACCGCGTAGGCGCGGGCTAGCTGAATCGGTGTCGCATTCAAACCATAACCGAACGCCAAGGTGACCTTTTCAATATCACTCCAGTGAGCAAGGTCCGGTAGGACGCCCGCTCGCTCACCCGGGAAACCGGTGCCCGTTTCCTGCCCCAATCCAAATCGGGAGAGCACATCGAGGATCGCTTCATGCCCCACCGCTTGTGCGATTTTGGTAACACCAACCTGGCTCGACTTTTCGATGATGTTGGAGACCGTCATTTCCCCGTAATTTCGGGGATCGTGAAGCACTTTTGATCCAACCCGTATGCGACCGGGCGAGGTGTCTATCACGCTATCTAAGCTGAACTTCCCACTCTCAAGTGCTGCAACCAATGTCAGTGTCTTAATCGTTGACCCTGGCTCATAAACGTCTGTTACCGCACGATTACGGGCGCTGCCATAATCCAATGTCGATCGGGCATTTGGGTTAAAGACCGGATAATTGCTAATCGCCAGCACCTCACCAGTCCACGCATCCAGAGTGACGGCGGAACCCGCTATCGCACCGGTTTCCTTCATCGCTCTCTGTAATTCCCGGTGCTGGACGTACTGCAGACGCAGGTCGAGGCTCAGCGCCAGAGTTTTTCCGGGGCGCGGCTCTTCCATAACGCCAAAATCCCTGACCATATCTCCGTGGAGATCCTTGATGAAGCGCTTCTTGCCGGGCACGCCTTTCAACCACTCCTCATATGCCATCTCCACTCCGGCAATGCCCCGTCCATCGACGTTGGTCAGACCTAGCAATTGAGCAGTTACTTCTCCAGCCGGATAGTAGCGACGATACTCTCGCTCACCTTTCACGCCAGGGAACTGACGCTGCAAAATCTGGCGAGCAAAATCAGGCGTTTGGTGCCGCGCAAGGTACATAAACTGTTTGTCACCGTAGAACGCGAGCTTCTCGTGAAACTCGGTAGGATCAATGGCAAGTAGCGAAGCCAGCTCTCCCAAGCGCGGACTGTCTTTGAGGAGCTGAGGATTCGCCCACAGCGATACGACAGGAGAACTCACCGCAAGCGGCGTTCCGTTTCGATCCTCAATTAATCCGCGATACACCGGTATCTCTGCGGTTCGGATAGCTCGGAGCGCGCCTTGCTCCCGCAGAAAGACCGCGCCGCCGCCACCGTCAGTGAGCTGCAGCATGATGAGCCGCGCGGCCAGCAAGGCAGCCAAACTGGCGAGAGCCAAGCAAACAAGGGCATAACGCCACGTCGAGAGCGCCGAAGCCGATGCGGTCGTCATGGCTCAATCACCCGAGAGAGACTGAGCTCTGGCGGCAACATAGAGAGCTTGTCGGAGGCAATCTGGTTAATGCGGTGCGGTGCGGCCCAAGTGTTGCTCTCAAGCAGCAGGCGCGTGTACTCCTCTTGCAACTGCCATCGCTGCAACTCAAGCACCTGAAGTTGCGCATAGCCCGCCCTCACCTCGTGCGTGCCCCATACCAAAGCCAGCCCGGATGCCAACAGCGCAAGCACGAGTAGCATAGTCAGTAGAGACGAAGAGGCTGGCAACGCGCGCATCACAAGCGCTCCGCAATCCGCATAATGGCGGAACGAGAACGGGGATTGCGGGCGATTTCGTCAGAGCCGGGAAGAATCGCCTTGCCGACCGCTCGCATGAGACCCGATGGCGGCTCATACTGTACGGGGACACCTGGCGGTAGCCGCTCCCCCCGGGCTTTATCTCTGATAAATCGCTTGACGATGCGATCCTCCAAAGAATGAAAGCTAATGACGATCAGGCGACCGCCCGGCGCCAGCGCGCCTACAGCCTGCTCTAGGACGGACTGCAAGACTTCCAGCTCGCGATTAACGTGTAGCCGAATGGCTTGAAAACTTCGGGTCGCAGGGTGCTTGTGATGCTCCCATCGCGGATTAGCAGCCGCGACAATTTCCGCCAACTGGCCTGTGCGTTCAATCGGCGCTTGGTTTCTGGCCGCGACAATGGCGGCGGCAATTCTTCGAGCAAATCGCTCCTCACCCAAAGTTCTGAGCACCTGAGCAATCTCTGACTCGCCGGCCCTCGAGAGCCAGCCGGCTGCTGACTCCCCCTCACTCGGGTTCATCCGCATGTCGAGAGGCCCGTCGTGGGAAAAGCTAAAACCGCGTGAGGGCTCGTCTAACTGCGGCGAGGAGACACCGAGATCCAGCAGAATGCCGCTGAGGCTCGCCGCCTCAACACGATCACCCAAGGCCTGAAAATTAACCGGGTAAAAGTGAAAGCGAGGGTCACGCTGCGCGAGCTCGCTCGCGGCTTCAATCGCTGCCGGATCCTGATCAAAGCCAATCAGCGTCCCGGTGGGCGACAGCGCGTCGAGGATACGGGCGCTGTGCCCGCCCCGACCAAAAGTGCCATCTAGGTATACGCCGTCTGGTGATACCATCAACGCTGCGATTGCCTCCTCCAGTAATACCGGTTGATGCGCCCGGTCCATTAAAGGTTGAGCTGCATGAGCTCCGCTGGCAGCTCACCCGTGGAGTCGACGCCCAGAGCGGCCTCGCACTCTTTGTGCCAAAGCTCTTCCGACCACAATTCCAGCTTGTTGCCCTGCCCCACCAAAACCGCGCGCTTTTCCAGTTGCGCATACTCTCTAAGCGCAGGGGGTACAAGCACCCGCCCGTTCCCATCCAACTGGAGATCACTGGCATACCCCAGCACCAATCGCTGAAAGCGTTTGATGGCCGGGTTTAGCGCGGGCAAAGCCTGCACATCGCGCTCGATACGCTCCCACTCCGGCAGCGGATAAAGGGCCAGACAGTTGGACTGCGTATCGACGGTCACCACCAAGTGGCCGTCGCATATCACAGACAGCAGCTCACGCTGACGCGCGGGCACAGCCATCCTGCCCTTGGCATCGAGATTCATGTGCTGCACCCCTCGAAACATGACGTCGCGCCCACCGGCTCCCTATATTTCCCACAAAATGGGTTTTTAACCCACTTTTTTCCACATTTCGCCACTATACGCGCGAGGATGGCGCCTGGTCAACGATGACTGAGCGAAAAAACGTGGGTTTTCAGTGCTTTAGAGCCGTGACGCGTGCGATAACCCGCGGCAAATCGAGGCTTGGAAACCGGCTACAAAACAGGTTTTTATCCGATACTCGCAGGTTTAACCTTAAATAATATATTCAATATGCACTAAATTATTATTTTTAGATTCCAATTGATATAAAAAGGCGCCCCTTGGCCAAAAATGACGGCAGACGGGAGCGGGAGGGAGGCGCCCCCCTCTCGGGGGGCAAAGCGAGTCAGTCGATAAGCCGGGTTCTGTCTTGGACGATCATTCATCTGCGACGAACGTCACCGTTCGCCTGTAGCGACCTACCCGAATCCGCCGAGGGTCACGGCATAGGATTCCTATTTGGTCTTGCTCCGGGCGGGGTTTACCATCGCCACGGCTGTTACCAACCGCGCGGTGCGCTCTTACCGCACCTTTTCACCCTTACCTGCAAACAGGCGGTTTCCTTTCTGCTGCACTTTCCGTGGACTCGCGTCCCCCAGGCGTT
>JAYPXQ010000026.1:0-25357 GCA_038135595.1 Halieaceae bacterium
TACTGTCAGATTCAACGGTCAACTCAACGAGCAGGCGTTGGTCGTTCAAAGGCAGTTCTGATCTATTCGCTACTGACTAATACAAACAACGCTGAGAAATTAATCGTAACGACCTCTACCCGGCCGGGTCATCCAAGCCTGATCCCAACAGCGGCTCGGTGCCAACAGCAGCGTATTTCGCCGAACGTAGCATTCTCAGGTATACGCTTATCAAACGGCAATAAAAAGGGCCCCTGCGTGACCCCTTTGGTTTTTGGCGGAGAGGGAGGGATTCGAACCCTCGATACGTTGCCGTATACACACTTTCCAGGCGTGCGCCTTCGACCACTCGGCCACCTCTCCGTGGGCGCGGATTCTAGCACAGTGATAGGCGGACTGAATTGGCGGCTCAGTCTAAAAAGATGTGCCAATCTCAATGCTAAAGTGATACTTCTCCGAGGACTGGGGGCCATTCAGGTCAAGGAAGACAGGCCTCGCATAGGACACCTCGGCATACCACTTATCGGCGAACGGCACCCGTAAAAAGCCGGTAACATCGACTTGCTCACCGCCAAATGCATTGGGATTCGTCACCGGCGCAGGATAAGGGAATCCCGGAATCGGAACTCGCAATGAGGCATCCTCTCCATGAATATCATCCCGCCAACGATAATCAAGCCGGATGCCTGGTTTCACTGCAGAGAAGCCATTCCACATCACCCAACCGCCGACACTGGCTTTATTACCCAATCGATAATCGCGATCGTTTTTGCCCGTGCGCAGAGCAAAACTTGCGTCCAGCCCCCAATCCCAGCGCGCCTCGTACTTTCGAAAACTGAGAAAGATTGGAAAATCCCATGTGCCTGAACCTAACTGCATGGTGTAGGGAAGCTGCTGATTACCCGGCGCCCTCGGGGTGTCGCCCTCCTCGTCAATAGAGCCGGTCGGTACGCTTACCCCCAAGCCGGCCTTCCACACGCTGTTCAAACTCTGTGACATCGTGCGATCAAACACCACGACCAGATCGCCAACTCCGTCAGAGCTGATATTAAAAGCGTCATAACCAGGCACAATAGAAATATGATCCGTGCTCTGCTTCACCATAGGCAGCTGCGCCCGCACCGTCATCGCGTCGGTTAAGTCATAGGCCACTCTCAAGGCATGCACTTCTTGCTTGATCTCGGTAGGTACGACGGGATAGTTGTTCTGCGTTCGCGGCTCGAGACCCGGAGAAAAGAGCACATCATCATAAGAGACGCTGTTGCTCCCAATGTAATACTCATCGTAATCGGATATCGCGTAGGTATATGACACATGCCATCGGTTATCGGAGATGGCACGCTCAGAGTCGGTGATCACATTGGCGTCAAAAAGTTCCTCAATCGACAGGTCCAACAAGTCGGTTGGCACCTTTTGAGCAAACAACGTGGAACTGAAGCAAAGCACCCACAGCGCTATGCTAGATGGGTAAACACTGCGATTTCTTAAAAGCGCTTTAAACTCCATTTTATCCAACCTCCTCATACTTCGTACTAAGCACCCGCTTGACCTACAAGGACTTGGCCTCGAAATAAGTGTTCAAAACCTCCTGCAAAGCAGTCGGACGGACTGGCTTAGTAAGATAGTCCGCCATCCCCTCCGCCAGATACTTTTCCCGATCGCTACTCATGGCGTGCGCCGATAGCCCCACAATCAAACACCCCGGGTTAATCGACTCTCTGCGCTGGAGAGCACGAATCTGGCGCGTCGCCTCCAACCCGTCCATTTTGGGCATCTGGATATCCATCAGCACCAAATCAAATGCTTCCGATTTAAACGCCTCCACCGCCGCTACCCCATCTGCCACTACTTCGATATCTGTTACAAAGTCCGCCAACAATTCTCGAATAATGAACTGATTAACTTCTGAATCCTCCGCAATCAAAACCTTGACGTCATATCGCGGCGCACTGCCATTTGCCTTCTGCGCGATATCTGGCGCGGCGTCGGCTGCATCGGCATTCGTCAACCGAGCCAGTCGAGCAGCCTCAGTCCGGGCCTGACTGGCGGTCACCGCGGAGATAGCACGATCAAACACCTCGCCGGGGGGGGTCTCCAAGAGAGGAATCTCAAAGACGAAAATGCTGCCACCCATGGGATTAGGTTGATAACCGATTGAACCCTCCATCAGCGTCGCTAGCTGCCTGGCAATCGCCAAACCCAAACCGGTGCCGCCATGGGCTCGCGTCAAACTCACGTCTGCCTGGAAAAATTCGCCAAAGATGCGCTCTTCATCCTCGGGATGAATCCCGGGCCCCGTGTCTTCAATATTGAACCGCAATCGCGGCGAGACGTCGTCATGGATGCGACGAACGAATAGCGAGACAGAACCCTGGTCGGTAAATTTGATCGCGTTGCCAATCAAATTCAGCAAGACCTGCCGAATACGCCCTGGATCGCCCACTATCTGCCTCGGCACACCCTCTCCGATATCAACGCGCAGTTCCAGCCCCTTCTGCTTCGCAGTTTCCGAAAAAAGCGCCTCAATAGAGGCGATGCTGTCCACGAGATCAAGGGGTTCTTGTATGAGAATCAGACGCCCCGCCTCAATCTTTGTGAAATCGAGAATGTCATCAATGATCGTAAGCAATGCCTCGGACGATCGCTCGATCGTCTCGAAGTACGCACTCTGCTGCTCGCTCATGTGCGAGCGCTTGAGCAGCGCGATCATCCCCATGACCCCATTCATGGGGGTCCTGATCTCGTGGGACATGTTGGCTAGAAAGCTGGTTTTGGAGCGGGCCGCAGCCTCTGCGTCATCTCTCGCCTTAACCAGCGCGGCGATCATGCTTTCCATCCGCTGCTCACGATCTTCTGTGCGCATCATCAACTCATTGAAGGCCTCGACAACCAAGCCCAGTTCGTTGTTTTCTCGATAGGAAAACCTCTTGCTGTAGTCCTCTCGCGCTGTGACTTCAGCCATCATCGCTGCGAGCGAGGCCAGCGGCTGCGTGACGCGGGCATTTAGGGCTTTTGACAACAGGTAAGCCGCCAATATCCCCGCCAGCCATAACAACCCGGCCAACACAGAAACCCCTATCAAGCGCTGGTAGACTGGCCAGAGATCCACAACGACACTCAGCGACGCAATTCGCTCTCCTTCCAGCACAACCGGAATGATGAGTGTCTCTGCATATCTGACATTAACGCCGTCGCTTAAGGACAAATCCGCTTGCCCGAATTCAGCAAAAGTAGATCCGTCTGGCAGTGTGAGCGTCGCGCGAATCACATCGGGTGCAGAATACAGGCCGTTAAGCAACTCCGCGGCTGTGCCCGGATCTCTGAACACCACTGACGCGGTCAAGTTGGATGCCAAAACGCCTGCCAGCGCTGACGTACTTTCTAACAACTCTTCCCTGGAACTGACCAGAGAAACACCCAGCAATATCAGCAGGAATACGCCGCCGACTGCGCCGGTAATAAAGGCACCTACTTTTGCCAGATGCCGATGAATGGAATGCTGACCGAACCGGCTAGGCATCGTCAGTGCGCCCTCCCACCACCTCAGACAGTTGCAGTAACTTGCTACTGGCTTTGAGCCCCGCTGACTCCAAAGCGTCGAGATTGATGACCAGCTTCATTCTGGCGCCGCTGCGCTTCAATTCCACCATGCCGCCCTGTCGGGCAAAGCCGGGTTGGTCGCTTACCCAGAGCACACCCGAAGCGGCTCTGATCTTATCCGCTCCTTCGTTTAAGGATGCAAATACCACGTTACACCCTCCCAATTGATCGGGGTCGAGCGGCCTCACCTCTCGACCCTCGGGCTCCGTCGCAATAATCTCCTCTAATAACGGAGAAAGCTCAGCTGCTGACGCCACACAGAAGACCGTCTCCGACTGATCTTCCGGCCAGCTCACAAACTGGGGTAGTCGCAATAAAAAAACGGCCTTCAACTCGTTTTCGGTGAGCCCGGGGGCGCTGAGGCCAATTCTTGAATACGTGATCAGCACCATAGCCAGTAGCGCGCTCGTGAGAACGCGGAGAGCCACTGGTCTCACGGTCATGGTAGTTACTGTCTTCCGATACGTTGGGTATCGATCGGAATGACTCGGGAACTCCGCCACGGCGTAATATCGATACCCCCTCGCCGCTGATAAAACGCCACCAGATCGAGGGATTCGAGGCCTAGGTCCATCAGATCAGAATAAATCTGCTCAACACATTGCTCGTGAAAACCCTGGTGAGTGCGGTAAGCGTCCAGATAAATGGCAAGACTGGTGTGATCAATGGGCGGCCCAGAGTATCGGACCGACAGGCTGCCCCAGTCTGGCTGAGCAGTCACTGGGCAGAGCGAGCGCAGGCTATGGCTAACAAGGTGTTCAGACACGACATTCCCCTTCCCTGGTGAAATTGTCAAAACGTCGGGGTCGATTATGGCAAGCGCCTCGCCAGCGTTGCAAGGGGGCAGATTCACGCCCTCCAATTCACGTGTCATGCTCGCCAGATGATCTACCGGAATGCAGGAGAGCACTACCGGAGCGCCCACCTGAGCGGAAACGTCTCGCTCTATTGTCTGAACTGCGGCCTCATGAGTAGCAAAAACATGATGATTAAGGGAGTTGAGGTACAGCTTGAGAGATTTGGACTCAACGGTCGCGGGTGAGTCAGCTGGTATCGCGAGTGAGCCCACCCAATTCTCCACGCCACCTTGGACAACCCACGATAGTTCGTAGCAGTGCCAGATGTCCCAGCCGTATCCGACAAAGGGAAATTTACTGCTTCGCCCTATTCGCTCGAGCACATCCGGAGCATAAGACAGTGGCGCGGTGACAGTTTGGCCGAGAACGCCCTTCATAAACGTCAACTGCGTAAACGTCGTCCGGTGCGGATTAGATACGCTGCATACCAGTAGGCCACGAGGGTAAATGCGCCGATCATGGCGAAGGCGAAACCAACACTGACATCGCTTACCCCCAACATGCCATAGCGGAAGGCGTTAACCACGTAGACCAACGGGTTGGCTTGAGACACGCTCGCCCAAAATTCCGGCAACAACTCCAAAGAATAAAATACACCCCCTAAATAAGTTAACGGAGTGAGCACAAATGTGGGAACGATATTGATGTCATCGAATGTATTGGCAAAAACCGCATTAATCAGCCCACACAAGGAGAACAGAATCGAGGTCATTGCCACTACGGCAATCACAACGCTGTAACTGTGGATATGCAGATCGACAAACAAAGAGGCCACCACAGTCACTATCACCGCTACTAACATGCCTCGACTGACGCCGCCGGAGACAAAACCCAGAAGTATGATGTGGTTCGGTGTGGGTGAAACCAGCAACTCCTCGATACTGTTGTTGAATTTAGACCCGAAAAATGACGACACAACATTGGCGTAGGAGTTGGTAACAATGGCCATCATGATGAGGCCGGGCACCACGAACTCCATATAACTCACGCCACCCATCTCTCCGATGCGCGACCCAATCAAGTTGCCAAAGATCAGAAAGTAGAGGGACATAGTGATCGCAGACGGCAACAGCGTTTGCGACCAGATACGGGTGTAACGGCGAATCTCTTTGCGCATGAGCGTCAGCAACGCTACCCATTGCTCGTAAGGGGTCACGATGCTTGCTCCAGTAACGAGACGAACATTTGCTCAAGCCGATTTTCACGGTTGCGCATACTGATGATACTTACTCCCTTTTCATGCAGGCGCGCCATCAGCTCCGCCAGATCCTGACCCTGCTCGATCTGAGCCTCGATGCAGTAGTCGTCTTTCCGAGAGACTGTAAATCCATCAACCGCAAGGTCCTGCGGTAGCAGCTCCCGCGAATCGAGAATAAAAATCTCGCGGTGCAGCTCTCTCAATAGGTTTTTGATCGAGGTATTGGTGACGATCTTGCCATGGTTGATGATGGCGATATTTCTACATAGCGACTCCGCTTCTTCCAAATAATGTGTCGTGAGAATGATCGTTGTGCCAGCAGCATTAATCTCACGCAGAAACTCATACATCGAGCGCCGCATTTCAATATCCACGCCGGCGGTGGGCTCATCCAGAATCAAAACGCTCGGCTCATGAATCAACGCTCGAGCGATCATCAAACGTCTCTTCATGCCGCCAGAAAGCATTCGCGCTCGGGTATGCCGTTTATCTGCCAGCCCCAATTTTTCTAGGTAGAGGTCGATTCTTTTCAACGCCGTCTTAAGCGGTATGCCGTAGTAACCCGCCTGATGGATCAGAATGTCTTCGACAATCTCAAAAACATTGAAGTTGAACTCTTGCGGCACGACGCCAAGGTGGCGCTTTGCCGCCGGAAAATTCTCATCAATATCGACGCCCTTCACACGAACCGTGCCCGCTGACTTGTTGACCAGCGAGCAAATCACACCAATGGTGGTCGATTTGCCTGCCCCATTCGGACCCAAAAGCGCAAAGAAGTCACCGTTCTCAACCCGCAAATCAATTCCCTTCAAGGCCTGCAAGCCGTTGGCATAGGTTTTTTCCAATCCGATGATTTCGAGCGCGAGGGACATGAGTTATTGACTTCTCCGGGGGGATTTAGAAAGCGGCGTAGTGTAACCAATCCAGCCTTCCATCAGAAGGAAGGCAAATTCGCCCTTGACGGGCCTGAAGGGGGTCACTAACATGCGCGCCTGCTGTTGTTAGGATCACTGTCCCCTTCGTCTAGTGGCCTAGGACACCGCCCTTTCACGGCGGGAACAGGGGTTCGAACCCCCTAGGGGACGCCACTTCTGCGGGAATAGCTCAGTTGGTAGAGCGCAACCTTGCCAAGGTTGAGGTCGCGAGTTCGAACCTCGTTTCCCGCTCCATTATTCTCACTCCAGATACCGCACGGTCTGCTGCCTGCGCTCGCCCTAATCCGCCTCGTTACCTTTTTCGTCGAGCTTGATAGACAGGCTGTTAATACAATAGCGCTGGCCCGTCTCGGTAGGACCATCTGGGAACACATGACCGAGATGGCCGCCGCAGCGCTGACACAGCACCTCGGTGCGGATCATGCCATGGCTGGTGTCCCGACTTTCAGCGATCACCCCATCGGTCGCAGGCCGGTCAAAGCTTGGCCAACCGCACCCCGCGTCGAACTTTGTCTCCGAGGTAAAAAGCGTTTCTCCGCAGCCGCGACAGCGATAGGTGCCCTCCTCCCAGACATTCCAGTACTCACCCGTAAACGCACGTTCGGTGCCTTTTTCGCGCAGTACGTAGTATTCATCAGGGGACAGTTGCTTTCGCCACGCCGCCTCATCCTTCTCTCGATCCGTCATACGCTCTCCTATTCCACCACGCTCAGGCCCAACCGCTTCGCCATATTACGAAGCTCAGGGGCGCCGCCGTGCATTCTAATCGCTTGGCCGGACCATTCAGAAGGCTGTTGATAGGTTTTTCGCAACGCGTCGAAGGTGTCTGGCAAGAGTCCCCGCGACACCGTCGCACGAATGCGCGCGTCCTCGCGCGCCAAGGTGCCCTGAGAGATTAAAAAGTCGGCTGCCCAGTCCGTAGCGTCAGTGCCGCCCCATCGGCCCTCCAAACTGTGCTCCCCTGCGGACATCACAGAAAAATCAGTTGGCAGCGAACGACTGTTTTCGCCGGCCCACCTTACCAATGCTTGCGCCAGCATATCGCTTCCTCGCGTCTTGGCCTCTAAAGAATGTCCAGCAATATGCGGAGACACCCAATCCGCCTGTGACAAAAACGCATCCGCTAACACGGGCTCTCCGGGCCAGGTATCTAAAATCACGGTCAACGGACTCGCCAACAATCGACTTAGCGCCTCTGGCGTTATCAATTCACCACGCGCGGCGTTAATGAATAGACCCATACCCCGCTGTTCCGCGGTCTGAGCCATCGATTCGGCTTGTGAGAGGTCCAGAAAACCTCGGGAGGGATGGGACGCCTCGCCATGTAAATTGGCGTGCAGCGACACCACCGGCTGAGACAACACCTCATCTAGGCTTGCTCGCGTTACTTTGTGAGGCCAGTCCCTGAGCAAGGGGTCATGGGCCCGCACCACACACCCCAGCTGTTGGAGCCGCGCGGCTAATCGCTTACCAACCTCACCAAGACCCACAATCCCGACGGGCAAGCCATTTAATACCCCCGGCAAAAATCCACTCAGCGCGATCGCCGACAAAACGTATTCGACCACGGCCAGCGCATTGGAGCCGGGTGCGGCTGCCCAGGCAATACCCATTTGCGCCAACGCCTCGATATCAATGTGGTCCGTTCCTGCTGTCGCCGACCCCACGAAACGCACCCTGCTCCCCTCTAGCAGGTGCGGATCTACGCGAGTAATGGATCTCACCAGCAATACCTCAGCGTCGGCTACTGCCTTGGCGTCGATGCCTCGTCCGCTTAACACCCGAGACTCACCCATGAGGTACTCGAGCGCGGGGGTAATCGGAATGCCGTCATCGATCACCCAGCGTGCTTCTCTGAGCCGTGGCATCACGACCTGTGCGTCACCCGCCGGTCCTCTCTCTGAGCACACGCCCGATTCAGGCATTGGCAAAAAAGGGCCGCGCGCGCTGGCAAGCCATGAGCGTGAAAGTGCGATCGCCACCGCGCAATGCGCGTAAAAAAAGCCTTGAGCATGAGCGCTGAAACATTGCCCTCGACGTTATCGACGCTCGGAGAAAAGTCGACACCGCAGGCATCGCAAAATATTGATTCGATCGCCTGAGGGCGCGCCTCAACGGAGAAAAAAGCGGCTTGCTGTGCACCCGTGCGTCCTTCGGGCGCATACCAATACCCGTAGTCGGGTAGCCGACGCCTGCGCGCTCCTGCCACACACCAATGCGCTACCTCGTGCAACGCACTGCGCACAAAGTCTTCTCGAAAGTGGATCTGAGCGGGCGATCCGGGTGCAAAGAAAGGCTCAACTGCACCGCCCACCAATAGCGTTGCCTCGGTCGAAAAGAAGCAATCATTAAACACATCAGCAACGACATCCGCGCTGATTGCGGGATCGGATGCATTCATGGGAGCGCTAGCCAGCTGCCTTACGAATTCGATACAAGAATTGCTCGCCATCACGGCGCGAAAGGAGAAGAGAATGTCCCAAAAACTCGCAGAAATTGGGAACATCTCGCTCTGTAGAGGGGTCTGTCGCGTGCAACACCACTTCTTGGCCGGGCCCAAGCCGCCGCATCGCCGCGTGCAACAGCATCACGGGCTCTGGGCACTTGAGCCCCACCGCATCGATCACTTCCTGCGGCTCTGCGTCGTCCACCTCTTTACTCCGCGGGCTTGACGAATCTCAGCGTCATGCGGTCGCTCTCACCGATGGATATATACCGAGCGCGATCAACCTCCCCCTCCGTAAGGGTCGGCGGCAGAGTCCAGACGCCCTTGGGATAATCCTTGGTGTCCTTGGCGTTCGCGTTGATATCACTGCGTCCGTCCAGCTCAAGGCCCGCCAGTTCGGCCAACTCGATAACCTTTGCTTCGGTGACATAGGCGCTTTGCTTCATCGCATCAAGTGACAGACCTTCATCGCCCCGATGCTGAACAATCCCCAGCACACCGCCCGGTTTGAGAGTTTCCGCAATGGCCGAAAACATCATCTCCGCTTGATCTGCCCGCAACCAGGAATGCACATTGCGAAATGCCAATGCCAAGTCGACGCTACCGGCAGGCGCAGGGGCGGTGGCGCTGGGAGGCTGTAAAACGGTCACTTCCACTTCCCCGAGTACCTCTCCGTTCTCTCCCAATTTCCGCAGGAAACCACCAAGAGAGCGACGCGCATAGTTTCCACCATTTGGACTGGAATGCGCAGCTATCAGTTTGCCGTTGCCCTTCATTAACGGGCCGAGAATCTCGGTATACCAACCACCGCCCGGAGAGACCTCCATCACCGTCATGCCCGCGTCAAGACCGAAAAAAGTCAGGGTCTCTTTGGGATGACGGTAGACGTCTCTCGCCTTGTTTTGCTCGGAACGGTGCTCACCAGCCAAGGCGGCGTCCCAATCGAGCTCAGCTCGCGCTACCGCGCTGATGAGCAGCAAAATGGCTGCCAGTGTCCAAGTTGTTCTGATCATTCTGATACTCCTGATAAGGGTCACCACCGCTGACTATAACCGCTTTTAAAGCGCCTGAAGTCCCCGCCATGCCGTTTAGCGACGACCTTTTACACGACTCAAACACCAGCCGGCCAGTGCCGCAGAGGCCACGACGGCTGCAACGCCGAGACTGACCCAGAGTAATTGCATCCACAAACGCTCGGGTGGCACACCCACAATATCAACCGCTCCCCAAAACAATGCGGCGCAGGCTGCCGTAGCCAACACGATGGTGCGGGTTCGGCTTCTGCGAAGCATCAATTGGCGGGGGGATGTGCGGCCCGGGCAAGCGGGGGGACGACATCTGCATTTTGGCCTCGATGTCGCAAGGCGTGATCTATCAACACCAGCGCAAGCATCGCCTCGGCGATGGGGGTGGCCCGAATACCGACGCAGGGATCATGGCGACCGGTCGTAACAACCTCCGCCGCGTCGCCAGTCACTGTAACGGTCTGACCCGGGATACGAATACTCGAAGTCGGCTTGAGGGCAATACTGACACGAAGCGGCTGACCCGATGATATGCCGCCAAGGGTTCCGCCCGAGTGGTTGCTCAAAAAGCCATCGGGACTGATCTCATCTCGATGCTCACTGCCCAATTGCGAGATGGATTCGAAGCCATCCCCAATTTCAACTCCTTTTACCGCGTTAATACCCATCATGGCATGAGCAATGTCCGCATCAAGGCGGTCAAATACGGGCTCGCCCCAGCCGGCAGGGACGTTATCAGCAACGATAGTGATGCGTGCACCGACAGAGTCTCCCTGCTTGATGAGGTCCTGCATATAGCTCTCTAACTGAGGGATAAGATCGGCGTCGCCGCAGAAAAAGGGATTTTGCTCTACCAGATCCCAATCATGCTTCTGGGCAGCCAAAGGCCCCAGGGCGCTCAGGTACCCGCGAATTTGCACGCCGTAGCGCTCCGCCAACCATTTTTTCGCAATGGCACCCGCGGCAACGCGCATGGTGGTCTCGCGCGCTGAGGAACGGCCGCCGCCCCGATAGTCGCGCAAACCATATTTGGCGTCATAGGTATAGTCAGCGTGAGCTGGTCTATATAAATCCTTGATTTTACTGTAGTCCTTAGATTTTTGGTCCTCGTTGTAAACCAGCAATCCAATGGGCGTGCCTGTGGTGACACCCTCGAAAACACCCGACAAAATCTGTACCGCGTCGTCTTCCTTTCGCTGCGTGGTGTAGCGCGACTGTCCCGGTTTCCGACGATTCATATCGCGCTGCAGATCAGCCGCTTGCAAAGCCATCCCCGGGGGACAACCATCAATGACGCAGCCCAGCGCTGGACCATGGCTTTCGCCGAAGGTCGTTACCGTAAAAAGTTTGCCAAATGTGTTACCAGACATGCGCGCCTCCCGCTCCCATTATAGGGCGCCGGTAGCGATCCAGTCCCGTAATTCCTGCGCACTTACCGCCGCCACGCCGGCCCCACCCTCTGGTAAGTCGATCCAGGTAAATGGCACCCTCGGCAGGCGTTGCTCTAGGGCCGCAACACTTTCCCCCACCTCCAGCAGCAACAGCCCCGCGTTTGACAACACCCGCGCGGCATCCCGCAAAAGCGCGATCGCCAGCGCCACACCCTCCTCATCAGCCTGCAGGGCACCTCGGGGTTCATGAAGATACTCGGGGGGCAGATGCGCCATTTCGGAGACCGACACGTAAGGCGGATTGGCAAGGATCAAATCGGCACTGTTGGGGGCGAGCAATGTCAGGAGGTGGCCCTGAACGCAGTGAACCCTGCCGGGGGGCGCACAACGCTGAATATTTTCCTGTGCCAAAGACAGGGCGGCAGAGTCAATGTCACTAAGCAACACGGTCGCTGACGAAAAGACGTGCGACGCAACGATCCCGAGGCTACCGCCGCCACAACACAAATCCACGATGGTAGATGGTGGCGCTAGCTCTCCCCACCAGGGCTGGCACCCCTCCACCACTACCTGCGCTATGGGCGAGCGCGGCACCAGCGCCCGCGTATCGCACGCAAAGCAGAGCCCCGCCAGCCACGCCTCACCCAATAGATACGCCACAGGCTGACGTGCTTCGCAACGCCCCCGCAATAATTCGCTCAAGCGAGCTGAGGCCTCAACAGAGAAGGGCTCCGCCAAAATTGCTCGGGTCTGCGATGGAGGAAGCTGCGCGGCTCCCAGCACCAACGCTACGGCCTCATCGTAAATCGACTCATATCCATGACCGCAGAAAACCCCGGCTCGGGTCAGACATGCCTCCGCTTCGCTCAACGCAGCACCGAAAGTTTCCATAAAAGTGTCTAGAATATTTGACGCTTCATGATACCCTGAATTATGTACAGTGGTATCGGCAGGTACAAGCTGATCCGCGCCAAGCACCAATCATGTGGCTAAAGAAGAGTCCAGCGCGGCTCAGTAGGCACACCCGAATGGCCTGGCCCAATCGGTGAATGAGTGCCCAGGACTCGGCAAGACGCGCCACTCCACTGGATAATCGCCGGTAATTCGGGCCCAGTTGCAATCTAAGTGAGCGTGGCCGCAGTAGAAACCCTATGCGCGCGCCGAAACCAAACGAGGTATCTATGTCGATCAACCCATTACAGACAAGAGCTCCTACCACCCTGCCGGGCTCCCTGACGCCCGAAGCCATCGCCGTCCGTGGCGCTTTGTTGGAACGCGGGCTGGAAACCCCGATGACCAGCAATGAATTATCCCGGGACCAGCGTTACTCAAAGATTAAGGATGCCTTCACCGAGATAATGGAATCTCTGGGCCTTGATCTCCGGGATGACAGTCTTGAAGAAACACCCCACCGTATCGCCAAAATGTACGTGGACGAGATATTCGGCGGCCTGGACTACGCGCAGTTCCCCAAGATCACGCTGATTGAGAACAAAATGAACGTAGAGGAGATGGTCTGCGTTGAAGACATCGACCTGACCAGCACTTGCGAGCACCACTTCGTGACGATCGACGGCTCCGCCAAAGTCGCTTACATCCCCAAAACGACTGTCATCGGCTTGAGCAAAATAAACCGCCTCGTGCGGTTCTTCTCCCAACGGCCACAAGTGCAGGAGCGGCTGACGCAACAGGTACTTGTGGCGATGCAGACACTACTGGGTACCGAAGATGTCGCCGTGACCATTAATGCGGTTCACTACTGCGTGAAGGCAAGAGGGGTAAAGGACGGCAACAGCAGTACGAGAACCACCTCCTTGGGAGGGGTATTCAAAACTGACCCTGCATCAAGAGCCGAATTTCTGAGCTAGCGCGCTCCGACGGAGACATCGCAGAAGTTCGCACCGCCTGATGCCACTTCGGCAGCGCCACCACCATCCTGTGGCGCTGGCCTTCATACAAAAAACTGATTGATAGACTCCGCCACGGCCCCACTCCCCGCCTCCATATGGGTATGGTGGCCACCGGGCACGCGCTTTAGCTCGGCATCCGGCATGGTGCTAACTGCCTTATCCGCGACCTCACTGCCAAGGCGGAGAAACAACCCCTCCTCGGCAACCAGCACAAGCACCTTGGCCTTCACGCTGGCGTATAGCGCATCGCACATAGCGGAGGTCAACTTGATGGCAGAGGCATGGTTCAGACGCGGATCATGGGTCAGTTCCAGCAAGGTGTCGTCAGCACCGGCGCGGAGCGCCCTCGGTGCCAATAGACGTGCGCTCTCGTCAGAAAATCCCAGCTTGCGCCGGGCCGCAACAAATTCATCAATGTGAGAAAACGTCCGCGATCGGTATTTATTTTCTTCGCGCTTATCTCGTTGAGCGCGCATAAATTGCTCGGGAATCGATGCCTCGTCAATCGGGTGCGGCAGCAAACCATCGAGCAAAACAAGGTGGGCGCAGCGCTCTCCCAGCGCCGCGGCCAGCAAAACGGCAATGGCCGCACCTCGACTGTGACCTTTCACACCCACTGAGGTTGCACCCAATTGTTCGAGGATCCCCATGAGCTGCGGGATGTCGTCCCAGATATGATACGTCGCATCCTGTGAGCGATGCGTACTCCAACCCTGACCCGACAAATCCAGCGCCAGCACGCGCAAGCCTTTCAGCTGAGGTGCCAGGGTCGAAAAAGACAGTGCATTATCGAGCCAACCATGCAAGGCGATGACCAGCGGCGCATCAGGCCTACCCCACTCAAGCCCCGAATACGTTAAACCGTCAACCTCGAAGGCGACTGATCTGGGTGCACTACTCATCAGTGATTCTCCACAAGCCGCGCCTCATAGCGCGCTCAATCCCAACCGGTCTGTGCGGGCTCTGGACAATGCCGGAGCAACTCTGCACCGCCGCGCGCCGCGCACAAGAGGTTCATGGTGGTGGATCCACCGGGCGCCAGAGGCGGCAGAGAGGCATCATCGCACCACAATGCGATCAAAGCGGATACCAAAGGCTGGTGGCTAACCAAGAGCACATGCGCGCGCTCGGGGTCCACAAGCGCCGCCACGTCCTCTACACGCGCCCCCGGCACAAGGCGATCGTCTGCTTCGGCATGGACGGGCAGGCACCAGTGGCGCAAAAGTTCTGCCGTCTCCCTGGTGCGCAAGTAGGGGCTATAAAAAAGTGTAGTGACGGGAGCGACACCGGCCGACTCACGCCATCTGATAAATGCCTCGGCCGATGACTGCAGCGCTTTCTTCCCGCCGGCAGTAATCGGACGAGAAACATCGTGACCAGCCGCGGCGGCCTCGGCATGGCGCCACACCGTGACGATCACCTCAGTCTGCGCTCATCTCTACCAACAGCTTGTTCAAACGAGCAACATAAGTTGCAGGGTCTTCCAGCGCGGAGCCCTCCGCTAAAAAGGCCTGATCAAGCAATATTTGCGCGAGATCAGCAAAACGATCCTCGTCTGCCTCCTGGTCCAGCCGCTTGAGCAATGGGTGATCGATATTGATTTCCATTGTCGGCTTGCTACTGGGCATCGCTTGCCCGGCAGCTTCCATGATTTTACGCATCTGCGCACCCATCTCATGTTCCGCCACGGTCAAACAAGCCGGCGACGACGTGAGTCGTACCGTGGGACGCACCGACTCGACACGCTCACTCAGCACATTCTGCATGCGCTCTACCAGCGACGCACTCGCCTTCTCGGCCGCTTCCAATGCCTCCTTGGTACTACCGTCTTCGCCCTCTCCATCCCACTCGCCCTTGGCGCAGTCACGGAGTGGCTTGCCCTCGAACTCACCAAGATGGCTCATCAACCATTCGTCGACGCGATCAGAGAGCAGGAGCACTTCGATACCTTTTTGCCGTAGCGCCTCGATATGGGGGCTGTTCTTTGCCGTGGCGTGGTTTTCTGCCACGACGTAGTAAATCGACTTCTGATCATCTTGCATGCTCTCGACGTACTGGGCGAGAGAGATACGCTGAGCTTTGGCGTCATCCCGGGTCGTCGCAAACCGCAACAGCGATGAAATCTTTTCCCGGTTGGCGAAATCCTCCGCCGGACCCTCTTTCAGCACAACCCCAAACGTATCCCAAAACTGCTCGTACTCCTCGGGTTGCTTGGACGCCAACTTCGACAACATGTCCAATACCCGCTTGGTCAGCGCACCTCGAATGGAATCCACCTGTTGATTCTGCTGCAGTATCTCTCGGGAAACATTCAGAGGCAGGTCATTAGAATCCAGCACGCCTTTGACAAAACGCAGGTACATCGGCAGAAACTGCTCCGCCTCATCCATGATAAACGTCCGCTGGACGTACAGCTTGAGCCCACGTGCACCCTCTCGGTGCCATAGATCAAAGGGTGCTCGGCGTGGAAGATATAACAGAGATGTGTATTCAAGCTTCCCCTCTACCGCGTTATGGCTCCAGGAGAGCGCGTCTTCAAAGTCATGGGAAATATGCTTGTAAAAGGCCTGATACTCATCGTCAGTAATGTCAGAGCGGCTTCGCGTCCACAGCGCCTTTGCTTCGTTTACCGGCTTCCACACTGGCGCCTCGTCACTTGCCGGCGCTTCATCGTCCGAGCTCGCCGTTTGCTCCTCGGGCATCATGACCGGCACTGAGATGTGGTCCGAATATTTTTTAATCACGGAGCGAACTCGCCAGCTATCAGCAAATTCCTCGGCGTCGGCCTTCAGATGCAGTGTGATGGTGGTACCCGGGGCCTCCCGCGAAGCCTCTGAAACCGTAAATTCGTCCTCGCCCACCGAAGCCCAGTGGGTCGCCACGTCTTCACCCACCTTGCGCGTCACTACCTCCACTTGATCGGCGACGATAAAAGATGAGTAAAAGCCCACCCCAAACTGCCCTATGAGCTGGCTATCCTGCTTCTGGTCACCGCTCAGCTGCTCCATAAACGCCGCGGTGCCAGACTTTGCGATAGTGCCAAGATTGTCGATCACCTCATCTCTCGACATGCCGATGCCATTGTCGTCGATGGTGATTATCTTTTGCTCCTTATCAGTGGAAACTTGAATTCGATAATCGGCAGCCGCGGCCGCCAGCGCCGCGTCGGCAATCACCGCGAAACGATGCTTATCGATGGCATCGGAGGCATTCGATATCAGCTCTCGCAAGAAGATTTCCTTATTCGAATACAGCGAGTGAATCATGAGGTGGAGCAAACGCTTCGCCTCGGTCTGAAATCCCATAGTCTGGGTGGCTTCGGCAGTCATAGATCAGTCCGTTTATTGGTGATTGAGTTAGAAGTGGGGTTGTGAATCGAAATTTCAAGCCTCATGCAACACAGCGAGGCATAAAAAAGCCCGCCATCGGCGGGCTTCACTGATAGTGCGGCGCTACCAACCGGTAACTTCGGTCAGTGCCGATCCTATGTCGGCAAGAGATCTCACGGTGCGCACGCCAGCGGCCTCCAATGCGGCAAATTTCTCGTCGGCCGTCCCCTTGCCGCCCGAGATAATGGCTCCCGCATGACCCATACGCTTGCCTTTGGGCGCGGTAACGCCCGCAATGTATGACACCACTGGCTTGGTCACATGCGCCTTGATGAACTCGGCGGCCTCCTCCTCGGCGGTCCCCCCGATCTCACCGATCATTACGATGGCTTCAGTCTGGTCGTCTTTTTCAAAAAGGCCAAGAATATCGATGAAGTGCGAACCCGGTATTGGGTCACCGCCAATACCGACACAGGTCGACTGGCCGTAACCGACATCGGTGGTTTGCTTGACCGCCTCATAGGTCAGAGTGCCCGAGCGGGACACGATCCCCACGCGACCCGGCAAATGAATATCTGCTGGCATTATGCCAATTTTGCACTCTCCTGGAGTGATCACACCCGGGCAGTTCGGACCTATCAATCGGACGCCTAGCTCATCGCATTTGACCTTGGCCTCCAACATATCCAGCGTAGGCACGCCCTCAGTGATGCATACGATAAGCCCAACACCTGCGTTGGCGGCCTCAAGAATCGAATCCTTGCAAAATGCCGCCGGCACATAAATCACGGAAGCATCGGCGCCGGTTTGCGCCACCGCCTCGGAGACCGTATTGAACACGGGCAGATCGAGGTGTACCTGCCCACCCTTACCCGGTGTAACGCCACCCACCATCTTGGTGCCATAGGCAATGGCCTGCTCTGAGTGAAACGTCCCCTGGGACCCCGTGAATCCCTGACAAATCACTCGGGTATCGGTGTTGATCAGAATACTCATGAGCGCCCTCCCGCCGCAGCAACCACTTTCAGAGCCGCATCCGTCAGCCCCTCTGCCGCCTCGATATTTAATCCACTCTCGGCCAGTATCTCTCGTCCACGAGCCGCATTATTACCTTCGAGGCGCACCACCACCGGGACTTCAACCCCTACCTCTTCAACTGCACCAATCACACCCTCTGCGATGAGATCACAGCGGACAATACCGCCAAATATATTGATAAGTACCGCCTGCACGTTGCTGTCTGACAAAATAATCTTGAAAGCCTCAGTGACGCGTTCTTTAGTAGCGCCGCCACCCACGTCGAGGAAGTTGGCCGGCGCACCGCCATGCAGCTTCACGATGTCCATCGTGCCCATCGCCAGACCCGCGCCGTTGACCATGCAGCCAATATTTCCGTCAAGCGCTACGTAGTTCAGGTCCCACTGCGCCGCATGCGCTTCACGCTCATCTTCCTGAGACGGGTCATGCATGGCACCAAGATCTGGATGTCGGTAGAGAGCATTTGAGTCGACTACTACCTTCGCGTCGAGGCAGTGAAGATTGCCCGCCTCTGTAATGACAAGCGGATTAACCTCAATCAGCGCCAAATCCTTCTCTGCAAACAGCTTGGCGAGGCCCATAAAGATGTCTACGAACTGTCGGATCTGCGTGCCCGCGAGTCCCAACTGGAAGGCAAGCTCTCGCCCCTGGTAGGGCTGAGCGCCCACCAGAGGATCAATCTCGGCCTTGAGAATTTTTTCTGGGGTTTCGTGTGCGACCTTTTCAATTTCGACGCCCCCCTCAGTAGAGGCCATGAAGACAATTCGACGGCTGGCGCGATCTACCACCGCACCCAAGTACAGCTCCTCGGCAATATCAGTGCAGGACTCCACCAAAATCCGCGACACCGGCTGCCCGGATGCGTCAGTCTGATAGGTCACCAGACGTTGACCGAGCCATTGGGATGCAAATTCGCCCGCCGCCTCAGGGGATTCGACTAACTTAACGCCACCGGCCTTGCCGCGCCCACCCGCATGCACCTGCGCCTTAACAACCCAGCGCTGCCCGCCGATTTCTTGGGCCGCCTTTATCGCCGCCTCTGCCGATTCCACCGCGTGACCGGTTGAGACTGGCAGGCCATACTCGGCGAATAACGCCTTACCCTGATACTCGTGCAGATTCATGCTTTCCTCTCGCTTGAGTCCGGCGTATGCCTCATCCCCTCGATGCCGGACGCTCGAGGGAACCCGCTATAAAACCGTTATCGTCGTGGTCGATTCACCATGTGGATAGCCCTGCCATCTACAGCGAGTGCCGCTTCGTGGACCGCCTCTGACATGGTTGGATGTCCAAATACCATTAACTGCAAATCCTCTGTGCTCGCGGCCATTTCCATGGCGATGACAATTTGCTGTACCAGATCGGCCGCTGAGGGCCCGACCACATGCGCTCCCAAAATTTGATCGGAGTCCGCGTCGGCAATAATTTTCACCATTCCCTCGGTTTCTCCTGAGGCCTGCGCCCGGCCGATAGCAGCAAAAGGAAATGTTCCGACTTTGATCTCCACTCCTTCGGCACGAAGTTCCTGCTCAGTTTTCCCTACCGCCGCCACTTCAGGGTGGGTATAGATGATGGAGGGAACCACCTCATAATTCAGCTGGGCAGCCTTGCCGTGGATGCGCTCCGCAACCATCACGCCTTCCTCTGAGCCCTTGTGGGCCAGCATCGGGCCTCTAATGATGTCGCCGATTGCCCAAACGCCTGGCGCTTCAGTAGCGCAATATTCGTTCACAAAGACAAACCCGCGCTCGTCAACCGATACACCAGAGTCTGCCGAAAACAGCTTGTTGGTGCGGGGCCGCCTACCCACGGCCACGATTAGCTTGTCGAAAGTCTCGGCATGATCTGCACCATTGTGGGAATAGGACACGGTCACACCCGCCTCTGAAACCTCACTCCCGGTCACTCGTGCGCCAAGACGGATATCGAGCCCCTGCTTGGTAAATATCTTTTCAGACTCCTTGGCAATTTGCTCGTCCATATTAGGCAAGAAAGCGTCCATGGCCTCCAGGACAACCACCTCTGCGCCAAGGCGCGCCCACACACTGCCCAGCTCCAAACCAATGACACCCGCGCCGATAACACCCAGCCGACCGGGTACTGCGTCAAAACAAAGCGCGCCAGTTGAGTCGACAACCTTGTCGCCATCCACGGGCGCCGGCGGTATTTCGATAGGCTCGGAACCGGCCGCCAACACGACGTTGTCCGCTGTGTATACGGTTTTTTGCGCGTCACTCCCAGTCACCTCGACCTGACGCGCCGCTCCCAAAGTCGCACTTCCGGTAATGACCTGTACTCCGTTGTGTTTTAAGAGACCCGACACGCCCCCGGTTAACTGCGCCACAATTTTTTCCTTTCGCGCCATCATGTTTGCCACGTTAAGCGACACCTCGGAGACGCCAATACCGTGTTCAGCCATGTGCTGAGTGGCCTCAGCGTAGCGGTGTGAACTATCAAGCAGCGCCTTGGACGGAATACACCCCACGTTCAGGCAGGTACCCCCCAACTCCGGCTGCCCTTTCGCGTCCGTCGCCTGCTCTATGACTGCGGTCGACATACCGAGCTGCGCGCATTTAATGGCACAAACGTAGCCCGCCGGTCCCGAACCAATGACGATGACATCAAAATGAGTAGACACGTATAACCTCCGCAATCACAGTTGAAGCAGAATTCTGGCCGGATCCTCAATCAATCCTTTGATCGTAACCAGAAACTGAACTGCCGTTTTACCATCCACCAAACGGTGATCGTAGGACAGCGCCAAATACATCATCGGCTGAATCACCACCTCCCCATTCATGGCGATGGGTCGCTCCTGAATGGTGTGCATACCGAGAATGCCCGTTTGTGGGGGGTTTAATATCGGCGTGGAGAGTAGCGAACCAAAAACCCCCCCGTTAGACACTGTAAATGTGCCACCCGTCATCTCTTCAATAGTTAATTTTTTGTCCCGCGCCTTAATCCCTAAATCGTAAATCGCGGCTTCAATATCGGCGATGCTCATGAAATCGGCGTCGCGCAGCACAGGCACTACCAGGCCCTCCTCCACCGAGACTGCGACGCCAATGTCTTGATACCCATGGTACACGACGTCATTACCGTCAATGGAAGCATTAACCGCAGGAAATCGCTTCAGAGCTTCGCACGCGGCGCGCACGAAAAACCCCATAAATCCAAGGCGAGTTCCATTGTGAACGGCTTCAAATTGATCTCGATACTGCTGCCGAAGCTTCATCAGGGGCGCCATGTTGACCTCATTAAAGGTAGTCAACATTGCTGTGTGCTGTGTGGCACCCAGAAGCCGTTCAGCGATACGCGCCCGCATGCGACTCATGGGCACTCTTTTCTCAATACGCTCGCTGGTTGGACCGCTCACGTCGAGCATTAAGTTACTGGAGACCGCCGATTCCCGGGGCGCGCTCTTTTCCTCGCCCACATCGGTGCCAGAGCGCTTCGCCAGATGAGCGATTACATCCTCTTTCAACAAACGGCCACCCTTTCCCGAGGCCTCAATTTGTTGGGCGTCAAGCCCATGCTCGTCTAGCAGAGCGCGCACCGCTGGTCCCATAGGGACCACACCACCCGTGGGCACATCGTCGCTGGAGGTGGTTATAGATGAGGCGGCCGGCTCTGCTTCATCAGCGCCCTCGGATTGGCTCCTACCGTCGTCGACGATTCCCTCGACCAAAGTAGCCAACAAAGCCTCGCTAGTGATGGTTTCCCCTTCCGACACCAAAATGGCATCGATCACACCGGGTGCGGGCGCAACCACTTCCATCACCACCTTATCGGTTTCTATCTCGACCAGCAGCTCATCCCTGGCAACACTTTCACCGGGTTTCTTATGCCAGGCGGCCACCACGCCGTCGGCGACTGACTCGGGAAACGCCGGCGCTTTTATATCAATCGTCATGAAAATATCCTCGAATCAAGACGCGATTAATGGCCCCAGGGCATCGGCCCCAGCGCCTCATCAATGAATTTTTCCTGTTCTCGCAAATGCAGCGCTGAGTAGCCCGCGGCGGCAGAGGCTGAGGGTTCGCGGCCCACATAGCGCAGAAAAACGTCCACCTTATGTCGCTGCACTACCGACGCCATACGACTCTGCATGGCATACCAGGCGCCTTGATTTTTGGGCTCCTCTTGCAGCCAAACAGCGTCTTCAACGTTTGGGTATCGGGCGAGCACTTCGAGCAAATCTAATCTCGGAAACGGATACATTTGTTCGATACGAACGATCGCGATATCGGCAATCTCACGCTCCCGCCGCGCCGCACGCAGGTCATAAAATACCTTGCCCGAACAGAAAACCACGCGCTTGACTGCAGAAGGGTCTAGATCATCTGTCTCGTCGATCACAGTTTGGAAGGCACCTTCCGCTAACTCCTCCAACTGTGAAATGGCTTCTTTGTGGCGTAACAGACTTTTAGGCGTCATCACAATAAGCGGCGAACGCAATGGCCTGATTGCCTGCCGTCGCAACATGTGAAATACCTGTGCGGGCGTCGTCGGAATACAGACCTGAATATTGTCCTCGGCACATAGCTGCAAAAACCGCTCTAATCGCGCCGAGGAATGCTCGGGGCCCTGGCCTTCATAGCCGTGAGGCAAAAGCATCGTGAGGCCACACAGTCGGCTCCATTTATTCTCACCGCTGGAGATGAACTGATCGATTACGACCTGAGCACCGTTTGCAAAATCACCAAACTGCGCCTCCCAGATAACCAACCCGCCAGGTGACGTGGTTGCATACCCGTATTCAAACGCCAGTACCGCTTCTTCTGACAACAGCGAGTCGAAAATCTGGAAAGGGGCCTGTTCATCGCTCACGGATTGAAGCGGGATCCAGGTACCCTCTTCTTTTTGATTATGCAGCACGGCGTGGCGATGACTGAACGTACCCCTGCCCACATCCTGCCCGGTAAGCCTGACCGGGTATCCCGCCTGCAGCAGTGACGCATAGGCCATGGTTTCCGCGAACCCCCAGTTCACCTCCTGCGCTCCGGCGCCCATTTTTAGCCGGTCGTCCAGCAATTTGCGGACCACCCGATGCACACTGAAGCCTGCGGGCATCTCTCCCATTCTTTCTGACAGCGTCTTCAGCTCAGATATGGAGACCCGCGTGTCCGCAGCCACGTCCCAGCGATGATTAAGGTAGGGAGACCAATCAACAAACAGCTCTTTGTTTGGCTCGGACACAAGCGAGCTAACCAGCGGCTGATTTTGCTCTAACGCCTGGCGGTAATGCTCAACCCACTCGGTATCTTCCTGTTCAGAGAGAAGCGCTTCTTGAATAAGACGCCGGGCGTATAAATCTCGGGTCGTGGGGTGGCCTTTGATCGCCTCGTACATTTTCGGTTGCGTAACGGAAGGTTCATCGGCTTCGTTATGCCCTCGCCTGCGATAACAAACGAGATCAATAACCACGTCTTTCTGAAATTGATTACGGAAATCGACCGCCAACTGAGTGACGAACACAACCGCTTCAGGGTCGTCACCGTTCTCATGAAAAATGGGCGCCTGCACCATTTTCGCAATGTCCGTGCAGTACTCTGTCGAGCGCGCGTCGTTGGGCTCACTCGTAGTGAAACCAATCTGATTATTCAACACAATGTGCAGGGTGCCACCTGTCCGGTAGGCGCGGGTCTGTGACATTTGAAACGTCTCCATGACGACGCCCTGCCCCGCAAAAGACGCGTCACCATGAATCACGATTGGCACCACCGTGTTGCCTACCGGGTCCCGCCTGCGGTCTTGTCTCGCTCGCACCGAACCCTCTACCACGGGAGAGACGATCTCCAGGTGAGACGGGTTAAACGCTAAAGCGAGGTGAACCTCACCACCGGGCGTCATCATGTTGGAGGAAAAGCCTTGATGATATTTGACATCACCAGACCCGATGTAAGCGACTCTTCCCTCGAACTCATCAAATAGTTCAACCGGGTTTTTACCGAGGATGTTTACCAGTACGTTGAGACGCCCCCGGTGCGCCATGCCTATACAAATCTCTTTCGCACCGTAGCCACCCACTCGTTGAATCGCCTCGGACAGCATCGGAATCAGGCTTTCTCCGCCCTCCAGACCAAAGCGTTTTGTCCCGGGATACTTAGAGCCCAGAGAGCGTTCAAGGCCTTCAGCACCGTTGATCTGCCGAAGAATGTTAAGCCGCTGCTCTCGCGTGAATTCAGGAGCGCTGCGCACTGCTTCCATTCGGCTCATTATCCAGTGACGCTCCTCGGTGTTTACGATGTGCATAAACTCCGCACCGACGGTTCCGCAATAGGTGCGTCGTAAATCCTCGCGTATCTGGGAAAGGGTCGCCTCTGAGCGTCCAAAATAGAGGGTGCCAACTTGAAAGGTGGTGTCGAGATCCGCTTCACTGAGCTCGTGAAATGCCAAATCCAGATCAGGTACGGCGGGCCTCGAGGTCAGCGCGAGTGGATCCAATGACGCCTGCTGATGCCCCCGTTGACGATATGCAGAAATGAGCTGAACGACTCTGACCTGCTTGCGCTCATAGTCCGTTGCATGCGAATCATTCGCCACGGTGGCATCAGTGCGCATCCGCATTTTCGAAATACGAGCAAAACGCTCACGCAGCACAGAATGGGGCAAATCATGCAGGGTGCCTGCGTCGGACTGCACCAGCGGCAACTTGTCGAAGTAGTCTCTCCATTCAGGCGAGACGCCATTGGGGTCCTGTAAGTATGATTCGTATAGCGCCTCGACGTACTCGGCGTTACCCCCCGCAATATGCGAGGTGGCCCACTGCGCCAGCATCCCTGGTAGCGGCGTCATCTTTGACACGCGTATCCCCTATTCGACAGGCACATGTAGACGCCGAGCGCCCGTGCCGCGGCCCCATGGCCGCACTGGGCCGCTATGGTACGAGAAAAGTGGTGATGACACCCCCGGCGAAACACGCGGTTTGGGTCAGAATGGGCGGAAAAGTATCGCTAGCAGAAGTAAAATAACCAGAGGTTATTCTATTTATAACCTCTGGATTTTATAAATATGCTTAAGAGTAATAGAAGATATTCAAGTTGCGCGGTTGAGCAACATCCCGCGGATGTGTCCGATTGCCTTCGTTGGATTGAGGCCCTTGGGACAGACGTTGACGCAGTTTTGAATGCCGTGACAGCGAAATACACTGAAGGGGTCGTCTAGCTTTGCCAGCCGCTCGTCCGTCGCCGTGTCCCGGCTGTCCGCCAAGAAACGATAGGCCTGTAGAAGACCCGCCGGTCCGATGAATCGATCCGGATTCCACCAAAACGACGGACAGCTGGTCGAACAACAAGCACATAGAATGCACTCGTAAAGACCATCAAGCTGCGCCCTCTCCTCGGGCGACTGCAGTCGCTCAATCGCAGGCGCGGGCGTTGCGTTCTGCAAATACGGCTGCACTTTTTCGTATTGCGCGTAAAAAAGACTCATGTCCACCACGAGATCGCGAATCACCGGCAGCCCGGGCAACGGACGAATCACCAACTTATTGTTCTTCACGGATTCGGACAGAGGTGAAATACAAGCCAGCCCGTTCTTTCCGTTCATGTTAAGTCCGTCGGAGCCACAAACTCCCTCCCTACAGCTCCGGCGATAGGTCACGCTACCATCGTACTCTGCTTTTATCAGTTCGAGCACATCAAGCA
>JAYPXQ010000027.1:0-8180 GCA_038135595.1 Halieaceae bacterium
GGTCGAGGTTTTCGGTCTTGCTGATATACGCCTGTATTTCGGCTTCAGTCAGCGGGCCACCAAAGTCGGTGTACCAGGCGAAGAAGACGGCATAGAGCAAACCGGAGCACAACCACAGCGTTTTTCTTTGCGACATCGCTGGCACCCTTACTTATTGGCATTATTTATGCCAATATATCTGTCGTACCGTCCCGTCGCAAGGAACTTTTCGAGTGTCACAACAACCTGTTCAGTTGGTCGGAGGGACTGGCTCTCCCTACACGCAAAAAATGGTGGCGCTACTGCGCTATCGTCGCATCCCCTATGCCATCACCTGGGGCCAGCCCGAGACGCTATGTGGGGCACTGGGGGTAGAAGCCCCTAAGCCCACCTTTATGCCCACCTTCTTTTTTGAGGAGGACGGCGCGCTGACCGCGCACTGCGACTCCACACCGATCATTCGTCGCCTCGAATCCGAGCATCCCGGTCGCTCCGTGCTACCCCCAGACCCAGCGCTCGCTTTTATTGACTATCTCATCGAGGACTTCGCCGATGAGTGGTGCACAAAATTCATGTTTCATTACCGCTGGCACTTTAAGGCTGACGCCGACAACGCCGGCACCAAACTTCCTCTCAGCATGGATGTCTCGATGGCGCAGGCGCAGTTTGAGCAATTCAAGGACTTCATCGCCCAGCGACAGATCGAGCGACTGTGGGTGGTTGGCTCCAACGACGAGACAGCGCCAATCATTGACGCCAGCTATCGGCGATTTCTTATGGCGATGGAGGCTCATTTGGCGAATCAACCCTTTATGCTGGGTCGCCGACCGGGCGCGGGCGACTTTGCTTTGTATGGTCAGTTGAGTCAGCTGGTGACATTTGACCCGACGCCAAGGGCTATCGCCCACGAGGTTTCGCCGAGGACCGTGGCGTGGGTGGACAAGATGCCCGACGGCAGTGGCCTGATGCCTGAGGATTCAGATTGGATCGCCGTCGAGGATCAGCCTGCGAGTCTCAGGGCTTTGTTGGAGGAAATTGGCCGCGTTTATACCCCCGCGCAGCTTGCCAATGCGCAAGCAGTGCTGGCGGGTGAGAAAACCTGGGAGTGCGAGATCGATGGTGCGCCTTGGCATCAGCGGACGTTTCCTTATCAGGCAAAGTGCCTGCAGTGGACGCGTGACCATTACACACAGTTATCCGCAACTGATCGTGCCCGCGTCGATGCATTGATCGCCGGAACGGGGGTCGACGCCATGTTGGTTGCCGGCTAACCATCGTCTCTTGGCCAACCTTAAGGTCCTCCACCCACTACGTGATGGGGCGCTGCGATCTCTGTAGGTCGAGCCTCCCGTTCCTGAAGCACTGACGGAGTAATCACTGACATGACGGCAGCCGCCATTAAAAACCGTGTTACTGAAATCACGGGTACGCGATACCCCATTATTCAAGCACCAATGAGCTGGATTGCGCGCGCACAACTGGCGTCGGCTGTGAGTAATGCCGGGGGGTTGGGCATTATCGAAACCGGCTCCGGTGAACTCGATGCGATTCGGAATGAGGTAGCAAAAATGCGCGACCTCACTGACAAACCCTTTGGTATGAACGTCGCGCTCGCCTTCGTAAAGGGCACCAACTTTATTGACTTTGTGATTGAGCAGAGCCTGCCCTTTGTGACGACATCATCGGGGAGCCCCGCGGTCTGTACCGAGATTTTCCAGCAGGCGGGCATCAAGGTCTTTCATGTGGTGCCAACACTCGATATGGCGCTCAAAGCGGTCGATTGCGGCGTAGACGGCTTGATTGTGGAGGGCGGCGAGGGCGGTGGTTTCAAGAATCCGAGTCCCGTCTCGACCATGGTGCTGTTGCCGCTGGTCCGCTCACAGACGGATCTACCGATCATCGCCGCGGGCGGGATCTGCGATGGGCCGACTATGGCAGCGGCCTTTGCGCTGGGAGCGGAGGGGGTACAAATGGGCACCCGTATGCTGAGTAGCGCAGAATCGCCCGTGCATCAGAATTGGAAGCAGGCGGTGGTCGAGGCAAAGGAGACCGATACGGTGTTCCTGAACCAACAATCCCGCCCCGCATTGCGGGCACTGCGCACTGAGCGCACCGCCGCACTGCACCCCCTTGGGGCTTTCGACTTTCGCGAACAGTTAGCCGGCGTGCAAGAGTTGTATTTTGGGGGCGACATGGAAGCGGCGATTCCGCTTTCCGGTCAGGTAGTGGGCCGAATCGATGCGGTGCAGCCCGTGGCGGAAGTGATTCAGAGCACCATGACCGGTTTTTACGAGTCGCTGGCACGGCTACAGGATTACTCGCGCTAACGACATCGAATTTGCGCTTCGCGCTCATCATCTTGAGTTGCGCTGCGCTTTCTTATACTGACAGACGGATGGAGCAATCTCTCCACCCCGGGCGACACCAGTAGCAACAGGAGCAACGAATGAGTTTTGAGGTAAGCGATCAGGTTCGTGCATTGAACGCGCAACTGCAGGCTTTTATGGATGAGCACATTTATCCACGTGAGCACGATTGGCATGAATGGTGTCTGGATCCCGAACATCTTTGGCAGGTGCCGCCGTGGTACGACGAGTTGCGTGCTAAGGCCAAAGAGCAAGGGCTCTGGAACCTGTTCCTGCCCGCAGAGTACGCGCCCTGGAGCCCGGGCCTGACCAACGTCGAGATCGCGCCGCTGTTTGAGACCATGTCCAAGGTCATGTGGGCCCAGAGCGTGTTCAACTGCAACGCCCCAGACCGCGGCAATATGGAAGTGCTCGCAAAGTACGGAACACCAGAGCAGCAGGAGCAGTGGCTCAAGCCGCTGTTGGCTGGGGAGATTCGCAGCGCCTATGCCATGACCGAGCCGCAGGTCGCGTCCTCCGATGCGACCAATATGGAGCTGGAGATTCGGCGCGAGGGCGACGAGTACGTGCTTAATGGCCGCAAATGGTGGACAACAGGTGCGGTGAGTCCGCGTTGCAAGATCATGTTGGTGATGGGCAAATCCAACCCGGAGAATGAACGTCATCGCCAGCATTCCACCATTCTCGTCCCCCGTGATACCCCCGGTGTGGAGCTCGTAAGAACCCTGCGGGCGTTCGACAGTTTGCACTCTCCCGGTGGCGAGGCCGAACTGCTGTTCAATAACGTCAGGGTCCCTGTGTCCAACATGATCAAAGGCGAGGGTTGCGGTTTTGAGATTGCTCAGGGCCGTTTGGGTCCAGGGCGTTTCCAATATGCAATGGGCTTTGTGGGCATGGCGCAGCGGTGTCTGGAACTCATGTGCGAGCGCGCTCAGGAGCGCGTGGCTTTTGGCGAGGCCCTGATTAAAAAAACCTCAGTGCAACACGAAATCGCTCGTAGTCGTTGTGACATCGAGCAGTGCCGCTTGTTGACGCTGCAAGCCGCTGAGGTCATGGATCGCGAGGGTCTGGAGGGCGCAAGACCCTACATCTCTATGATTAAAATTGTGGCGCCCAGAATGGCGCAGGAGGTCGCTGATCGGGCCATGCAGATTTATGGGGGTATGGGCGTCTGTCAGGACACCATGATCCCCGATGTGTTTACTGTGGGGCGATTTTGTCGCATTGCCGACGGTCCCGATGAAGTACACATGTCACAGCTGGGCAAAATGACGGCGCGATCACTCGCGAATTAAGGGAAAGCAATAGTGAAAACGATATTCATCGCGGTGCTGCTATCTGTGGCGTCCATCGTGCGGGCAGACGCCGGCATTGCTGGTTTTTGGCAGCATGAGAAAGAACCCGTGTGGATCGAAATGCGGCCAGACGGCGCCGTTGGGGTGGTAGTTCGCAATGATAATCGTCCAGATAGGGTCGGGTTTCAGCTGGTCACCGATCTGGCGGCTACCGATAAGCCCAATGTCTGGACAGCTCAGGTTTACGCGGCGCAGCTGCAGGAGTATCGCAACGCCCGGATCTCGCTGGAAAGCGAGGACCTCATGGCTTTTACCGTCAAGGTTGGATTTATCACGCGCACGGTTGAATGGCAGCGCGTGGCAGAGGTGCCCATTCTGGTCAATGGTGAGTAAACTCAGCGCCAATAACCATAACGACGAGAAAGCACCATGATGAAGCGATCTGCACTTGCCTTGAGCCTTATCACTTTAATCTCGGCTTGCACCGAAGAGGTGGGCTTGCTGGATGAAGACTCCAATTTTGGCGGTCGCGGCGGTGACCCGCTGAAGCCTGTCATGGATATTGTGGATCGGACACCGCCAGCGGCCAACCCGCTGCGCAATGCCTACTTCGGTGACCTGCATGTGCACACCGAATACTCTTTCGATGCCTACAACTTCGGCACCACCGCAACGCCCTACGACGCCTATCGATTCGCGCAGGGTGAAGCCATTGAGCATCCCGCGGGTTACCAGATCCAGATGGCAACGCCGCTGGATTTCTACGCCGTGACAGACCACGCGATGTTTCTGGGTCTGGCGCTAGAGGCGGGTGATACCACGACTCCTTTTTCCCAGTATGAGATTTCGAAACCGCTTCACAACCTCAACGCGGATGACAACAAAGACGTCTGGAGCTTGACCAAAAGGCTCAATAATTTCGCCTCTTTTATACCTGGCACGCTGGCGGGGATTCGCTCGGGTGAGATATCTGAGGAAATGGCGATCGGCGTTACGAGGCGCGCGTGGGATGACATCATCACCGCGGCGGAGCAGTTTAATGATCCGGGACACTTCACGACTTTTGTCGCCTATGAGTACACCTCTTCGACCGATGATGTCGGCAATCTCCACCGCAACGTTTTTTTTCGCGGTGCCGATAAGTTGCCTGCGGTGCCGTTCTCACGTTTGAACTCCCAGAACCCCGAGGGTTTGTGGGACTGGATGGATACTTTGAGGGATCAGGGCATAGAGAGCCTGGCCATTCCTCATAACTCGAATGGGTCCAACGGTCAGATGTTCAAGTTGGAGGATTGGGCGGGTGACCCCATGGATGACGCCTACGCCGAACAGCGCATGCGCAATGAACCGCTGGTAGAGATCACGCAGATCAAAGGGACTTCAGACACCCACCCCTTGCTTTCCCCGAACGATGAGTGGGCTGACTTTGAAATTTATAAATTTAGAGTCGGCACCAGCATTCATAGCGAAGAAAAAGGCAGTTATGTGCGCGAGGCCCTGCGAAATGGGCTGATGCTGGAGTCCGGAGGTGTGAAAAACCCCTACCAGTTTGGTTTCGCTGCGGCCAGTGACACCCACGTTGCCGGCACCAGTGATGACGAGGAAACCTTTTTCTCCAAAGCGGGTTTGCTCGATGGTATACCCGAGCGGCGCGGCTCGGTACCGGTGGATTTCATCTATGGGACATTTGCCAAGTTCGTGGCGCCGGATACCTTAACGGAGGTCGAGGGCCGCACTTATACCTACGGCGGAGGCTTTGAGAGCTGGAGTGCGTCGGGGGTGACTGGCGTATGGGCGGAGGAGAATACCCGCGACGCGATCTATGACGCTTTTCGCCGCAAGGAAACTTTTGCGACTTCGGGTCCGCGGATGAAAGTGCGGTTTTTCGCAGGTAACGCGTTTTCGGCCGATATCCTGAATTCAGAAACCATGATTGAAGAGGCCTATGCAGGCGGTGTGCCGATGGGCGGAGAGTTAGCTAAAAGTGATACAGCGCCAACTTTTGTGGCTTGGGCCAGTGCCGACCCCCGGGGCACTGCGCTGCAACGTTTACAAATTATCAAGGGCTGGGAAAAAGCGGGTGAGACCTACGAGCAGGTTTATGACGTGGCCTGCTCAGACGGGATGGCACCTGATCCCAATACGCACCGTTGCCCCGACAATGGTGCCAAGGTTGATCTGGCAGATTGCAGCATCACCCAAGGGGTGGGTGCGTCTGAGTTGAAAACAGTGTGGCAAGACCCGGATTACGATCCGGGCAGTCGCGCGTTTTACTACGTGCGTGCGCTAGAGAATCCGACCTGTCGCTGGTCAACCTGGGATGCTATTCGTGCTGGCGTCGCGCCACGAGCCGACTTGCACAAGACGCTGCAAGAGCGCGTGTGGAGCTCGCCCATTTGGGTGCGGTAATCGCACCCGTCACTGCTTTTTGGGTCGATGCTGCGACTTAACTGTGCCCGTGCGCTAGCATCGCTCAATTAACAGGGCGCTACCGCTACCGGCGGCGCCGCTCGCCGCAACAATACCCTGGGCAAGCTGCTGGCGAACCAATTCGTCGATCAGGGTGCCGGTCATGATGGCTCCCGTAGCGCCCATGGGATGACCGAGCGAGATGACACCGCCGTTGACGTTGAGCCTGTCGTCCTCAATCTCAAGTGTTTCTCTTGTTTTGATCACGGTTGCGGCGAACGCTTCATGGATCTCAAAGAGATCGACTTGATGGGCGGATAGCCGATTGTCCCGGAGTAATTTTTCGGTGACCGCGACACATCCACTCACCACTTCGAGCGGCTCTGCGCAGGCGGTGGTGCTGGCAACCAATCGTGCCTTGGGCGTCAGACCTGATCGTTGGCCAAACGCCGCGTCACCCAAGAGCACCAGCGCTGCTGCATCACACATTGCGGGTGAGTTGCCTGCGGTATGAACGTGCTGAATCTCTCCGAGCTCGGGGTATGCCGCCAACTGCACCTGATCAGCGCCTGCGGCCCCCAACTCGGCGAAGGCGGCGGGCAGGCGTGCTAACTGGTCAGCGGTGATTTCCGCTCGGATGCACTCATCGGTGACGACGCTACCCTGCGAAGTGGTGATCGGAACAATCGAACTGAACCGCCCCTCTTGTTGGGCCCGAGATGCCCGTTGTTGACTTTGCAGCGCGACGGCGTCACAGGCTTCGCGGGTTGCGCCTAGTCGGGTAGCGATCAGATCCGCGCCACTGCCCATGAGTAGCATCTGATGTTGCAATGCATAGGCGGGATCAGTGAAGACGCGCGCGTCATCAGAGAGCATCGGCACGCGGGACATCATCTCTACCCCACCCGCTACTATCGCCTGCGTTTGGCCCGAAGCGACTTTGAGCCCTGCCAGTGCGACGGCATCAATGCTGGAGGAGCAAAAGCGGTTTACCGTCAACCCCGCGACGCTTGCGGGCCAGCCGGCATAGAGCGCCGAGGTTTTGGCGATATTGGCGGCCTGCTCGCCCTGTTGCGTGACGCAGCCAAGAATGACCTCCGAGACAAGCGCAGGATCGAGCGAATTGCGTGTTTCCAATGCCCGGTAGAGAAACTTGAGTAGCGAGGGAGGGGTTAATTCGTGAAATCCACCGTCTGGCTTGGCCCGAGTGCGGGCGCTGCGGATGGCGTCATAGATGAAAACATCTTTCACGAACCTGCGCCCACCACAAAACTGGCACAGGTCGCGGCACTGCCCGCTACATCAAAGGTAATGAGATTTTCAGCATTGGCAAAGGGGTATTTACCCGCTTGCCTGGTGACCTGTCGGGGGCAATCCAGCGCCAAACGCACGCCGGTTGTCTCAACCGGATAGCCCAACTCAATTAACCCGCCGAGGGCATTGAACGGGAAGTCCCCGTCGCGCGTAATACGACCTTCCTCTAGGCCTTTCCAGCTTTCGCGCGGAGCGATGAGCCCGCTGTGGTCACTAGCCATATATTCCCTCATGGTAAAGCAATTGTGGGTCTCGAGGCCGTCGAGTATATGGCAAATTAACGGCCTTTCGAGAGCGGACATGCGCGCTGATTTTTTATTTCACCTGCAGATCTGTCGCAGTTTACAATTGGCCTGAAGATTCTGTTCGCGGCATTTTCTCCCGTGTTTGCGCCGAAAATACCAGCGTTCTAACTTACGCGCTGACGCGGTCTTTGGCCCGTGTTGAGAGGCAGGTGCACGCATGATATTTCAAGGCAGCGATCGTCCCAACAGTCTTTACTCATGGTACGTCGTTGTCGTGCTTATGTTGTGTTACGCACTCTCGTTTATTGATCGGCAGATCCTCAGCCTGCTTGTTGAACCCATAAAGGCCGATCTTGAGCTGAGCGACACAGAGTTCAGCCTACTGCAAGGCATGGCGTTTGCCCTGTTTTATACCTTTGTTGGTCTCTACATGGGCAAGCTTGCGGACACGCGCAATCGACGCAACCTGATTATTTTAGGCGTTGCCGCGTGGAGCGCGATGACGGCATTGTGTGGCTTTGCCAAAAGCTTCAGTCACTTATTCATGGCGAGAGTGGGTGTTGCTGTCGGTG
>JAYPXQ010000027.1:8190-25020 GCA_038135595.1 Halieaceae bacterium
AAGCCACCTTGTCCCCGGCTGCTTACTCCATCACGGGCGACTACTTCACCAAAGACAAGCTTGCGCGGGCCATGAGCACCTATTCCGTGGGCGTCTTTCTGGGTAGCGGCCTGGCCTTTGTCGTCGGCGGTGCTCTGATCGCGTCTATCCCTGCCCTTGCAACGCTTCCCCTGGTGGGTGAAGTCAAAGCGTGGCAACTTGTTTTCATCATTGTCGGATTAGCGGGTATTCCCTTCGCCTTGCTTGTCCTGACTGTCAGGGAGCCGCCTCGCGGCAGATATAGTGATACAGCGAGGGAGCAGGTCGAGAACGTGACCGTGTTCAACTCGGTAAAGTACTTCACGAGGCACTGGCGCTTTTACGGCCCCCACTTCATCGGCTTCTCCATGCTGACGACCATTGGGTATGCCTTTCACTCTTGGGTCCCTGCCTTTTTTATCCGCACCCACGGTTGGGAGGCCAGTGAAATAGGCCTCACCTACGGCACGATCAATATCATAGCCGCCCCCTTGGGTGTACTGGCGGGCGGCTGGTTTGGCGATAAATTGGCCAAAGCGGGCATACAGGACGCCTTTATAAAAGGCCCCATTGCCGGAGCCATCCCGCTGTGGATCTTCGCGAGCCTAGCGACCGCGCCCTTTATTGGCATGCCGACGCTGTCACTTGTCCTGTTGGCGGCGCTGCACTTTTTTGCGAGCTTTCATGCCGGGATGGCGGTCGCTGCTCTGCACACCGCCACGCCGCTGACAATGCGGAGTCAGGCCACGGCGGCTTATCTCTTCGTCATCAATCTGATTGGGCTGGGTGGCGGTCCTTTAATCGTTGCGCTGCTTACTGATTTTGTTTTTCAGGATGAACGCCTTATCGGTTCGTCGCTGATGGTGGTGGGTGCGTCCGCCACACCCATTGCCATCTTTATGCTGAGTCTAGCCGCCCGTCAATATCGAACTCTGACCGGCGCTCCCAGCTAGGCAACGGTAACGCGAGAACGAAAATGCTTGAAATTGTCAATGAAGAACGATCGACCACTGCTGCCGTTGTCCTGCCGGAACGCATCCAGGCAGGGACGCACGCCTGCTGGATTGAGGGCGAACGCCTCAATGCAGAACGCCCTTGCCCATGAGGATTGAAACGCGCGTTGATGCACCTTACGGCACGTCCCAATGACCGCGCACTGGGTCTTTCTTCACGGCATCAACAACACGCCACGGGTTTGGACCCCGATTATCCAAACCATGGCAATAACCGCCCGCTCCCTGTCACCCGAATATCCTCCAACCCCGGATATTGACGCCATAGCGCGCTTGGTCTGGGACGAATGCCCAGATAACGCCGTGTTGGTGGGGCATTCTTTTGGCGGTTATGTAGCACTCGCCATGCTTGCCCAGCGGCCCGCGGCGGTTGCTGGGATAGCACTGGTCAACTCGCATGCGCGCGCCGACACAGAGGCAGCGCAAGCGATTCGTGAACAGTCAGCGCAGGCTGCGGACGCCGGGAAGTACAGCCAACTGGTGGAGGCCGTGACGAAGCGGGTCTACCACCCTGATAACCTGTCCAACGGTCATCTGATGCGTCATCGGGAAGCGGAAGCGATTGAGTACGGTGCCGCACGGTTTGCCGCTCATCAGCGCGCCTGCGCCCGGCGCCCCGATAGAGAAGCGGTGCTACGGCAATTCACAGGTGCAAAACTCGTTGTCACGTCAGAAATTGATCTCGTGATTGATCCCGCGGAGCAACGATTGCTGGCCCAGCGCTGTGGTGCCGCGTTCCACTCGATTGGCGGTGCCGGACACATGCTTCCGGCGGAGCAGCCGCAGCGGCTGGCCGCTCAGTTAACAGCTTGGGGTTGTGCGCTCTAGGCACCACCCCCTTCCTCGCTCGCCCATTCAGCCAACTTGTGCCGCAATACTTTGCCCAAGGGGTTTCGCGGCAGTGCCTCAATGACCAAAAGGCGCTCTGGCAACTTGAATTTGGCAACACCGCACTGCATCAAAAAAGAGCAAACATCCTCCAGTGAGGGTGTGCCGCCATCAGTCGGTACGATACAGACACAAATTTTTTCGCCGAGAGTGGCATCGGGATAAGCACAAACCGCCGCTTCAGCCAGTGCGGGATGACCCTCCAGCAGAGTGTCGAGCTCGGCTGGTGAAATTTTCATCCCACCCCGGTTGATAATGTCCTTTAATCGGCCGGCAATACGATAGAACGCGCCATCGCCGCCGCAAATCTCAACCACATCTCCAGTGCGGAAAAAGCCCTGCGAGGTAAACAAATCATCCCGGCTCGAATGAAGATACCCGTCAAACACCGTCGGGCCGGAGAAGCAGAGTTCGCCACGGTCACCTTGTTGCGTCAGTTCGTTCCCTGTCTCGGGATCCACCACGGTAGACCGAACCGTTTCGTGTAATGGCCCTGTCCAGCGTGTATGACGGGTGCCACTGCGCGGGAACATTGCGGCCCGCTCCTCGGGATCGGGTATGGCTGTTGGCGAGGATATAAGGGCGATACCTTCGTTGGATCCGTAGATGTTGTAGATGTTGACGCCATAGTCCCTCTCAAAAGTCGCGATCATTTCCGGGGCCAGAGGAGCGGACCCCGAACCAATGCCCCGCAGGGCAGGGAAGTCGAAGCTGCTCCAGAGGGCCGGCTCTTTGGCGAGCTTGTTTAGCAGGGCCGGCGGCGCGATGGTGAAGGTGACGTTGTCGCGCTGAATCTGCTCCAGGAACACCGGCACGTCGAGCGGGTGATGCAAGACAATCCCACAGCCAAGCTTTGCAGCGGGAAAAAGAAATCCACCCAGAGCCGACATGTTGACCATCGGAAAGGGATTAAGCAGTACGTCACCCGGCTGATACTCGCTACCCGTAGCTGTCATATGACCGGAGGCCAGCCACATATTGTGGGACCGAGGTACGCCCTTGGGTGTCCCAGTTGTACCGGACGTCCAGCAGATGGTGCAGATGTCATTCGCACTCGCCGGGTTGTCGCTGCGATGGCGTTGCAGGACATTCCGCTCGCTGTCGCCCAGACCCGTCGCGCCCCGGATGATCAGATCGTCGCCCATGGCCAGGAGCTTTTGCGCAGGTAGCGCCGCGAGCCCATTGTCAGCAAGGTTGGCGTCGCGAAACGACGCGGCGCCAATAAACCATGCAGGTTCCAGTGCCGAGGCGAGTGACGCTATTTCGTGTCGCCCGTATTGCACCGGTAAGGGAGAAGCGATGGCGCCAAGCTTGCTCAGCGCGTAATAAAGCACCATCAGGTCGACCACGTTGGGCATTTGCAACATCACCCGGTCGCCGCAGGCGACACCCCGTTGAAGCAAGTCAATCGCCAGGGCGTCACTGGCGTTGTCGAGTTCGAGAAAGGTCAGTCTGAGGGGAGGGCTGCCCGTAAGCTGCTCGCGGGTGTGCTGGTCAGCCGCCGCCAGCACAGTCGGGTGGTTGTTCGCCTGAATACGCAGATAGTCGCACAGGGTTTTGTTGCCCCACAGGCCAGCATCAGTCAGCTCACGAATGCGCTCAGGTGTAGATGTCTTCAACGCGAAACCTCGCAGGTTGATTTCAGAGACCGGGCTATTTTTTTACCACATGCAAGGCGTCTGTCGAGTAGTTCAATTCGAACACAGCGCCTCAATGCCCCGGATTCAACCCAGAATCATTCGAGCTGCTTCACGCCCGGAGGCCGCCGCTGATTCGGTCCCAATCGTCCCGACCGGCGCACAGCCATCGCCCACGTTATACAGGCCAAGAACCGAGGTGTTCACGGGCATGCCGCGACCAACCCAGCGGTGCATTCCAGGTGAATCACCGCGATGCTTGGCTTTGACCAAAAACTTTGCCTTGTCCAGGACGCCGGGAAAGTTGGCCTCGAGCTCGCTAAGCATCACCTCAAATTCACGATCGAGCTCAGGCTTTGCTGCATCCGCGGGGGCCCCGAAAGCGGTGTGTAAGTAAATGCCCTCAGGGGAGATATCCGGTGAGATCGCCGAGGGAATTTCCAGGTAGATCAGATTGGTCGTGTTACCAAAAACCATACAGCCCGCAAAGTCCGCCATGACGGGCTCATTCAAAACGAAACTCGCGTGCATGATGGGTGCGTCAATATCATGTTGCTCAAACTGAGCCATGTAACTCGCTTCAAAGACACTTCCACCACCCGCCAGCGCTATCGTGCGCCGCGGCCCCGCATTCGATAACACCAGCGGTGCTGCAAGCTGTTCTACATCGCCTGCTGCATTTTTTATTTCAATACCCGTGACTTGATTGCTTTGGACATGGATCTTTCGACAGGGCGAGCGCGTCATAACCCGCGAGCCTCGCGCTTCTATTGCACTCGCAAGCGCCCCCATCAACTGCGCATTGCCCAGGCGGGCCATACCAAACTGGCTTCCCTTGGAGTGGTATTTCAGAAAATTAAAGAACTCGCTGGCGGGGATCTCATGCATGTTGACCCCCATTAGTGCAGCGCAATAACCCTGAAAGAGGTTCTTCACTTCCTGACAGTCGGTGTATTGATCAAACCAGTCAAGAATGGTGATGGATCCCAGGGGTGTCCAGGTAGTCAGGGCATCGATAATTCGCTGGTGAAACTGGGCCGCTGCAGCAGGGTCCTGCATCGCAAATTCGATCATGCCCAGCAGGCCGCCGCCCTTGGGTGAAATATCATAATCGCCATGGGCCAGTCGATAGCGCATTTTCCCGGTCAGGTTAATCATGTCCATATCAACGCCCAGCGCGTCAAAGGCTTGTCGAATGGCGCTGCTTGGCCCCATGGGAATCATGAGCGCTCCAGTTGTCACCAGGCAGTCCTCTCTGGCGCGATGCGAGCACCGGCCCCCAAGATGAGGTGACTTTTCGACGACGGCGACACGCTTGCCACCCGCAACGAGGTAGGCCGCTGCACACAGGCCACCCATGCCGGCACCTACAATGATCGCATCGAATTCATGCTTCATGGTGTCCTCGGAAATTCTTATTTTGTTGGCGCGCCCTCCTTGGGTTCGGGACAGCGAGCCGATGATTACTGCCCGGCAATTTGCTCTGGTTTCATCCAGCAGGCGTGGAATCCGGGTGGAATCCGATGGGGCATGTGAACCCGCGCAATGGGGCCAATGCTCAGATCCGTGGCATCGAAAATCTGTAATTCCTGTGTCCGGGTGTCGTCATTCCACACAAAAACAACCACGTAGCCGTGATCCTCGGCACGCTGGTTGTCGGCCGGTGCAAACCAGGGCTCGCTATACCAGCAATGCTCTGCGCTATCGGTCCACGAGGACAAACGCTCACCGGTATCCGTATTGTATTTACAGACACCGTCCCATTTGAGCAATTGGGGATGATGGTCGACCAGGTAGGCAAATTGACTGTGACGCCCCGTTCTCTGGGTGTCGTAGCTGGGAAATTCGATATTGTGGTCAGGGTCGAGACATTCTTCACTGCACTCGCCGGTCTTCAAATTCATGCGGTAGCGCCATAAACGCGCGTCCATTACGAGGCGAGCGATCATCTTCGCGGTTGCGCCGTCGTTAAAGCTACCATCCTCATGGGTCGCCGGCTGGTAGCGGCAAGCTACCATGACGATCTCATCCTCATCTTCCCAAGCATTAATAACGTGGTAGATGAAAGCGCCTGAAAACTCGAACCAACGAATGGCATCAGCTGCACCTTTACGGGGGATGACACCCAGTCGGCTTGGCATTGTGGAATCGAATACAACCTTATGTCGACCCGCCGCACGTGCGGCCTCATCATGAAAGACGGGATGGTCGTGCAGAATCGAATAGTGCTCCGTTATAGCCATATCATGGGGCAGGCGATTGCCGGGAAGCTCTATGGGTACGCGGTGGGTCATCTGACCCTCGGCGTCAACGACCCCGTACCACATGTAAGGCCACTCGTCGCCGTAATCAAAATACATCAGCTCGCCGGTCACTTCGTCCACCTTGCAATGGGCCGACATGCCTGAGTCTGGCTTGTCAAGATAGCTATGGAGTGGCCCAAGCGTTTTCAAGGTGATGGGGTCCACAGCATAGGGAACACCAGCCAAATACCAGGTTGCGATAGCCCTGCCAGCATGGCCAATGACATCAGTGTTCGCGGAGTCCTTGAGGGGCTGGTCTTCACGCCCCTTCAGGGTTTGTCGGATACCCCAGTACCTTGCATCCCCCGAGGAATCCTCGTGTTCCCAGGCTTCGGTGCGGACCCACTTATTGCGAATGACCAAACGCCCCTGATCAAAGTGCGCGCTGTGCAGCATCCCATCGCCATCGAAAGGGTGGTATTCACCCTTTGGCTCGAAACGCGGATTGGGGCCATTGCGCAGATAGACGCCGTTGAGGTCCGTTGGAATCGTTCCCGTCACCGGTAAATCTCCAAAGGTCGATTCACTCGCAAGGGGCGAAAAAACTCCTTCGATATATGGGCCATACTTGTGGCCAAAGGGGGCATCAGGGTCTTTTACCGGCTGATTCATTTTGTTCTCCAGGCAAGCAGTGACTGCCTTCTCAATAACACCTTGATTCCAATCGGGCTCATACAGGGGTGGAGCTTTAAGCCCCTCACTCAAGCCGCCACAATAAAGCTACAAACCGTGGCGCAGGAACCGCCAATATTCAACGTTGCGAAGGTCGATGCGCCGTCCACCTGGCTGTCTTCAGCTGAATGGGTGACTTGCCTTGCCGCATCAAACAGCATGCGCGCCCCGGTGGCGCCAACAGGGTGGCCGCAGCCAATCAGTCCCCCGCTTGGGTTGATGGGTAGGGTACCACCCAGTTCAATTGAGCCATTTTCTACCGCCTTGTAAGACTCACCTGCAGCGGTGAGACCGAAATGGTCGATCGCCATGTATTCCGTCATGGAGAAACAATCGTGTGTCTCGATTCCATCGATCTGGCTGACGTCTCTGATATCGGCTCGACTGAATGCGTCGAGAATGGCCTCTCTCACATGGGGAAATACAAAGGGGGCGTCCCGACTTCGCTCGACCTTATCCTTATAGCGCAGTCCGGCATTACGGTGGCCCCAACCCTTGATTTTGGCGTCCGCGCCGTTTAACCCGCGTGATTTTCGGTATTCGGCAGCAAATTCCGGCGACGCCAATACAATAGCGCAGGCCCCGTCGGTGATTTGCCCACAGTGTAAACGCCTGACGCCGGGTTCAATGACCGGATTAAGCGCGTCGTCGTCGCGAAAACTCCCCTCGGCAAATTCCCAGCGTCGGGTTTGCGCCTTTGGGTTGCGCTTCGCATGGCTATAGTTGATCTCGGAAATTCGATTGAGCACCTGCCGATCCAAGCCATAGCGTTGCTCATACTCATCGGCGAGAAGACCAAATACGGCGGGCCACATGAACCGACAGTCGATATCTTCTCGATCGCGCCAGGCCGCAGAATTCTGGTTCTGCGAGGCCTGGTCACCGGGAAGGTTTTTGAATTCTTCCGCACCCAGCACGAGCACGCAGTCATACCTCCCCGCCTCGATCTCCGCCATTGCGGTAAGCGCCGCCAGTGACGACGAGGCACAGGCGCCTTCATGGCGCATCGCGGGGACACCCCAAAGCTCGGGCACAACCTGCGAGACCATGGCACCTAGGTGACCCTGCTGCCGCTGCGCTTCAGCAAAGGCGTTGCCCACATGAATGGACTGGATGGCAGACGCCTCCAGATCGCAGGCCGCAAGGGCGCCCAAGCTGGCGTCCCGGATCATGTCAGAGATATCCATGTCCTCTCTGGACCAGACCCTGGCGAAGTCCGTCTGATACCCACCTAAGATGTGCACCGGTTTGTTCATTGGCGTCTTATCTCCTTGCGTTCAAGCAGCGCACGGTTTGCCCTATGGAGCAAAGCAATGCAGAGCGGGGCACGATCCTATAGCTTGCATTATAAAACTAACAGGAAGGCTAAATGAAAAGCCCCCAAGATGCAATCGTCACCGGTCCTGGAACCGGGTGCTTATGAGCACCTGCAGGTCTGGCCGGGCGCAGAAAATGGGTCTATGGGTAAACAAGAATTGAACTGTTGGGCCGGCCGTCTCTGGGTTATCAATCGTAATGCTATGTTGTTGGGCAATAGCCCAATGGCCAGGCCAGCACTCGGCATCCCTAGTCCCCCTTGACGGCTAGGAAGCGCCTTACCGCTTGGTCATATTCCTGCTCCAAATCGTCCACGACCTCAGCAATCGTCTCGATTTTTCGGCTGCGACCCACCCCCTGTCCTGCGCCCCAAATATCACGCCAACGTTTTGATTGGCTTCCCGAGTAGTCGCGAGGGATTTTGGCGGCGAGGTCCTCCTCGCTAAAGCCGGCCTCGTCGAGACTTGCTTTCAACCAGGATGCCGCCGTCCCCGTGACCGCCGCTGAGACCACAATGTCATCTGCTTGAGCGTCAATCACCATAGCCTTATAGCGATCATCAGCGAGACTTTCTTCGGTGGGGATAAAACGTGTACCCATGTAAACACAGTCGGCGCCTGCGGCGATCGCACCTGCAATGCCAGCGCCATCTGAAATACCGCCACCCACGGCGATGACGCCATCGAAGATGTCTCGAATGGCTGAAATAAACGCAAAAGGAGATAAATGGCCCGTGTGGCCGCCCGCACCCGCACTGATACAAGCCATCCCGTCGACGCCGGCGTCGACGGCCTTTTTCGCCAACTGCAGGTTCACCACGTCGGCAAAAACGCGGCCGCCATAGGCCTTGACGACCTCCATGACAGGGCGAGGGGAGCCGAGGGCCGTAATGACTATGGGCGGCTTGTAGTGCTCGATCAGTTTAAGCTCGTCAAACAATCGGGTTCGGGTGGAGTGGGTAATCAGATTGGATATCCAGGGGCCATCCTCTGCTGTCACCGCATCGCTGATTTGCCCCATCCATTGGTCCAGTTCGTCAACAGTGCGGGCGTTCGTCGAAGGAAACGAGCCACCAATGCCACTTTTGCAGGCGGCAATGACCATTTCCGGACCGGAGATTCGAAACATGGGGGCACAAATAACGGGCAATCGCATTTGCAAATCAGTCGGGCGGCTCATGGGTTACCTCTCCTCGGTATGAATATCAGCTAAATGAAGCGTTCTGGGATTTCAGTGCTATCAAGCAGGCTGGGTGTCGTTGACATGACCGCTCAGCACGGTGGGGCGGTGGTCACGTCGTGGGGATGCAATACGCCTTCACAGGCACTGCAACAGAAAACGAATTGAACCGGCGCGTCTTCACAATGATGACTCAGTATCACGTTCCCCCTCTCTCCCTGGGTCAACCATCGCTCAGACCATTTGTGCAAGGCCATCGCAACGGGTAAGTAATCCTGTCCTTTTGCAGTCAGGTTGTATTGATACCGTTTAGGCCCCGACTGGTACGCCACACGGTTGAACAAGCCCGCCTCGACCAAAAGCTTGAGCCGGTCGGCCAAAATATTGGTCGAGATACCGAGGCCGCGCTGAAAATCATCGTATCGACGCAAGCCATATAGCGCACCGCCGAGAATCAGGTTATTCCACCGGTCCCCCAGGATATCCGTCGCGTGAAACAACGAGCCGTCTCTTGCGGTGTGGGAGCCCGCACTTATCTTGGATCGACGTTTTGAAAAATTGGTAGCCCGCGTTGTAGCCAGGTAAGCCGAGTTCGGTCGGTTCGTCACTGAATTTGACGTAATCGCTTCATCACAACTCAGGCACTTGCAGATCGGAGAAAACGGTTTTTTGCATGAGCGATGAACTAGAACGGGGGGCAGGTCCACGACCTCATCACCAAGCCACTTTTGCTCCCATGACCAAATCGCCAGGGCGAAATCGTAGAGCCCAAGCCCCTTGGGGGTCAGTCGGTATTCGTAGCGAGCTGGCGACATCTGATAAGGGTTTCGGTAGACAATGCCCTGCTGGACCAGAACTTTCAGTCGGTTAGCCAATGTCGAGCGCACTGCTCCCGTATGCTGCAGCAGCGCTTCAAAGCGGTGCCGTCTCAGGAACAGATCGCGGATTACCAGCAACGTCCAACGATCGCCAAGAAGCCCCAGGCACTGTGCCACAAGGCTATTCAATACTAACTGGCCGGTCGCTTTAACTTGTTCTGGGCTCAGTGTTGCCATGATTCATCGCCAAACGGGCAGCAGGGATATCCCACCAAAGATCCGGGCCAGCGACCTTACCACGCCCGGCACAATATAGTTTTTTTATGCAAGTGATGGATAGTATAATCTTCCATCGTCATAACGCAATGTCACGCAAACGACAGGCCGCAGTGACGGAATAGGAGGGTGTGGGTCAGTGTCGATGGGGCTTGGAATTCCGTTACTTCTTTTTTGCGGCTGGCTGTTTGCCATTTTCTTTTTTGAGCGGCCGATGGTGGGCGGGATAGGACCCAAACAGCTGCTGTACCCTGGCGTATTGGGTATCTACATTCTGCTCTGGGCCACATCGGCGGCCTCATCGCCATATGCCAGCCTCATTGCGTTGCACCAGCAGTTTCTGGGTTATATCGGACTTTTTCTGACCTTTGTTTGGCTGGTCAGTCTCGTTAAGAAAGATACCAGCATTATGGATATCGCCTATCCACTCACGGCCGCGATACCCGTTGTTTTTATGACACTTAGCCAACCCTCCTGGTCTCCCCAGCAGCTGCTCCTGGTCGGTGGCATAGGCCTTTGGGCTAGCCGACTATCGCTGCACATTGGGATACGAAATCTTCCTGAAGGGGAAGATGCCCGCTATGCGGCCTGGCGGCGACGTTTTGGCAAGCGGTGGTGGTGGTGGAGCTTTTTCTCGGTGTTTGCGCTGCAGGGTATTTTAGTTTCACTCTGGTCAGTGCCCTTGGTGTTGGCGATGGATGCCGGATCGGAAACACTTGGTATTCATCATATTCTGGCCGTCGTCCTGTTTGCCGTTGGCTTTTACTTTCAGGCCGTTGCGGACTATCAGTTAGAGCGGTTTCGGAAGACCCGGCACAGCCCAGAGGAAATATTGGACCATGGGCTGTGGGCACTCTCCCGCCACCCTAACTACTTCGGTGAAAGTTTGATTTGGTGGAGCTTTGGTTGCCTTGGCCTGTCCCACGAACTGGGGCCAATCGGGTTGTTGGCGCCGCTGTATGTGACGTGGTTTATGGCGCGAGGCTCGGCTACGCCCATGCAAGAAAAGTATCTGGCCAAAAAGAAACCGGGGTACGCAGCCTATGTTGCGCGCGTGCCGGAATTCTTTCCCAAGCTAAAGCCCTGATGCCATCGCCGACCCAGCAGACTGTGATCGTGACTGGCGCCGGCAAGGGCCTCGGCAGGGCCTATGCTGTTGCCCTCGCCTCGCAGGGCGCCAATGTGCTAGTTAATAACCGGCGCCACCCGGGGGAGGGTGATGAAGACACGTCAGCCATGGCAACGGTGTTGGCCATTCGCGCGCGCGGCGGCACTGCCGAGCCAAACTATGCGGATGTAACGGACCCCGCCAGTGGTCCGAGTATGGTGGCGCATGCCATGGACTGTTACGGGCAGGTTGATGCCGTGGTCGCAAATGCGGGCATAGAAAAAATCAGTCGTTTTGAACACTTGTCACTCGATGATTTTCAGCAGGTCTTCAATACCAGTTTCTTTGGCAATCTTTACCTTGTGCAGGCAGCCTGGAGGCACTGGCTGAACACGGGTGCCGGTAGGGCCGTGCTCACCACCTCGGGTGCTGGGCTGTATGGCAATCATGGCCAATCCGCCTACAGCGCTGCCAAAGCGGCCGTCATAGGTCTCACGAAAGCCCTGTCCATCGAGGGCGCATCGAGAAACATTAAGGTGAATGCCCTGGCGCCCTACGCACATACCGCCATGACAAAAGATTACCTGGACTCGGCAGATAGTGATTTGCTGGCGCCGGAGAAGGTGGCGCCCCTGGTCAATTACTTGACCAGTGCCGAGTGCGACTTGTCCGGTGAAATCCTGATTGCCGGTGGTGGTCTAGTTAGAGCGGCGCATATGACGGAGGAGGCCGCCCTGCCCATTGAGGCAGACATAACGGCGACGATCGCGCAGTTGCGAGACCAGCCCAAGGCAGCGTATGCCTCGGCTAACGAGTCATTTTTGGATTTGAAGTTTCTTATGACCGATCTGAGTACCAGTGCGGATGCCACCGATCGTTAATCACGCGTGCTACATCGATACGGAGGATGCGAACCGGTATCGTTCCTGTGGTGCGTGGCTGGACGTCACGCTTTACGACTATCTGACCAAGAACGCTGCGCTGTACCCCCAGCGCGAAGCGTTAATTGAGCCCCCCAATAAAGAGGATTACCAAGGGGTGTCTCCACGGCGCCTTAACTGGTGTGAACTGCTCGCCGCGGTAAATGCCCTGAGTCGCCTCTTGCAACGCCTCGGGGTTGGACACGGTGACGTCGTCATGGTGCAGCTTCCCAACACATGGGAAAGTGTTGCTATCCTCTTTGCCGTTACGCGTTTGGGTGGCATCGTCAGTCCGATTTCCAGCCAAAGCCGTCAAGCTGAGTTGGCCCACGCGATTGCCTGTCTTCATCCGGTGGTATATGTCTGCAGTCGAAACCTGAAGGGCACCGACTATGCGGCGTATTTCGAGGACCACCTGCCCTCATTCGAGGGCACCGTTCTGGCCATTGAAGACCTGCCTGATCTGACCGAGCCCGGCGGCTCGCCTGACCTTGCTACGGGCGCCCCTGTTAAAGAGCGACCCAGCGCCGACGATATTGCGACTATTTGTTGGACCTCGGGTACTGAAGGCTCGCCAAAAGCCGTGCCACGTACGCACAACAACTGGAACGCGAGTGCGATTGGGGTGAGTGAAGGTTTTGGTATGGGCACTGAACCCGAGCAGATCTTGCTGCCTTTTCCATTGATTAACACCGCCGCTATCGGCGGAGTGACCATGCCGTGGTTGTATAACGGCGGCACTCTCGTACTGCATCAGCCCTTCGAACTAGATGTGTTGGTGGAGCAGCTTATCAGCGAAAAAATCACCGTCATGCTGGCTGCCCCGACCGCGCTGCAGGCTATTCTACGCTCACCTGCCCTGAAACAGGCGGGTAAGTCACTGCGCTTGCGCGCGGTTGGATGCGGCTCAGCGGCACCAAGCCCCTCATTGCTGACGCACTACGAGCAGACATTGAATATCAGCATTATCAACATGTTTGGTGCCAACGAGGGCACGTTACTTTGCAGCGACAAGACATTAATCTCCGACCCGAATGACAGAGCGACACTGTTTCCTCGCGTCGGTTTGTCCGAGGTCATCTGGCCCAACAGCGCGGCGAACTGGCTGAGTTCTCGGTTGCTGGACGTCGAAACCGGAGAAGAAATTACCAGCCCGGGCCGCACTGGAATGTTGCTGGTCAAAGGGCCGTCCATTTTCCCTGGCTACTTCAGCAATGGTGCTCTCGATCGTTCCTCGTTCACAGGGGATGGCTTCTTCAAAACCGGCGATCTCTTTCAAATTACCCAGCGCCACGGCAAGCCCCATTATCTGAAAGTCGTCGGCCGACAAAAAGAGCTGATCATTCGAGGCGGCTACAACATATCGCCATTGGAGGTAGATGCCGCACTGGCTGAATTTCCTGACGTTGTCGAGCTGGCCTGTGGTGGCATTTTTGACGCCCATTTTGGGGAGCGGCTGTGCCTCTACGTGGTACTCCGGGAAAACATAACGACCTCACTGTCAGGGGTGTGTTCTTTTCTGGAGGCAAAAGGGCTGGCAAAAACCAAGTGGCCAGAAAAAATTGTTGTTATCGAGACGCTGCCGCGCAACGCGCTCAACAAAGTGGTCAGGGCCGAACTGCAAAACCAGTCCGTAATCTGGGAGGAGGCCGCCTTTTAAACGAAATCCTGGCGCAGGCCTTGGCGACTGGCCGCGAGCTAATCCTCAGCGGTTGACAGTTCCTCGCCCTGAACCCAAACGCCGTGAAAACCGATGTTAAAGCGCCGGGGCATTCGGACCGTTGCGATGGGCCCTTTGGCAATGTTCCCGGCGTCAAAGATCAGGCAGCGCGAACCCCAATCATTACGCGAGTGCGTGTAGGTGATAACGTAACCGTCGTCTTCGGCGCTCTCACCATCGGATCCTGCCTTTGGAGCAAACCAGGATTCCGAGCCACTCACCCCCGACCCGTAATCAAAGCGTTGGATCTCTCCGGTTTGATAATCGTATTTGACCAGGGCATCAAAGGTTTGACAGCGACCCTCAATGGCGCCCTCTTTAGGTGACTCCGGCAGTGCCTGGAGATAACTGAAGCGATTCGGCACACCGGCGAACCGACCGTTGATGGTAGGAAACTCCAGATTGAGCGTATTGAGCACCCGCTCTGTGGTTTCACCCGTCTTCATGTGCAGGCGCCACTCGTGCAGTTCATGGCTGCGCCTGCGTTCTGCCAGCTGCGAAGCGAGGGGTCCCTCTTCACTATCGCGTTTGCCGCCGGGATTATCTTGGCGGCAACCCACCATCACAATGGTGTCATCTTCTTCCCAGCAATTTACGAGATGCAGCACGTAACAGGGTGCTGCTTCAAACCAACGAACATCCTCGCTTTTTCCAAAGCGGGGGATGACGCCAAAGCGCGCGGGAATATCGGAATGAAATCTGACCACTCTCTTTTTGTGCTGCGCGAGGACTTCGGCGTCGTGAAAATAAGGCAAGTCGTGAAGAATCGAATAGTGTTCTGTAATCCCCATATCGTGGGGTGACCGGGGTCCGGGTAAATCTATCGGGACCTCGGTGCGCTGACCGGTTTCGGCGTTGGCCACGCCATAGGTCATATAGGGTTCAACGTCTTGGTAATTAAAAAAAACCAAGTCACCTGTTCGCGGATCAACCTTACTATGCGCCGATAAATTATGCGTCAGCGTGTCGTTCAACGTCTCCTGACCGAGCGTGGTGAGGGTTATTGGGTCGATCGCCTGAGGCGAACCAGCCAGGTACCACAGGCTCATTAATTTTCCCTGATAGAAGATAATATCGGTATTGGAATTGTCTTTGATTGGCGATCCGGGTAAGTCGTGATTGAACGGGCCGCACAGTCCTGGCCAAACAGCGCGCTGCTGTTTTTCCTCTTCAACAAAGGCATCGGTTCGGATCCACTTTGACTTGTACGACACGTTACCGTTAGAGAAATACGTCGCGTGGAGCATGCCATCTCCGTCGTAGTAGTGGTATCTGCCCCAGGGTTTGTAGCGTTGGTTCGGCCCGTTCAATACATAAATACCGTCGAGATCTTTCGGTACCTCGCCCTGCTCGACGACCAGTTCATCAGAAGAGAGCTCATCGGCAACCGGTGCAAACAGACCATGCAGGTAGGGATGATCTACTTCCCAAATCCAGGATGGCACGTCAGGCGGTGGCGCCCCCTCGGGGGTCGTAACATGAATATTTTTATAGGTAATGGGCAGCTGCTCGGCGCCAGGTATTTGTTGCCTATCCATACTCAAAACCTCTTCCGAAAGTTGACCGACAATGCTGTTAATCGCCTGATTGCGCCCCCTGTTCCCGAGCTGGAGACGTCGCGCGGTGCACGGGCGCCTACCCGTTGTTGTAAAGCCCGATTTATGCCACACCTCTCTTAATATAAAAGTGACGGCGGTGCGGAGGGAATATCCGATCGCAGTAAACTTTTCCCGACACGCTTCAATAGCCTTGCGGCGATCATGCCGCTGGATGGCCGGCCGCCTGATTCCATCTTACTCGCTCTCGCAGCTTTGCCCCCAGAATCTGCGGCAACGTTTTTTAAAACTTGTCTGACTGAACAGGCCATAGCGGAGCGCAATTATCGAGGACTATAGTTTGGCGTTGCGGCGGTTCAGAGGTCTCGGTCAATGACGACGGCGGCACCAATGCCTGCTGCTCCAGAAATGGCCACGACGCCGGTGCTGAGATCGCGCCGTTCCAGTTCGTCTGCGAGTGTGCTCAGCAAATTGATCCCGGTGGCGCCCATGGCGTGCCCCATCGCGATGCCACCACCATTGACGTTCAGCCGGTCGTCGTCGATCCCCAATTGCCCGGCACAGTGCATAACAATACCTGCGAACCCCTCATTGAACTCCCAAAGGTCGATGTCTGAGGGGGCAAGGTTGGATTTTTCTAATGCGTCCCGTGCCGCCATCAATCCACCCGTCAGCCCTTCTATGGCCGGACCCCGTTTGTAGGACAGAGCCCTGATTCGGGCACGTATCGGCAATCCCAGGTTTTCTGCTGCGGTGGCGGAACCGATGAGCGCTAAAGAGGCACCATCGACCATGCCGGGCGCGCTCCCTGCGTGGTGATGATGGGCAATGCTCTCGATGTCTGGGTGAGCGTCCAACAGCAAACGATCAAAGCCCCCGGCACCTAATTCCCCGAACAATGGATTGAGTTTTCTCAGTGATTCCGGACTGGCGTTGCCGCGAATCAGTTCGTCGCGATCGATGATGGTCCTGCCCTCTGGGTCAAGCACAGGAATGAGCGAGCGTGCAAAGCGCCCCTCTTCGCTGGCGAGGTGTGCTCGATGGTGAGAGCGCGCGGCGTACTGATCTAGATCCTCCCGACCGAAGCCATTGCGGCTGGCAAAGAAATCTGCGATCACCCCGTTGGGTACATAGGGAATACATGGAGAGATGTCCTGATCTACGAATAATGCGCCCCGGTCAGACATGAGCGGCACGCGGGACATCGATTCGATCCCGCCCACGGCATATAGATCACCCATGCGGGCTGTAACTTTGGCAGTTGCAAGACCTAGTGCGGTCAGGGACGAGGTGCAAAAACTGTTCACAGTAGTGGCAGAGTCCAGTGGTTCCCAGCCGGCGTACAGGGAAGCGGTCTGCGCGATATTCCCTCCCTGATCGCCAACCTGGGTGACGCACCCCAGAA
>JAYPXQ010000028.1:0-24188 GCA_038135595.1 Halieaceae bacterium
TAGCGGCCCGAGTTCCTCCACACCAGGTAGAGTAATGATTCAGCGATGACCGATACCAGCGCCACAGCGAGTCGTTTAACGCGACGCAGATTGCTCGGCTCCGTGCTGTTTACCGCAGCGGGATTGGCTGTTTGTTTTTTAGTGCTGGTGGGTAAGCCTGCGACGCAGCCGACAGAACTGCCCGAACCCCGCCGCCCGCTGGTGGCGGTGATATTGGCAGAGCCCTCTGACCACCGTATTTCTGTGAGGACTCAGGGCACTGTTGAGCCCGTGCGCCGCGTGGGTCTGGTGGCGCAGGTGAGTGGCAAAGTCGAGCGTGTCAGTGACCTATTCTTGGATGGACGCTTCTTTAAGGCGGGTGATGTGCTGCTGGAGCTGGAAAAAGCGGACTATCACTTTGCGATTGCGCGTGCTGAAGCGCAGGAAGCCGCGGCGGCGCAACGCGTGGCAGAGGAGCGTGGCCGAAACTTACAAGCGCAGCGTGAGTGGCGTGATTTGGGCACCAACGAGGCAAATGATTTATTTCTGCGCAAGCCTCAGCTTCGTGCCGCGGAGGCGTCACTGGCTGCCGCGAAAGCCGACGTAGCTGCCGCTAAATTGGCACTGGAGCGCACGACGGTTCGCGCACCATTTGATGGACGTCTGGAGAAGAAATCGGTTGATCTCGGGCAGTTTGTTGCGCCGGGTTCGGTCTTGGCGCAAATCTATGCCACAGATCGCGTAGAGATTCATTTGCCGATCAGCGACTCTCAGCTGGCCTTACTCGAACTGCCACTGTTTGAAACCTCCGTAGTGGACTACCCCTTGGTAACGTTGAGCACGCGCTTTGGCGGTAAGCGTTGGCAATGGGAGGGTAAGATCGCGCGCGTCGAGGCCAGTATTGACCGCGACAGTCGGGTGACGTTTGCCATTGCGGAGGTGAGCGATCCCTTTGATGGCAGTGATTCCCAAAGGCCGCCGCTGACCCCGGGCCTGTTTGTTGAGGCCAGTATCAGCGGCAAGCCGATAACAGCGTCAGTGGAACTGCCCGCAACTGCTTTGCGCGGGGACAATACGGTGCTTTGGGTTAACGAGAACAGTCGGTTAGAGCGCCTTTCAGTCGAATTGCTCCGCCGGGAGCAGGACAGAGTATGGGTCCGCGGCGTCGAAGCAGGTCTCCAGATTGTCGCAGAGCAAAGCAGCCAGTTGGCCGCTGGCGCCGCGATTGAAATAGCTGAACTGAGGCCGACCAGTGGCTGATAAGCCGGGTCTGCTGGGCTGGTTCATATCCAATCCGATTGCCGCCAATCTGCTGATGGTGGTACTCATCATCGGGGGTTTGTACAACATTCCCGGCCTCGACAAGCAATTTTTCCCCACCCCGGTTATCGATCGCATCAGCGTCTCTATGCCCTTCCCCGGTGCGAGTCCGAGGGAAGTGGAGGAGCAAATCTGTGTGCGTATCGAGGAGGCGATTCACGACCTCGACGGCATCAAAGAAATTCGCTCGACGGCCTCCGACGGTCTGGGTCAGGTTATCGTTGAGACCTTTCCCGACTTTCCGACCCAACGTCTGACCAATGAGATAAAGACCCGCGTAGACGCGATTACCACCTTCCCCACCGACGCCGAACGTCCCGTGGTGACCGAGCTGGTTTACAAGCACATGCTGGGCATCGTGCAGCTGGCGGGGGACTTGGACGAGTGGGAGTTGAAGGAGCTTGGCGAAACGCTCAGAGATGATTTGGCTCGGCAACCCTGGATCTCGGTGGTCGACTTGGTATCGCCTCGCCGGTACGAAGTGTCGGTGAACGTGTCTGAGATTGACCTCAGACGCTATAACCTGTCTTTTGATGATGTCGTTGGCGCGATCCGAGCCGCCTCACTGAATTTGCCCGCGGGCGCCATTAAGGGCCAGGACGGAGATATTCGCGTTCAAACCAGAGGTCAGGCCTATGATCGCGAGGATTTCGAGCAGATTGTTGTCTTGACGGCCCGTGATGGTACGCAGGTCTATCTCGGTGAGGTCGCGACTATTGAGGACGGTTTTGAGGATGTCGATACCTTAAGCCGGTTTAACGGCTTGCCCGGTCACGGTTTGTACGCCTACGTCACCACCCATCCGGATGTGGTGCAGTCCTCCCGGGTGATTACCGATTGGGTTGATGAGCAAACGCCGAATCTGCCTGAGGGCGCGATACTTACCTTTTGGCGCGATGCAGCGGTGCCGTTTAAAGGCAGGGTGGAGACGCTGTTGAAGAATGGGTTTGGCGGGTTGGTGTTGGTATTTTTGGTCTTGGTCCTTTTTCTCAGACCCGCAGTGGCCATTTGGGTCTCGGCGGGCATTGCAGTGGCCTTTCTCGGCGCGTTTTTTCTCCTGCCTTACACCGGTGTCGGCCTCAACATGATTTCGCTGTTTGCGTTTTTGCTGGTTTTGGGCATTGTCGTGGACGACGCGATTATTGTCGGGGAATCCATTCATGCAACGCAAATGAAGGGCGTGACGGGTGACACGGGCGCGTTGTTTGGTGTCAGAGACGTATTCAAACCCGTTTTGTTCGCGGTGATCAGCACAATGGTGTTCTTTGCGCCTATGTTGTTTATGCCCGGCGAATGGGCACATGCCGCCAAGGGCATCCCTATTGTTGTTTTACTGGTGCTCTTGTTTTCCCTGGTCGAGTGCTTCTGGATTTTGCCTGCGCATCTCTCGAACCTCGGGCCGGAGAAGCCCTCAACCGTGGCTTTTCTCAGGCAAATGGAAGGGTACCGGCATCGTTGTGCAGATTGGCTGTTGTCTGTCGCCAAAGACCGTTACCGGCCTTTTTTGGCATGGACTCTGAAACAACACCTTTACGTCGCCGGTTTCTTTTTGGTGATGTTGAGTTTCAGCCTGGCGCTTTATGGCGGCGGCTGGCTGCGATCCGCTTTCTTTCCGCGAATCAATTCGGATTTTGTTGAAGTAGAAATTACCATGCCCGAGGGCGGCTCCTTTTCTGTATCCGAGCAGGTGATGGCCCGCGTTGTTGGTGCAGCCGAGGCGCTCAAGGCCGAGTGGAATGCGCGTCCTGAGTATCGTGAGGTTCCTGCTGTCGGCGGTATTTTTGGTCGCGCCAATGACAATGCGGTAGAGGTTTTTGTCCAGACGATCTACGAGGGTGTCGACACCGAGGCCATCGCCAAACAATTGAGAAGAGATTCCGGCGCTTTGGCCGAGGCCAAGGAAGTGCGCATGGATTACACCATTCGCGACCCGGGCAAGCCTATTCGGCTCGTACTGGCGTCGCGAAATGTCAAAGACCTGGAGGCGATGTCAGTCGATGTTAGGGAGGCACTGTTGTCCTATCCCGGCGTTTTCGATGTATCGGATAGCTTCGACAGCCCCCGGGACGAGTTGGTCTTGGAACTTAAACCCGCCGCTGAGACTTTGGGGATATCACTGGCTGACGTTGCGAGGCAGGTCAGGCAAGCGTTCTACGGTGCCGAAGCTCAGCGAATTCCTCGCGGTCGCGAGGATGTGAAGGTGATGGTGCGGTACCCCGAATCTGAGCGGCTCGCAATCGCGAACCTCAATGATATGTATATCCGCGCTCCCGGCGGTGGTGAAGTCCCGTTTGAGGCGGTTGCCACCTATCGAATCGAGCCGGGATATCAGAAGCTTGAGCGTCTGGATCGGCTCCGCACCCTTGAGGTTGACGCGGATGTGGAGGTGGATGGCCCCGCCCCAAGAGCCATTGTCGAATCGGTATTCCGGGAATTCTTACCCAAGTGGCAACAGCAGTATCCTGATCTATTTGTGAATCTGGACGGCGAATTGCAGGAAGAAATCGAGTTCAGGCAGGCTACAGTCAAATTGATGGCGCTAGCCATGATGGTTATTTATGCGTTGATGGCGGTCGTGTTTCGCTCTTACTGGCAACCCGTTCTGGTGCTTACCGCCGTCCCCTTTGGCGTAATGGGTGCCATATTCGGTCACATGATCCTCGGGTGGCAGGTTAGCCTGTTCTCGATCATGGGTATCACCGCTTGTGCTGGCGTGGTCGTGAATGACAACTTGGTGTTGATTGATCGGATCAATCGCTTGCGCGAGGAGGGAGCGGCGCTAGTGCCGGCGCTTTTGCAGGCGGGTGAGGACCGTTTTCGGCCGATTATTCTGACCTCTCTGACGACATTCGTCGGCCTGCTCCCCATCATGTCTGAGACAAGCGTCCAGGCACAGTTCTTGATCCCCATGGTGACATCGTTGGCATTTGGCGTTTTATTCGCCACCGGCGTGACGCTGATTCTGGTGCCAACGCTATATCTGATTGCCGAGGATGCGGGTCAACTCCGAGATCGCATTCTGCGGCGCAGTCCGTCCCCCGCTCAGCTCGAGGGCGCCACCTCCTAGCAAAAACTGCCCGCGGCAGGATTGCGGGGCCTCGCCGCGGGGAATTGGCTTAAGCAATCACTTCGAGAGCCGGTTATCCCAGTTGCGGCCCCGCGGCGACGATAGCGTCACTGACGTCAAATTTTGCAATGTTCTTTACAAAGAGCGCTGCAAGCTCTGTTGCTTGTGCCTCATAGGCGTCGTCATCCCCCCAACCGGCTTTTGGATCGACATATTGGGACTCCACGCCGGGAATGCTGGCTGGATAATGCAGGTTGAGCCGTTCCAAATAGCGCATCTCGGTGCCGATGAGAACGCCGTCTTGCGCTGCTTTGACTACAGCGCGCGTCACCGGAATCGGAAACCTTGAACCGGTGCCGCCCGGGGCACCCGAACCTCCGCACCACCCCGTATTGATGAGATAGACCTGGCTGTCGAAATCTTCGATGCGCTTCATTAACAGCTCGGCATAGTCACCCGCGGGCCTGGGCATGAATGGGGCACCAAAACAGGTCGAAAAAGTGGGGTTAATGCCCGCTTCTGCGCCTACTTCTGTGGATCCAACCCGCGCCGTGTAACCGGACAGGAAATGAAAGGCAGCGGCCTCCTTGGATAAAATAGAAATGGGTGGTAGCACGCCAAATACATCGCAGGTCAGAAAAATGACGCACTTGGGTTCGCCCCCAGCGTTATTCTCGGAGCGCTTGGCGACATGCTCCAGCGGGTAGCAGCAGCGACCGTTTTCGGTCAGCTGAGTATCGGAATAATCGGCGTGTCCCTGATCATCCAAGACGACATTTTCTACGATCGCGCCCGTGCGAATAGCATTCCAGATCACCGGCTCATTCTTTTGACTCAGGTCGATCGTTTTGGCATAGCAGCCACCTTCAATATTAAATACCGAACCCTTGCACCAGCCGTGCTCGTCGTCGCCGATAAGATAGCGCTCCGGATCAGCCGAGAGCGTCGTTTTTCCGGTGCCTGACAGGCCAAAAAACAGAGTGGTATCTCCGTCTTCACCAATATTGGCAGAGCAGTGCATGGGCATAACGTCCTTCTCGGGTAGCAAGAAGTTTTGCACTGAGAACATGGCTTTTTTCATTTCCCCCGCGTAGCGCATGCCTGCGATTAAAACCTTACGCTGACCGAAATGAATAATGACTGTTGCGTCTGAGTGGGTGCCGTCACGTTCTGGATCACAAACAAAGTCGGCAACGTTCAGCACTTTCCATTCGGGCTTATTTGCGGGGTTATAAGACTCTGGCCGGAGGAACATGTTGCGACCAAAGAGCGACTGCCAGGCGGTGGCGGTGGTCACTGCGACCGGCAGGTAGTGGTCACTGTGCTCACCCACGTGAAGGTGTTGTGTCCATGTTTCAGATTCGTTGGCATGCGACTTGACGCGCTCCCAGAGGGCGTCGAATCGATCCGCATCAAAGGGGCGATTCACACCGCCCCAGTCAATGGCATCTTCGCTGGAAGGTTCCCTGACGACAAAGCGATCAGCGGGTGAACGGCCCGTTCTGGTTCCCGTGACGACCCGTAAAGCACCGGTATCCGACAGGATGCCTTCACCTCTTGCGAGGGCCATTTCGATCAGTTCTGGTGGCAAGAGATCATGGTGGGTGGTGTTTGTAATCGGTACTGCTTCGTTCATGTTGAGGTCCATAGTGAGTGCGATGTGCAGATATCTGCTTGTGTTTTTTTAAGTGTATTGTGGGTGTTTCTGTGCGCCGTTCCTGGTTCGGCTTGGGTTCATATCTAGTGCAAAGTGTGTCCCGTATTGTCAGTGTTGAGAACCATCTGATCAAATTGATAAGTCGCTCCGCAGAGCTCGCAGGTCAGGACTATTGCGCCCTGCTCAGCCAATATTTCTGCTTGTTCTGCCTCGGGTAGCATTGCGATGGTGCTGGCACTGCGCTCTCTGCTACACCGACATTTAAACAAAATGGGTGCCGGCGGGTATAGCGTTACCTTCTCCTCGTGAAACAGCTTGAAAAGGAGTTCTTCGGGGGGTGATTTCAGCAGTTCGTGATGGGTAACGGTGTCTGCCAGCAGGCACAGCGTCGCCCATTGTTCGTGGCGCTCGATACTGCTCTCTACTTGGATTGGGAGTTGTTGCAGCATCAGCCCGGCGCTTTGGTCGCCATCAGATGCCAGCCAGAACCGCGCACCAAGCTGCTCACTCTGAGCAAAATACTGCTCTAGCGCTTGTGCAAGTGAATGGCCTTCGAGGCTGATAATGCCCTGATATCGCTGATCGGCCTCTCGTTCGATAGTGATGGCGAGCTGCCCACCCGGGAGGTGATCCATAGGGGAGGAGGCTTCTCTACCGATATTGCCTCGGGCGATCCCTCTAATATGGCGCTCGCTGGAGCATTCCACCATTGCGAGAGAGAGATCGCCGTCGCTCTTGGCTTGTAGGATGATTCTCCCGGCATATTTGAGATTGTTGCTGATCAGGACCACGGCGGAGGCAAACTCCCCTAAAAGACGCTTAACGCTTTGGCTATAGGGTTGATTGCTTAGCATGTCGGTTAGCGCTGCCCCCAACTGCACCGATTCTCCTCGCACGTCTGCTTCGTCGAATAGAAAACGGCGACTACTGTTATCGGGGCGGCTCATTTAGTGGTCACGCTGTGCCGAGAGGGCGTGTAGCATAGCCCGAATCAGTGCTGAGCCCAATTCGATTTCTGTATGTCCGATATTCGCCTGTACCGGCCCCACAATCTGACGCCTGAAGAGCGCGCGCGCGTGATGTCCGCCCTTATTGAGTATCTGTCCACAACTCTCAACGCGACGGTGGAGCACAGCGAGGGCCACGTGGCGTTCAAGGGTGCGGGATTCAAGGGTCACGTTACGCTTGATGCTGTCTCAGTGGAGGGCGACGTGCGTTTAGGCATGATGATGAAGCCCCTGAAAGGCGCTATCAGCAGGGAGATCGGGAAGGTTTTGGATCAGTACCTGGGGGTGCACTGACCCCCGGGTAGAATTATGCGCTGGCGAGTGCTTTGACGCGCGCGTTTAAGCGGCTCTTATGACGAGCGGCTTTATTCTTTTTGATGATCCCGCGATTCGCCATTCGGTCAATCACCGGCACCGCAGATTCATAAGCGGCTTTGGCGTCATCGGCATTTCCTGAATCAACTGCCGCTACCACCTGCTTGATCTTGGTGCGAACCAATGATCGCAGGCTGGCATTGTGTGCTCTGCGCTTGTCGTTTTGACGGGCGCGCTTTCTGGCTTGAGGTGAATTCGCCACCGTTGTGCTCCATAGGGCTCTAAAAAGGCCGCGAATCATCTGGGATACCGGTTTCAATGTCAACCGGTGACGCCAGAAGATGGCGGAGTTTGGGGGGTTTTACCCCTTTACCAGCCTAACCAGATCATTATCCAGCCCGCTGCGGCAAAGGCGATCACAGAAGCGGCCTTATCCATCCTAAAAAAGGCGTAGCCATAACCGAGAGGGGGCAAGAGGAGCGAGCACATGCCCCAGGCATATTCCTCCTTCCACGAAACGATCAGCAGCAGCACCCAACTGGCCACCAGTGATGCAACGCCAAGGGTGATCAAAAATGAACTAGAAGCTTCCATTTAAACTCTCTGAGAGGTAGTTTGCGCAGCGAACCGAAGGGTATCAGAAACCTTCTGGCAGCGGCACAATAGGGTGGCGTCTCGAGGCAAACAGCGTATGACAGAGGACCCGACGTCTCCCATCGAGGATCCGTTTTCGGAAATTCGGCCTTTTTCTAATAGTGAGGCCCCCGAGGTCATCAGACGTTTGGCGCGGAACGAAGAGCTGGCGGGAACGATTGCTCGATGGAAGTTTCCGCGTCTTGCGCGCATTTCACTTGGCCTTGCGCTGGGGCTTGCGCGGTCGTGGCTTTGGATTCTGGCGCGACGCTTATCCACCGTGGAGGATTTGCAAAATGTCATCGCGCCGAATTTGTCGCGGATGATCAAAAAGACCTCCCGGTTTTCCACCAGCGGCATGAATGAGCTCGATTTTCGGCTCCCCCGCGTCTATGTCGGAAATCATCGCGATATCGTAATGGATCCGGCTTATGCAAATTATGCGCTGCATCGATCCGGCGTCCGCACGCTCGCAGTCGCTATCGGCGACAACTTGCTGTCGAAGCCCTGGATATCCGACCTAATGCGCTTGAATAGAAGCTTTATCGTCAAACGTAATTTGCACGGTCCGCGGGCCCTTCTCGCAGCAGCAAAGCTTCTGTCTGCTTACATCCGCACATCAGTAGCAACTGGCGACAATCCTATCTGGATCGCGCACAGAGAGGGGAGAGCGAAGGACGGTCGCGATGTAACGGAACCAGCGGTCATCAAAATGTTGACCCTTTCCCGGGACCGAGAGGAATCGCCAGAGTCGGTTCTCGACACGTTGAAAATTGTGCCCCTCATCATCTCTTATGAACTCGATCCCTGCGATGCACTCAAATCTGCCGAGCTCTCGGCAGGCTCGGGTTACGTTAAGTCCGAATTTGAGGATATTAAGTCCATTGCAACGGGCATCATTGGGCAAAAGGGCCGCGTGCATCTGCACTTTGGGACTCCGCTACCGGTACACCTCAGTGTCGCTGAGACAGTCGCGGCCATCGACCGACAAATGGTAGCGCACTACCGGCTTTACCAAACGAACATCTGGGCTTGGCAATGGCTTTACGACTCTCCGTTACCTTGCGAGATTCCATATGACAAGGGAACCATCAGCGAGGACGCTTTTCGGGCTCGTTTTGAAGCGATTCCTGAGGAGCATCAGCGCTGGTTTCTCACCATGTATGCCAATCCGGTTAGCCGCCGTCTGGAGGTTGCCGAGGGGCGCGTCGGCAATGATTCAACGCCGGGTACCGCAATGTGATTGATGAGGCGCTGCAGGACGATATTCGTAACGCTTACCAGCAACTGACTGATGCTCTCAAGCTGAAACCCCGCTGGGGACAGCGCCAAATGATCGCAGAGGTGGCGAATGCGCTGGGGGACCCTGAGGGGGAGACGCCGATTGCGGTGGTAGAGGCGGGTACGGGTACCGGAAAAACCATTGCTTATTTGGTCGCGACGTTGCCGATCGCCCGCGCCCGCGGCAAGCGAGTCGTAGTAGCGTCTGCAACGATCGCCCTTCAGGAGCAACTTTTACTGCGCGATTTGCCCGATTTATTGCGCCACAGTGGACTTGAGTTCCAGTCGGTCCTGGCCAAGGGGAGAGGCCGATATGTCTGCCTGCTCAAATTGGATCACCAGCTCGCCGGGTCAGAGAGCGACGCACTGATTCCGCTCTACCCGGATGAATTTGTTGCCCCGGATTATCTCGAGATGCTACCGCTACTAGAGGAAATGCTAACGGCGTTGGCGGCGGGGCGTTGGGATGGTGATTTTGATGCCTGGCCCGGAGGACTGGATCCGGGGATTAAGCGTCTCGTTTCAACCGATCAAAACCAGTGCACGGGGCGTCGTTGCCCCCATGTCGGCCAGTGCGCCTTTTTTAAAGCGCGAGAAGGTCTGGAAGAGGCCGATATTATTGTTACAAATCACGACCTTGTTCTGTCGGATTTGCGACTGGGGGGCGGCGTCATATTGCCTGCGCCGGAAGATTGCTTCTACATCTTTGACGAGGGTCATCAGCTGCCCTCGAAATGCCTTAATCATTTTTCCCTGCGCTTTCATGCGGGTTCCACCCTACAGGGATTGCGAGACAGCGATCGATGGGTCACGCAGTCTGCGGCTGGCTGGGGGCAGGCGGGTATCGACGAGCGTTTGCCTCCGCTGATTTCTTCACTACTTGCGGATCTCCTGCAGCGCACAGAGGAGGTAATGCAGCTGCTCTGGCATCAGTTCCCCGAGGAGGCGCTCGAAAGAGCGGAGTACCGTTTTGAGCATGGGCGCATACCCGACTCGTTGGGCGATTACGCGGCGTCGCTCGCAGAGCAGTGGCGTCAGCTGCAGCGCGAGGTAGCGCGTTTGGAGGCTGGACTGGAAAATACACGTGATGGCGCTCAGAGCGGTGCGACCGCTGCGCCTCAGGACGCCGACTCGGACTTGGTTAACGCGCAGGGCCTTGGTGCGCGAACCGAGCAGCAGGTAGCGTTGTGGGAGGCATTCAAAGTTGCCCCGCGAGAGGGTCAGCCGAGCGATGGCTGGGCGAGATGGATTCAGCATCGCGGTAGCTTACCGTCTCTGGAATGTCAGGCGAGCCCGATCTTGCCCGGTGAGCTCCTGCGAGAGGCGTTGTGGGAGCGCGTGGCAGGCGCAGTGGTTACCTCGGCCACGCTCACCGCATTGGGCACATTCGATCGTTTTCAGGAGCGCTCGGGCATCCCGGATTCGGCGAGGTGGAAGCGGGTCACCAGTCCATTTGATCCCTCACGAGCGGTATTTTGTGTTCCGGCAATGTCGTCTGATCCAGGCCAGGTAGACGCCCATACCGAGGAGCTAATTCAGTGCATGCCCTCTTTGATTAGAGATGATTCCGGTGTCCTGCTGTTGTTCACCTCACGGCGGCAGATGGAAAGCGTTCTGGAGGGCATCAAAGACGTGATTCCCCACAGAGCACTGGTGCAGGATCAGATGAGTAAAAATCGATTGCTGGAGCAACACCGAGACCATATCGATGCGGGCGTGCCCTCGGCCATTTTTGGATTGGCCAGTTTTTTTGAAGGCATCGATTTGCCGGGTGATTACTGCAGTCACGTGGTGATTGCAAAACTGCCTTTCGCTGTGCCCGATGACCCCATTGCAGCCTCTCACTCCGAGTTACTTCAGGCGCAGGGGAGGGACCCTTTTATGGAAATCAGCGTTCCGGATGCCGCGCAGAAGCTGGTGCAGGCAAGTGGGCGCCTACAACGCACCGAGGTAGATGAGGGCCGCATTACATTACTTGATCGGCGCTTGCTCACTCGGCGCTACGGGCGGGCCATACTGAAAACGCTGCCCGCTTTTACCTTTGAGTTAGATGGCGTCCATTGAGACGATACCGAACCTCGCTCGGAGAGGAGGGATCTTGATGATCCGGAGACAGTTCGCGACGCAGCCCCATGTTGCTTGAACCGCCACGAAGCGATATCGCCGAGCGATTGATCGACCTCGAGGCGGAATTGCGTCAACTCAATTTGTGGGCGGCCGACACGCCGACGCCCGAGGCCTTGGCTTCGGAGCAGCCCTTTGCAGTGGATACGCTGACGCTTGAGCAGTGGCTCCAGTTCATTTTTTTACCCACACTGTATCAACTGCTCGACAGCGGAGCTGATTTGCCTGCACGCTGTGCTATTGCGCCGATGGCTGAGGAGACCTGGGGCAAGCGCCAGCTGCCGATAGCACGTCTGATGACCACCCTGCAGGAACTGGATCGTCTGATCACCGAGACGGATTAGGGCCCAAAAAAAACCCCGGCAAATACCGGGGTCTCCTGGCGTGCCGATGTCAAAACTGCACGCGTTTGGTAAAGCCGCCGTCAATGACGACGTTGGTGCCGGTCGTGAAGGCGGAACGCGGACTTGCCAGAAAAGCCACTGTGTCCGCGACTTCATAGTTGCTCCCCATGCGCCCCATCGGAATATTGGCGACAGTGGCGTTGTAGAAGTCGGCCATGTGGGTCTTGATCTGCTCCCAGGCGCCGCCCTCAAAATAAATCGGGCCGGGGCTGACGGCATTCACGCGAATTCCCGATGCGGCCAAAGACTGAGCCAAGTTGCTGGAGTAATTCAACAGACCGGCTTTGATAGCACCGTAAGGGCTTGGGCCTGCAAATGCCTCGACCGCAGCGGTCGTCGAGATGATAACGATGGCGCCGTGCCCGGATTTCGCCAGGTGTGGCTGCGTGAGCTCTACGCCGCGCCAGGTGGCCAGCATGTCGGCTTCAAAATTGGCACGCCATCCCGACTCAGAATTGTCAGCACCCCCCGCTGAAACATTGGGCACAAAAATATCGATGCCACCAAGCGTGTCGGCACACTGATTGACCCACGCCTCGAGCGAAGCCGCATCGGTGACGTCCACTACGCTGCCACAAGCCTTCACACCTTTGGCGCTGAGGGCGGCAACTGTCTCATCCACTTCAGCCTGATTGCGTGCACAGACACCGATGTTGCATCCCTCGTCGGCGAGTGTTTCGGCAATCGCCCGGCCAATCCCTTTGGTCGATCCCGTGATCAGTGCGACTTTATCTTTGAGTTGCAGGTCCATTATTTTTCTCCTTGCTTGATCATGATTGTTGTAAAAAGTGTTGGCAGAGCTTAACCGCTAAACGCCATAAATTCTCTCAGCGCTTCGCCGCGTGAACACACCCAGCTCTCCAGAGCTGTGATGCGCTTGAAGAAATGCCCCACGATATATTCGTCGGTGGTAGCGATGCCACCGTGGAGCTGTATGGCTTCCTGGGACACTTTGCGGCCGACCGTGCTGGCTTTGACCTTGGCTGCGCGGGCAAATCGGGATCGATCTGGCGCGTCGCCATCAGCGGCATCACATGCGGCATAGACCAAAGAGCGCGTCAGCTCCACTTGAATCAGCATATTGGCCATGCGGTGCTGCAGTGCTTGAAAGGAGGCCAGGGGCTGACCGAATTGAATGCGTTGCTTGGTGTAGTCCACCGTTGTGTTGAGCGCGGCATGGGCTGCGCCGAGGGTTTCAGCGCTACTGAGTGTCATGGCGAGCTCTCGATAGGCTTCGAGCGCCGCTTGAGCCGGTGGGCCGACAAGTAGGATGTGGTGCTCCTCGACTGCGGTATCGAATTTGCAATTGGCGCCGCCGCGGCCGTCATGGGTCGGAAATGTCTCACAGCTGACGCCCGACGCATCCCGTGGACACAGAACCCAGGCCAATCCCTCGTCACAGCTCGCTAGCACGATAAAGTGAGTGGCTGAAGGACCCGCGCTAACCCACTGTTTGGCGCCGGTGAGTCGCCAGCCGGATTCGCTCGCAGTCAGTGTGGTGGAGGGGGCGGCATTACGCCGACCGGCACCTTCGTCGATCGCCGCCAAGGTGATGAGCTCGCCGCTGACCACTTGACCCAGCCAGGCATCCGCGGAGGGGCTGGGTGCAATCAGGGTGGTGATGGCAGCGAGTACGTCTATTAATGGCTCGGTGACAAGATATTGGCCGCAGAGCTCGGCGAGAATCGCGCATTCTCGGGTACCCAGACCCAGACCATCGAGGTGTTCGGGAACAGGGAGGGCCAGCCAACCCATCTCGGCAAAGGCCTGCCAGTGCTGTGGGTCGCTGTATACGCCTTGGGTCAAGCGCTCGCGTCGCGCGTTGAAATCGTAACTGTCGCGCAGATAGCGTTCAGCGGCGTCCTGCAATAACACTTGATCTTCGGTCATCGTCGGTGAGCCCATCTACAGCCCGAGGACATGCTTGGCGATGATGCCGCGCTGTATTTCCGCGGTCCCACCATAGATGGTGGTGGCGCGGCTGTTGATGTACTCCGCCATGGTGGTCACACACTCCTCGGGAGCGGCCGTAGGCCCTTGGTAATCCGGCGCCAATACCTCGCTTTGCCAGGGCATCGCGCCTTGTCCAGCGGCCTCGATCAGCAGTTCGGCGCACTGCTGTCCAAGTTCGGTACCCGATACTTTAACGAGGGAGGACAATGCCCCCGGGTGCTCTCCTGCCGCCACTGAGCCCTTGATCCGAAGCTCCGTCTGTTCCAGCGCCATCACGTCTATTTCGGTCTCGGCGATACGAAAGGCAAAGGTTGGATCCCCCGCCGCTGCGTTGGCGTCACTGATGACCAGTCGCTGCAATTTGCGGAGCTGCTTTTTAAGGTCGATGGTGAAATGTTGTCCACCGCGCTCAAATTCGAGCAGGTATTTAGCGACGGTCCAGCCTTGATTCTCCTCACCCAGAAGATTGCCGACGGGCACCCGCACATCTTCAAAGAACACCTGACACTGCTCGACCTCCCCGTCGAGGCTCGAGAATGGCGTTACGGTAATCCCGGGGGTCGCCATATCGATCAGTAAAAAGCTGATCCCTGCCTGAGGTTTTGCGCTCTTGTCCGTTCTCACGAGACAGAAAATCCAGTTCGAGTAGTGAGCCATGCTGGTCCAGATTTTGGTGCCGTTAACGACGTACTCGTCTCCGTCGCGATCGGCAGTCGTTTTCAGTGAGGCGAGATCCGAGCCTGATCCTGGTTCTGAATATCCCTGACACCAGACGTCATCACCCGAGATGATGCCGGGCAGGTATGTTGCCTTCTGGGCTTCGGTGCCAAAGTGCATCAGCATTGGCCCCAGCATCTGAATCCCCATCATGACGGGGTTGGGGGCGTTGGCGAGTCTGCACTCTTCAAGAAAAATATAGCGCTGCTGAATATCCCAACCGGTTCCGCCATGCTCTAGTGGCCACTCGGGTGCGCCCCAGCCCCTGGCGTGCAGCGCACTTTGCCACTGCCGGCCGGCTTCAAAATCGGAGAAAACACTGGTCGTACGTTCGCCAGCCCGTGCTAATTCGGGGGTAAGCGCGCTCGCCAAAAATTCGCGCACTGTCTCTCGGAAGGCGGAGTAGTCGCCGGGAATCGGGTTAGATGCATTCACACTTTAAATCCTTGTTCCTATCCGCCTAGCCTAGCAATACGCCCTGCTCTTGTAACGATTGACGGAGCACCGCTTTCTGAATTTTGCCTGAGGGTGTCTTGGGCATTTCCTCAATGACGCCCAGCCATTGAGGCCACTTCTGTTTCGCGAGCTGCTGCTGATGGCACAGTGCGGCAAGCGCCTCAAGCGTCGGAGCTTCGCCGTCTTCGTACACTGTAATAAATATCGCCACGCCTTCACCGAGCCGTTGATGAGGCGCAGACACTGCGGCGGCCTCCATTACCGCTGGGTGTTGCATGATCGACTCTTCAATTTCGCGAGCCGACAGATTTTCTCCGCCGCGAATAATAATGTCTTTCTTGCGATCCGTGATGACGATCGCCTGTGAGTCGAGTAATTGCCCGATATCGCCGGTTTTGAAGTAGCCGTCGGGTGAGAAAGCAGCCTCGTTTTGTGCTGGCTCTCGATATCCCTGCATCATGGCAGGCCCGCGAACCCAGATTTCACCTTCGGCATTGAGCCCAACATCGACGCCGTCATCGTCACAAATACGGACGTCGTAGTTACGGACTTTGCCGTCAGTTTCAGCCGCCAGCTCGCTTTCGTCTTTGCCAATGAATCCGACAGTAACGAGAGGGACTTCCGTAGATCCATAGACTCTAACGGCGCAGCAGTCAGCGAGCACCTCGCGCGCTTCATAAATCAATGCCGAGGGGACGGCGGCACCACCGCAAGCGAACAAGCGAAAACCCGGCAGGGTTTTGCCCCGTTTTTTGCAGGTGTCCACCAGCTCGCGCAGGAACGGCGTTGCACTAACACAGCTAGTCGCCCGAAAATCTTCGATCAGTGTGACCGCCTTGTCGACGATCCAGCTCTCCATCAGTAGTACCTTACACTCGGTAAAGAAAGGCAGCTCGATACCATTTACGTAGCCTGTGACATGTGTGACCGGCGACGGCATCAGCATCATGTCATCAGCGCCGAGTCGCCAGGCATCCACGCCGTTATCGAGCGCTTTGGCGAGGGTGTTGTGACTATGTCGTACGGCTTTGGGGTTACCCGTGGTACCGGAGGTATACAAAACCACTTTGGTATCGTCCGGATCCACCGCTGCAACCGCAGCCGGCCCTTCGGGCGCGCTCTCCATGAGGGCTTCGTAGCTCAGGACCTCATCAGGCAGGTCTTCTTCAGCGCCGCAACAAACGACATGCTTGAGGTACGGCAATGACGGCCTCAGTGAGGTGATCATGTCGACATAATCGAAACCTCGGATTCGATGCGGGATAAACAGGATCTCACTTTTAGCGTCATTGAGGATGAATCCCAGCTCTTTGCCACGATAGATGGGGACTACCGGATTGATGATGAGTCCGCAAATTGAAGCTGCGATGGCTACGGGCACAGATTCGGGCGTATTGGGCAGTTGAAATGTCAGCGTCGCACCTGGCGCTACGCCGAGATGCTGAATTTGAGTGGCGAGTGCGTTGGCCTGCCGCCACGCTTCAGCAAAGCTTAGGGTATAGCCAGAGTCGAACCGCAGCGCCGTATCGTCGGGCCGTTCTTGTGCACGGGCCGCTGCGACCTGGGCCAGCGTCAAATTTCGGTAGGAGGTATCGGTAATCAGATCCATCGTTTCCCCGCGACACTATCGCGACATTCCTGTGTTACTTTGCCAAGACTCAACAGCGCGTCCCTTCAGATACGACCCGCCTCGATGGCGGCGACGAAGCCCACTATGCTGGAGTTTGTGTCAGACCGCGATGACTATATAGTATGAGAGAACTTAAAAACAAACCAACTTGCTTGTTTATCATGACCCTCGCTCGTCCAGAGTGCGTGGCATGCTGGTGGGTGAGCGGTTCCATCAAATCTGAGAGGGGTAGCGAGGTAGCCCATGTTTGTCCCGAGTGAAAAGAGCACACGCATTCTTGGTGAGCTAAAGGCTTTCATGGCAGAGCATATATTGCCAGCAGAGGCGGCGCACCGCGAAGCTTTGCACACTGCTGAGAATCGATTTGGCTCCATGCCATTGGTTGAGGATCTCAAGCAAAAGGCGCGCGCTGCGGGCCTGTGGAATTTATTTGTGCCCCCCGATTTTGCGGAACACAGCGACCACGGTGGCATGAGCTTCCTCGATTACGCCCCCCTGGCGGAGGAAATGGGGCGGGTCATCTGGTCACCGGAGGTTTTTAATTGCAATGCGCCCGATACAGGGAACATGGAGGTGCTGATGAAGTTTGGTACCGAGGCGCAAAAGAAAGCCTGGCTAGCACCTCTCCTCGCTGGGGAAATTCGCTCGTCTTATGCCATGACCGAACCGCAGGTGGCGTCCAGCGATGCCACCAACATCCAGCTCGATATTCGCCGCGAGGGTGACGAATGGGTGCTCAATGGCCACAAATGGTTTATCACGGGCGCGCCTTATGAGCGCTGCAAAATCTTTATCGTCATGGGCAAGAGTGATGCCGATAATCCCAATCGCCACCTGCAGCAAACGCAGATTTTGGTCCCCAAAGACACCCCCGGCGTGGCAGTGCTGAGACCCCTGACCACGTTGGGCTATGACGACGCGCCCATTGGGCACGCTGAGGTGACCTTCACCGACGTTCGAGTGCCCATCGATAACTTGTTGCTTGGCGAAGGCAGGGGGTTTGAGATCGCTCAAAGCCGACTCGCCCCAGGGCGAATGCACCATTGCATGCGGCTGATTGGTGCGGGTCAGCGATCATTGGAGCTGGCCTGCCAGCGGGTGGAAGATCGGGAAACCTTCGGTAAAAAACTCAGTCAGCATCAATCGATTCGCGAAAATATCGCCAAGAGTTACGCGGAACTGGAGATGGCCCGACTCTTGGTTCATAAAACGTGCTGGCATATTGACCAACACGGCGTGAAGCCCTCGATCGAGCTGATTTCTGCTACCAAGATCAGCGTGCCACTGATGATTCAGAACCTGATTGATCGTTGTATGCAAATGCACGGTGCGGGTGGACTGACTGAAGATTGGTGTATGGCGGAGCAATTTAATTACGCGCGTTGGTGCCGTCAGGCTGATGGCCCGGACGAGGTACACCAGATGGCTTTGGGTAAGCGCGTGATCCAGCAATATGCTCATGGTGGTGAGTAAACTATCGACGAGCAGACGCGCGAGCGGCAGAGTGCCGATCGAGGTTGATCAAAGAAACACGAAATCTGGGACTTTAGGGGGTCAGAATGACAAATGAAGAAAAACTCGCGTTGGTCGAATCGCTTTATGCTAAATCGGGCGCAGGCGATTTTGATGCGGTGGAAGAACTGCTGACAGACGATTTTTTTATTCGCGAGGCTGACGACTTACCCATGGCGGGTGAGTATCGGGGCAAAACGGCATTGCGGGAGCTTTACTCTCACGTATTCGGCACGCTGAAGGTCGCCGATCTCGCGCCGGAGGGGATGACGGTCGGGGGTGACTACGTGGTTAACCTGATTTCATTTCGCTTCGAAAACCCGGATCTTGCGCCGGCGCAGCTTGCTGAAGTATTTCGTTTTCGCGGCGATAAAGTCTGTGAGATTCGGCCTTACTATTTCGACGCCAAACCTATTTCGGATGCATGGGCGTATTACACCAGCGGGGAATAAGACTCCGGTGATCTCCCCGCGGCATCACTGCTGCCGCGGGGCCTTTCCTTTCATGATCGACCAGCCTCTGCAACCATTGGCGCTGGGGGCAGCGAAGGAGCGGCGCTAGCCCAGATACTTGTCGATGGTTTGGTGCAGGTGCCGGATTCGGCTCTCCTGATAGCTCGCCAGAATTACCTTGCCGGTGGCCGAGTTCTTCATGCCTTTTTGCACCGCCGGCAGATTGGCGTCGTCCTGATCAAATACCCCGCCAAGTGAGCCCAGTGCTTCGTGTGATGCAAAGGGTTGATCTGCGGGTATTACAGTACAAGGTACAGCCGCGGGCCGCTCGCTGCCTTTTGGATGTCGCAGCAGGATCCTCACATCGAAGATGCAGCTGTCGGGGTCATTCCCATTCGGCAAAAAGCGGTAAACAATATTGCCGCCATAGCCAATCCATACTTGGAAGTTCGGGAACAGGCTGTACAAAATGGCATCCTGCAGTTCGGCCATGGTGGGGTCATCGAAGGCCTCGCCCGCGGCTTCCTCAAACATTTCGCGGTTCATGTGGGCGACGTATTCGCGCGCGCTTTGCCCGTCTTTCATCTCGACACCCTCGTCGCTGTCCGTCGCCATGCGGCCGGAGAGTTTCAGGATGTCACGGGTAATGGTCTCCTCGCTCACGTCGCTCAGGTGCGGACTCGCTACGCCCATGGGTGTGACGGAGCGGCTGACATTGTCACCCCAGCAGTCGTACTGAGAGTTCGCGTCGCCGGTAAAGGTCAGGATCTGTTTGTGCGTCTCAACGGTGTGCCAGGACTCCATAAACGCCTCGGCGCCGACTTTCCAGTTGCAGTTCATTACGCGCTGCACATGAACGCCGGTAAAGTATTCCTCGAGCGGGAAGCGCTTGAAGTGATCGGGCAAGACTTCCATGTACTCCTCAAGCGGCGCGCAGTCGGGATCAAAATTAATGAAGACGAAGCCTCCCCATGTGGCCACTTTGACCTGAGGCAAGCTCATATCCCGGTCGGCGATGTGCTCGAAGTCCCAGTCGTTGGGGATACCTTTGAATTGACCGTCTAGATCCCAGGTAGCGCCATGAAAGGGGCAGCGAAATTTGTCCACGGATCCCGAGTCATCGCGCAGGCAGCGGCCGCGGTGCCGGCAGGAATTGATGAAGCCCTTGATCTCCCCCGATGGGGTGCGCGTGACGATCACGCTACGATCGATAATCCAGTACACGTGGTGGTCACCGGGTTCGGGGATTTCCTCCTCGCGGCACGCCATCTGCCAAACGCGCGGCCACATTTCTTCTTTTTCCCTGTTAAAGAAATCCTGGCTGATATAGCGATCTACCGAGAGGTCTTCGTCTCCCATATACGGGTTGTGTTGCTCCCGCAGGTACGCAGGCACCTCTACCGTCTCAAGATCAAGCAGATCCTGCCAAGTCGTTCCGACAAAGCGACCCCCGTCTCCTTGTTGTTTCCGTTCTGCATTCGCCATTGTTAATCCCTTTAAAGCGTTTGTGATGCCCAAGACCCCGTATTGTGGGGTTTATCGCGCCAAAATATTGACGCCGCTGATGCCCGGCGCGCCGTACACATGGGTATAACCCACCTTGGGTTCGCCCGCCACCTGTCGGGCGCCACCGTCCCCCCGAAGCTGCACACAGATCTCATGGACCTGGCGCAGACCCGAGGCGCCGACGGGTTCCCCGTTGGCAAGACAACCGCCATCTGTGTTCACCGGGAGCCGCCCGGTGATTTCCGTTACGCCATCGGCCAGCCACTGCTCCTGGTCGCCGTGGGCGCAAAAGCCGTTCTCTGCCATGTGCATAATTTCGGCGCCTACCTCTGTGTCCTGAAGCTGAGCGACGTCAATGTCCTCTGGTCCTAGCCCGGCTAATTCGAAAGCCGTTTGGGAGGCGGTTACCGTGGGCGATGCAGCCACTTCAGGGGGCTGCGAGGGACTAAACACCTCGAAGCTGCCGTAGTTCCGCGAGCGCACCACCGCGGTCTTCAGATAAATCGGCCGGGGATGGAATTGATGTGCCATGTCCGCGCGACAGACTACCAATGCGCAGCCACCCTCAGCGGGGGAACAGAACATATATTTGTTCAGTGGCTCGCTCACCATGGGTGCGTTCTCGATTTCCTCCCAGGACAGCGCGGTCTGACGCCAGGCAGTGGGGGTCAGAGCGCCGTTGCGAAAGGCCTTTTCGGCGACGCGAGTGAGCGTGTCGCGCGAGATGCCATAGTCATGCATGTAGCGCTGGATTTTCATGCCAAAGTACTGTGTGGTGAGCATGAGTCCGGTCTCGCCGTACCAGTCGTCCAAGCCCCACTCGGCGGGCTTTGGATTGAAGGCACCCCGGTCGTGCTTATCAAAGCCCACCACCAAGCCCACATCATATTGACCACTTTTTATTGCCGAATAGGCCGCATTGAGCGAGCTCCCGCCGGTAGCACAGCCATTGGCAACATTCGTGAACTGTAGCCCGGTGAGCCCTAGCAGGTTTACCAGCGAATCGGCGTTGCCGCTATCCTGACTGCCGCCAAACGCGAACTGCATGGTTTTGAAATCGGTCCCGGCGTCTGCGAGGGCTGCCCTGACCGCAGCAGCGCCTTGTTCTAACCCCGACATAGTGGCGGTTCTACCAAAGGGGTGCAGACCCAACCCTACAATTGCGACTTCCATTAATGTGCCTCCTGTGCCGCGCAAAACTGGAAGGTCACGAGGTCATCTCCTTCCTCATCTTTGCGCACAGATATGATCTCTAATGCCATTGGCATGCCGATGCGAAGCGCTTCGGGCGTGTTTTCTCTCAGTCGGCTTTCAACTTTCAGCCCGCAGGGTAGTTCGATATAGCCGACGCCGTAAGGGCGGAACGTCTCGGGCGTCTCGTCAGTATGGTAGGGCGTCTTGGGCATAAAAGATTGGATCGTCCATGTCCACAGCGTCCCTGTATTGCCCAGCTCGGCGTCCTGGGTATTTTGCCCCGAACAGGCCCGGCAAGAGCTTTGGCTGGGGAAGGCGTGCTCACCGCAATCCAGACAACGACTGCCAATCAGGCTTGGAGTAGGGGTTGGCCAGGTGAACAGACCGGGATGCAGTGGCTTGGCTCCTGACATCGGGGTTCCTCAATCGTCGATAGCGATACTGTGGAGGTTACGTGGCCCCGTTAGTGCGGGCCCAGTGGTTGTCCTCTCAAAATCAGTCTAGGATATCGCTCATAAAAAAAGCAAGCTGGATTGTTTGCGGAAGGCGCTCTCTAATTGAGCATTCCATAAACCTAAGGGGCTCTAATGAAGAAAAGCAAAGCTGACGCTAACAGCACGTCGAATGACAAAGCGCCAAAGGCAACCCGCCGGGCCAGTGAGTCGCGAGTGGGTGAGGGATGGCAGGCAGAAAAAAGTGCCCTGACCCGACAGGCGATATTGGAAGCTGCCGTAAGGTGCTTCGTGGAATATGGCTACGCCCAAACGACGACAGCGATGATTGCCGAGGAGGCAAGCGTCTCACGCGGCGCGATGATGCACCACTTCCCTTCCCGATCAGCCGTTATGAATGCGGTGGTGGGTTATCTGCACGTGCGGCGGCTTAATGAGTATCGCGCACTGATGACGGGTATTGAGTCTCCTGACGAGAATCTCACCCGAAAAACGATCCGCACGTCGGTCGAATCCGCCTGGAAATATGTCAACTTGCCCTCGTTTGTTGCCTACCAAGAGCTATTGGCTGCTGCCAGAACGGATAAGGAGTTAGCCGAGGCGGTGAGCGAGGTGGAGCAGGATTTCGAACGGGAATTTCTGAAGACCGTTCGCTCGGTATTCCCGCATTGGAAGCAGGTTAAATCATTACAAGCTGCTCACGATCTGGTGCAGTTTGTGATGCAGGGTATGGGTGTGGCTTATCGCTCGTCTAACCGTGAGCAGCGGGCGCGGCGCGTGATCGAGACGGTGACTGACCACCTCGAGCGCATCTATCTGACTGATACTGGGGACGCTAAAGCTAAATGAAAGCCTTGTATCGCCCCCAGTCACTGCGCAACGCTAATCAGCAATTCTAACGTTAAGGAGAAAATCCATGGGCATGGTTGATGGAAAAGTGTGTCTGGTGACAGGGGGGGCATCCAACCCGGGTCTTGGGCATGCCATTGCGCATAAATTGGCCAGCGAAGGTGCCGTGGTTATTGTCACGGACGTCGACAGTGATGGTGCCGCCACAACCGCTGCGGAAATTGTCGCCGCGGGTGGTCGGGCGCAGGCCTGGCAGCAGGATGTGACAGATGAGGCTGCCTGGGATACCACGATGGCGGCGATAAAGAGCGAGCACGGCAGGTTGGATGCGCTCATCAACAATGCTGGGATTGCGGTGTTAAAGACGCTGCCGGAGCTCACACTGGCTGACTACAACCGACAGATGCTGGTGAATATGACCAGCGTGTTTCTCGGCACACAAAAAGCCGTAGCGCTAATGCGGGAGTCTGGCGTGAAGGGCTCAATCGTCAATATGTCATCGGTGGCGGCACTGGTTGGCGTGCCCGCGTGTAGCGCTTACGCCGCCGCCAAGGGTGGGGTCATCGGTTTTACCAAAACAGTCGCCGCAGAGACGGCGGCTGATGGCATTCGCTGTAACACCCTTCACCCAGGATTAATCGATACCAATATGCAAAGGCAGTCTTCGGTCGAGAACCCCGAGGAGTATGTGAAATTGAACGCGATGGTGCCCATGGGTTATATGGGGCCCCCTCATACGATTGCCGACGCCGCTTTGTTCCTGGTCTCCGATCTGTCGACCTATATGACCGGTGCGCAGATGGTGATAGACGGCGGGTTGATCAATCAATAACCGGATAGAAAACAGAGGAGAACCCACATGTGCGATCAGCATTTTGAAGAGCAACAGGCGATTCGTGCCTTATTAGAGCGCTACTGTGACGGCGTTAACCAGCGAGACGCAGAAATCTGGGGATCCACCTGGTCAGAAGATGCGGTATGGGAGTTACCTCATCTCGACATGGAAGGCCTTAAGGGGCGCGATACTATTGTTGCAGCGTGGCTCGAGGCCATGAAGATGTTCCCATTTGTGAACATGATGGCGATGCCTGGTGTGATCCGTGTTGAAGGCGACCGCGCCACCATGCGGAGTTATACCGATGAAGTGGCAGTGACGCAGGACGGGACTGAGCTGCGTCCGCGCGGTCAGTACGACGACGAGTGTGTGAAAGTTGCGGGGGAGTGGAAGTTCTCTCGTCGCGTTTTCAGCGTACTACACGGCGAGTAGCGCTGCTTGCTAGCGGCTCAGACGCCGGGTAACCCCGCCGTCGAGCCGCCGTCGATGACGATCTCTGAACCTGTGACGAATTTCGAGTCGTCTGAAGCGAGATAGATCAACAGCGATACGATTTCTTCCATGCTACCCAGCCGCCCTACGGGTGCGATGCCCTCGAGCATCTGCCGCGCCGCGGCGGGGTCCGGTGCACCCGCGATAGCCCCCTCAATGAGCGGCGTCTCGATAACGCCCGGGTGGATTGAATTACAGCGGATACCGGTTTGGGTTTTGGCCAAATGCACGGCAGTCGATTTTGCCAACAGACGAAGCGCGCCTTTGGTCGTTGAGTAGGTCACATCACCGGCGAGCGCGAGAATACCGTTGATTGAGCTATTGAGAATGATCGACCCGCCGCTCTGATCGGG
>JAYPXQ010000029.1:0-11710 GCA_038135595.1 Halieaceae bacterium
AACCAAAACCAAAACCAAAACCAAAACCAAAACCAAAACCAAAACCAAAACCAAAACCAAAGTTAGGTCAGGAGATCACCTATGAAGAAGAGAGCCATTGCTTCCGCAATCGCCGCCGCTAGTAGCTCCCTCGCACTGTCTCTGATTGCGCCTTTTTCGGCCGCGCAAGAGGGAGGGCTGGAGGAAATCGTTGTTACCGCCAGAAAACAGACAGAGAGTCTCCAGGACGTCGGTATTGCAGTGAGCGCAATGAGTCAAACAGAAATTGAACGGACATTCGCTCGAGACCTTACTGATCTTGCCAGTATTTCTCCAAATCTCATCATCGATGATACGGGCCAGGGGCCTGGTGGTGTGGCAGCGATCTTCATTCGAGGCATTGGCGTCGCCGATGTGGAGAAGAACTTCGATCCTGCGGTGGGCGTCGTAGTTGACGGTATGTTTATTGGCGCGAACGCAGGGTCTTTGCTTCGCAGTATTGATTTGGCGAGTGCAGAGGTACTCAGAGGGCCACAGGGAACGCTTTTTGGACGAAATACTATTGGCGGGTTGATCAACGTCACTCGAACCCAGCCAACTGGTGAGTTGGGTGGGAAGATCCGTGCGGGGATCGAGAACTACGATACCTACTACTTGGATGGTGTATTTAACTTCGGTTTGACTGATAGCCTTGCCGGAAAGGTGGTAGTCGCTAAGCGCGAACAAGATGAGGGTTATTTCGATAATGCCACTACTGGCGAAGAAGGTCGCGGCAAGGTTGATTATCAAAGTTATAATCTGAATTTCTTATGGACCGCCAGTGATGCACTGGAGCTTGAGTTTACTTATCAGGAAGAAGAAACGGACCAAGACACCCCCGAGCTGATCAATACGGCTCAGGATCGTCATCTCTTTTGCAACAATACGGGCCAGAGCCCGGGTAATAACGTCGACTATGGGTACTGCTCGCCATCAATGAACAGCCCAATCTCTGGTAATCGCTACGTTACATTGAACCAAGGCCTGCGATCCGGTGGGCCGACGGCGAACAGGGACAATCCGCTTTTGTTCTCGTTAGAGCAGGATGCAGTTCCTTTGCCACTCCAGTCAACTTTTGATACGGAAATGTACTCGCTGGAGGCCCGTTGGAATCTATCAGATGCCTACCGCTTGGATTATTTATTCGGTCACTGGGAATCTGACGAGACCGCCTTTACTAACTGGGACGGCGTGCCCGATTTGCTATATAGCACCTCGCGGCCCGGGAGCTACGAGCAGGATAGCCACGAGCTTCGCTTAACTTATGACGATAGCGGCAGGCTGAGTTTTGTGGCTGGCGTCTACCTCTGGGAGAGTAGCTACATAGCTGAGTCCAATAGCTGGGTGGGGTTCCCGGCTCCAGGTCTAATTATCGATATCTATCAGTTTACGGAGCAGGACACCGAATCGAGCGCAATATTTTTCGAGAGTGATTACGACGTCACTGATGCGCTAACTCTGACTTTCGGTGGGCGCTACACAAAGGACGAGAAGAAAACGCGACAAGAGGGTAATGTCGAGACGATTTCAGGAGAGTTTACTGCTAATCCTGAAGAGGAGTGGAGTGAATTTACCCCCAGGGTAGGTGGCCGTTACGCATTCAACGACGATTTGATGGCTTTTTTCACCTATTCGAAGGGTTACCGAAGTGGCGGCTTTAATGGTCGTGTAAATTCAGTCATCGAGGCCCGTGAGGCGTTCGATCCGGAGACTGTTGATAACTACGAGCTAGGTATTAAGTCAGAGTGGTTAGAAAACCGGCTCCGCATCAACGCGAATATTTTCTACATGGAGTACGAGGACAAACAGGAGGAGTTGCAACTCCCCGACTCTTCCGGTACCGGTCAGAAGACTGTGGTGACCAACGCCTCCAGCGCTACTATTCAGGGTATCGAGGTCGACGTGCAGGCTTACGTGTCAGAGAACTTAAGCTTGCGAGCGAATATCGGCTTTCTCGATACGGAGTATGATGAGTTTCAGTATACGGCCCTCGATGGTAGCGTTGTCGACCTCTCTGCGTTGGAGTTCCGCCGTGCGCCAGACGTCACTGGTACCATTGACGCCACTTACGAGTGGGACACGGCAGGTGGTACGGCATGGGTGAGAGGTTCTTATCATTACATTGGCGGCCATTTCACCAATGTGACGAATTCACCTGAACTTGAGAACGGTGGCCAGAGCCTGGTTGATGCGTCCGTAAACTATGCGATGAACAACGGCTTGCAGTTCAGCCTTTTCGGTAGAAATCTGACTGATGAGGACGGCTACTCACATGGCTACGATGTCGCTGGTCTTTGGTCTTATGCCGCAGTGAGGGCGCCACGAACGTATGGAGTAGAGCTGGTATACAATTTTGGCCAGTAAAGCTCCGAAGCGAGCGAGCTTACAAAATGTGCCTGCGCTTTGCGCAGGCATTTTTTTACCTCAGAGTTTTATGTGCGCCGTGTTGACGGCTTGGTGTTGTTGGCCCGACATATTTTATGCGGGAGCTCCCTAGGCACCAGGATTCAGTTCCCGCTGGTTGCCATATGCGGCGGTGGTTTTTGGAATCAAACCCAGGAGTGCAAGGATGAGCGAAGACATCTTGGCAAGGTTGGACCGACTCGAGAGTCGCTGTGCCATCGAGGCATTAGTGAGTAACTATTGCCACGGATTCGACAAACGGGATTACCCGACGTTCCTGTCGATCTGGTGGCCGGACTGCGTTTGGAAGATTGGTCCCCCCTTCGGCGACTTCGCGGGCCATGATGGTATACATGCTGCTATCTATGACGTGTTGTGGCCGGCTTGGACCCAGTCTCAGCACGTGACATCCAACTTGGTGGTTGATTTTATTGGTTCGGATAATGCGACTGGCATCTGTGACGTTGACTGCATGGGTCTGTTGACCGAAAGCATAGAGGCAACGTTTGTTGGTGCGACTTATCGTGATCGATTTCAGCGTCGGGAAGGGGTTTGGAAAATCGCAGAGCGAGAAGTTTCGATTCATTATTTCAATCAATTTGCGGGCACTACGCTGAGTGCGCCTGAAGGATAACAAAGAGGAAAGAGGGTGGAGCAGATGGAGAAACGTTTAGAGGGAAAGGTCGCCGTCATTACGGGGGCGGCCAGCGGTATCGGAGCAGCCACCGCAAAAACCTTGGTGGCACATGGCGCGAGGGTGGTTTTAGGTGACATTCAGGAAGCGCCGGGCAGTGAGCTGGCTCAGACCCTAGGTGGTGACGGTGCTGCAGTCTTTCGCTTTTGCGATGTGACCATTGAGGATCACGTCGCTCAGCTGGTGGAGACTGCGATCTCTGAGTTCGGTGCCATTGACGTCATGTTTAACTGCGCGGGCATTGTCGGTGCGATGGGGCCGATGGAAACCACCCCTGCGGAGGAGTGGAAGCTGACGACGGACATTATGATAAACGGCGTGTTTTATGGCATGAAGCACGCGAGTAAGCATATGAAACGAGCGGGATCGGGATCGATCATCAGCATGTCGAGTACCGCAGGAATAATGGGTGGACTGGGTCCGCATGCATACTGTGCAGCTAAACACGCAGTGGTGGGGATGACAAAGAGCTTAGCTGCTGAGGTGGGTGCCTCTGGCGTTCGTGTGAATTGTATTGCTCCCGCCGCGGTTGCGACTCCTATGGTTGCAGAGGCTTTTTTGGGCGACCATACCAAGCTTGAAGACACGGTAGCAGCTCTGGTGGATATATCTCCCCTGAAAGGCCGACCCGGTTTGGCGCAGGATGTTGCCAATGCGGTATTGTGGCTGGCGAGTGATGAGTCGGGTTACACAAGCGGCCTGACGTTAACTGTAGATGCAGGATTGACGACAGGCTCTACCGCCGGTGAGCCCGCATTCAACGAATACAAGCCGATGCAGCGTGAGGCGGGCCGCACGGGTCTCGATTAACGCACCTGGTCTGGCAGAGCAAACACGAACAGCCCCTGTCCATCCGGGGGCTGATAGATGTTCGGGAAGATCATCGCGGTTAGCGCCCTAAAAACCCCGATGCCCGAGGACACCGCGACGAATTGCCGCCCGCCAGCCTGATAGGTAATCGGGTAGCCGTGGGCCGGCGCGGGTAACCGAGAAGACCACAGCTTGGCCCCGGTATCGGTATCGAAGGCCTGAAAGTTACGATCCAGATCGCCAATAAAGAGCAGCCCGCCATCGGTCGATAGCGCACCGCTAAGGAATAAAGCCGGCTGCTCAATGCGCCATTTGACTTCCATTGTTTCCACATCGATCGCCAGCAAAGCCCCCGCCTTGCCTTCTTTGCCTGGCATCGGGTAGGTGGCCACATCCGCACCGTAGCCGCCACCGCCGGGTCCTAGGTCCACGGCGCGTGGGGTCATGTCCGAGCACAGCTGATGAACCGGCAGGAATAAGAGGTGGCGCGATGCATCATAGGTCGCGGATTGCCAGTTATGGCCGCCGTAAATGCCGGGACACGCGGTGTACGTGTCGCCAATGCCGGCGTCGGCAATATCGGCGCGATACGTGAGCGTTCCCGTCGCCTTGTCCACGTTAAAAATCGTCTGATCCATTGTGTCGAGCAGGTCAAGGTATTCTCCAGTGTCTCGGTTGAGCTTCCAGAGGATTCCGTCTTTTCCGACGGTCAGGATCACAGGCGTGCCGTTAATGTCTGCCAGAATACGCTCGAAGCCCACCTCCATATCGATGGTCTCTCCCGGAATATGCTGGAAGTACCATTTGAGTTCACCTGTGGCGGGATTGAGCGCGAGCGTCGAATTGGTATAGAGCGCTGCATCTTCGACGGACATGCCCCGACTCGGCGCCGCCCAGGGTTTGGGTTGAGACGTACCGAAGTAGACCAAGTTAAGAGACGGGTCATAAGACCCCGCAATCCAGATGTCACCACCGCCGCGTCGATCCGGGGCCACATCGCCCCAGGTGTCGTATTCCGGCGTACCCGGGAGGGCAAGCGTCGAGGTGCGCCACAGTTCTTCTCCCGTATCTGGGTCATGACCGGTCACAAAACAGCCGGCCTCGGTAAAAAGCTCACAGCCGTTGATGCCACTCACCACCACGCCGTCGGCAACGATGGGTCCGGCGCTATGGGTGAAGGCTTCGCGATAGTCTGCTTTCTCGCTGCGCCAGAGCTGCTTGCCAGTGACGGCATCGAGGGCGACCAGCGCCGCGTCGTAGGTTGCAAGGAATAGTTTGTCTTGCCACAGCGCGATATTGCGTGTGGGCCCCCCCAGCATCTTGGCCGCAGGTGGAAAGTCGTATTGGTACTCCCAGATCAGTTCGCCGGAATCCGCCTCGATCGCCTGAATTTTATTGTTGGCATGGGTGAGAAACATGACGCCATCCCGAACCAGCGGTGTTGCCTGGTTGCTACCGGGATGCATTGCCATAGACCACGCTAGCGTGAGGTTTGCCACTGAATCCCGAGATAGCTCAGTCAGCGGGCTGTGCCCATGACCGTCGGGGGTGCGGCGCCAGTTAAGCCAATCGCCGGGGGAAGGTGCGTTCAGCTCGGGCGTAGTTACCGGGCGGAAATTCTCCACTGGCCGCATGTTGTGCGTCCCGGCGTTGCGCGCAAAATCCATGACGCTTTCGGCGGCTGAAAATTCAACCGCCTCCGGGGCGTCAGCCGTATCGGATTCGAGCGCGCTCAGGGAGGTGCGCAGGGTGCTGGATGTTTCAAACGGAGCGCTCGCGACGACATAGCCAAGAATCGCTTGGTGCTCATCTGCCGAGAGTGTGTGCGCTTGTCCTGGCGGCATGGCGCTCATTTGATAATCGAGCAGCGCGCGGGCAGGTTGCGCTGACCATTTTTCCAGAAACCCCGGGCCAATAAGCGTGGCTCCATGAGCGGAGCCTCTGAGCGAGGTGCCGTGGCAGGTGGCGCAATGCTGGCCGTAGAGCGATTCGCCCGCGTCGATCGCGAGGGCGCTCGTCACAGCCAATACCTGCGTGAGCGCCGCCAGACCCCTCACCGTTAATCTCACCATTGAACAGCCCCCCGTTCAGGTTGTAGAGGCTCGCGGCCTCCGCGATTCGAGTCTTCGCTCGCTCTCAATGACGTCACGCGATCGTTGGCGATGCGGGCCTTAAGCGATGACGCGTTTTGTGATCATGCCGGTAGAAAGTGCCCGTATTTTTCCAGAGCTTGAGCGCGGAGCGTCGGCGTGTGGTAGCTCGGGAACAGTGCATCGTGGGCTGAGTAGTGGCGCAGCACGGCTTTCGCCACCGCAATTTTGTGGACTTCGGTCGGGCCGTCGACGACACCTAATTCCGGGATGTTGGCCCACATGTGCGCCAAGGGTGTCTCGTCAGAACTACCCAGGCTGCCATGGAGGTGCATGGCGCGGGAGACAATCTCGACGAGGACTTTGGGTGTCGCCGCCTTGATGGCCGCGATCTCCTTGCGGACCTCACGGTTGTATTCCTTATGCTTGTCGATCAGCCACGCGGTGTAGAGCACATGAAGGCGGTACTGCATCATCATGGTGTAGGCGTCGGCAATTTTCTCCTGAGTCATCTGCTTGTCGGCCAGCAGTTCGCCCTTCGTGCGACGACTTAAGGCGCGCTCACACATCATATCCAGTGCCTTGCGAATCACTCCCACCGTTCTCATGGCGTGGTGCACGCGTCCGCCGCCCAGACGTGTCTGAGCAACATGGAAGCCTTGGCCTTCACTGCCGAGCAAGTTCTCAGCGGGCACGCGGCAATCTTTAAATGAGATGTAGGCGTGAACCCCATCTCCCTGCTCAACATAGGGGCCGACGGCGGAATTTCTGATGATTTCCATTCCCGGCGTGCCTTGCTCGACCAGGAAGATAGAGGCGCCCTGATGGATGGGGACGTCCGGGTTAGTCACTACCATGACGAGCAGGAAAGCAGAGAAACGTGCGTGCGAGGCGAACCATTTTTCGCCATTGATCACCCAGTCGTCCCCGTCGCGTGTCGCGGTACACAGGAATTCTCCGGGATCGGCGCCCGCCTGCGGCTCTGTCATGGAGTAGCAGGAGGCGATTTCTGCGTTCAGTAGGGGCTTAAGGTATTTCTCTTTCTGTTCTGGTGTGCCGAATTTAGCGAGGATCTCGGCGTTCCCCGAGTCAGGTGCCTGGCATCCGAAAACACTGGGCCCAAAGCGACTTCGACCTAAAATCTCGTTCATTAACCCAAGGCTTACTTGGCCGTATCCCTGCCCGCCCAACTCGGGCTCGAGGTGACAGGCCCAGAGTCGGCGTTCTTTGACGATTTCTCGCAGGGGCGCCATCGCTGCAAAGGCTGGGGACTTGGGGTCCCAGGGGTCGCCTGGCTCTCTGAACACCAGATCCAGTGGCTCGATTTCCTCTCTCGTGAACTGGTCGATCCAGTCCAAAGAAGCTTGAAATTCAGGGTCTGTCTCGAAGGACCACACGTCCGTTACCTCCTTGGTATCGTGGTGCGTAGCAGGTGTACGATGGCCACGCGGGGCAACGCAGGGTTGCCAAATCAGGGCGCTAGTTTAGACTTGCTAGACGCAAACAAGCAACGCGACCGATAAGAAATCTGCCCGTTTGCGGCGCCTGTCGGGGGCATTTTAGGAGAAGTAACGTATGTCTGGCAGTCAAGTCTGGGTCGTGACCGGGGCGTCGCGAGGTATTGGCGCGTCAGTGGCGCGTGTGGCGATAGAGGCAGGACACCAAGTCGCGTTGCTGGCCCGCGGGGAGGCGGTATTGGCGTTGGCGGAGTCGCTGGGCGATCGTGCCAAAGGGTTCCAGTGCGACGTGGCCAACCGCGAGTCCATAGATACCACAATTGCAGCCGTAGCGGCGGCCTACGGTCGCATAGACACCCTCGTCAACAATGCCGGTGTGCACCGCGGGGGCAAGCTCCCTAGGCTGAGCGACGATGCGTGGCAGGAAGTGCTGCAGGTGAATCTCACGGGGGCGATGACTATGACCCGCGCCGCCCTCGCGCACATGGATGCGGGCGCGGCGATTGTCAACGTGGGCGCGGTGGTGGGTTTCCGCGGCTTTCCGGGAGATGCCGCCTACGCCTCATCTAAAGCGGGTTTATCGGGTTTGACCAAAGCATTGGCGATTGAGTTAGCCCCCAAAGCGATCACCGCGAATCTTGTTATACCGGGGCTTGTGCTGACCGAGATGACCTCAGGTCTCAGTGAAGCGGCGCTCGAAAAAATGAATGGCCAGATCCCCATGCGTCGCTTTGCCGAGGAGCGGGAAATCGCCGAGGTCGTCTACTGGGTCAGTCAGAGCCGTTATATGACGGGCGCCTGTGTGCCGGTTGATGGCGGTTTGCTGTCTAGCTTTGGAGTCGCCTGATGGCAGAAGACGTCACGGATGCCGTCGCGACATGGTTGAACGCGACGCTGGATTGGCAGCAGCCCGAATTCGTGACTGCGCTAAGCGGTGGCAACTCCAATCTTACGTGGCTGTTTCGCGATGGTGATCGTGCTTGCGTCGTAAGAACCCCGCCGGCGAACGACATCTCTCCAACCTCCGCCCGCGGAATTCAGCGAGAGGCGGAGATTTTGCAGGCGATTGCGGCGTATCCCGTGCGGGCGCCCGGGGTGTTGGCCTGGTGTGATGATGTGTCGGTTATTGGCAGACCTTTCCTGGTACAGGAGTGGATCGACGGGGTTGCGCTGACCGACGCGATGCCGGAGCAATATCCCGACACCGCCGATAGCGTCAATGCGCTGGGCCGGGACTTGATTGATCAGCTTGTCGCTTTGCACAGCGTGCCGACTGATCTGCCGGCGCTGGCCAAGTTGGGGCGCCCGGAGCAATTTGTGGAGCGGCAGATTGACCGCTGGCTGGGTGTGCGGCGAGAGCACGCGGTTCGAGAGCTGCCGCAATTATTTGCCTTAGGTGAGTGGTTGGGGCGGCATGTCCCGGCGGGCACGCCGCCTGCCGTGATTCACGGGGACTACCACCTCGACAACACGCTGGCTGCGCGCGACAAGCCTGAAATTTTGGCGATTATTGATTGGGAGTTGGCAACCGTCGGAGACCCCTATATGGACGTCGCTCTCATGCTGATGTTCTGGGGTGACTATCGCACTCAGGAGCCGCCGGCTTTCAGTGCCTTGCAGGCGGTCTCGCGGCGATCTGGTGTGGTTAGCCGCCGAGAATTGGCGGGGCGATGGGCAGAGGGACTAGGGCGACCGTTGCATCATATGAACTTTTACATGGCGCTCTCGTTTTGGCGGCTGGCGGCGATTATTGAGGGTGCCTACGGCCTATACGTGGCGGGAAAATTGGACACGGCCTACGCGCGCGGACTCGAGTATGACGTGCGGGCATTGCTTGCGGAGGCAGAACGCGCCGCCGCTGGGGATTGGTAGGCCTGATGCTCAGCACAATGATGAATACCCCCCTCGGTGTTGCGACCTTACACCGCTTCGGCGCGCGCCATTTCGCCGACAGTCGCGTGGGGGATTATGACGGCCAGGACGTTCACTGGCGCACCTATCAAGACATTGATCATAGTAGCGCAAGCCTCGCGCATGGTCTGACGCGATTGGGGCTGAATCGCGGTGACCGGGTCGGCACCTTCATGTGGAACAGTACCCAGCACCTGGAAGTTTATCTGGCCGTGCCGTCAATGGGCGGCGTGCTCCACACCGTTAACTGCCGCCTGTCTCCCGAGCATATTGCTTACATCATCAATCATGCGGAGGATCGTTTTTTGGTGGTGGATAGCCGTCTCGCCGAACTGCTTAACCCGGTGCTCCCATTGCTGACCACTGTTGAGTTTTTGTTGGTGGCGGGTGATCCCGCTGTGCTCGATGATGGGCGCGCGATTTCCTATGACGCGTTGGTGGCTGAGGGAGCGACCGAATATACTTGGCCAGAGGCAGAGGAAAACGCGGCGGCGGGCATCTGTTATACCAGTGGTACCACGGGGAATCCCAAGGGCGTGGCATACAGTCAGCGCACCACCTACTTGCATGCCTTGGCTTCGCGCGCGGTGGACAGTTTTGCGGTGCAGGAGCGCGATACGATCCTGATGTTGCCCTCTATGTTTCACGCCAACGCCTGGGGGTTTCCCTACAGCGGCTGGATGTCGGGCGCCGATATGGTGATGCCGGGCCCTCATCTCCAAGGCCCGCATTTGCGCGCCATGATAGAGGCGACGCGACCAACGCTGACGGCGATGGTGCCGACGATTCTGGGAGATTTGCTACGGGCAGATGCCGAGACGCCGCTCGATCTTTCCTGTTTTCGAGCGATTGTGTCCGGCGGCTCGGCTGTGCCCTCATCCATGATTGAGGCGGTTCGTGATCGCTGGAGCGTCCCCGTGATTCAGGGGTGGGGTATGACCGAGACCAGCCCCATGTGTGTGCTATCGCACCCCCCGAAGGCTTTGGGTGGCGAATCAGAGACCTATTGGCGCCTGAAAAGCGGTCGGCCCGTTCCCGGGATCGAGGTGCGGGTTGTGGACGAGTCTGGCGGCTGCCTGCCTGAGGATGGTAAGACGGTCGGCGAATTGCAGTTGCGCGGTGCATGGGTCACTGGCAGCTACCTTAACACTGACAGCAATGCCTTCGCCGCAGACGGATGGTTGCGCACGGGCGATGTGGGCGTGATCGATGCCAAGGGCTACGTGCAACTGACAGACCGCACGAAGGATGTCATTAAATCCGGTGGGGAATGGATCTCGTCAGTCGATCTCGAAGATGTGTTGCTCAAATCCGCGGATGTTGCTGAAGTCGCCGTGATCGCCATCCCCGACGCGCGTTGGCAGGAGCGTCCATTGGCCGTGATCGTTCTGGCGTCCGGGGAGGACGAAATTGCTGCGATGGAGCGGCTGCGGCACTTTTTGGGTGATAAGGTCGCGAAGTTTTGGGTGCCCGAGTACTGGTGCTTCACCAGCGAGATACCCAAAACCAGTGTGGGTAAGATGGATAAAAAAGTATTGCGGACCATGCTGGCCGACAACCAGCTCGCGATATCGCACTACAACAACAAGGAGTAGGAGATGGATGACGCCACACAGCAGATGTCGGTGGAAACCCCTGCCGCAGTGTCGACTCAGGCAGAGCGCAGTGCGCTGTCGGACCAGAGGATGTTTGAGGTGGCGATCGAGCTTGTCAACGAGCGCGGCACTGCTAAAACAACGTTGAAGGATATCGGCGAGCGGGCCGGTTACAGTCGGGGCCTGGCGAGCTATCGCTTTGGTTCGAAGGACGGGCTTTGGATGGAGCTTTTTGCCCGGTTCGACGACATCTGGAAGGCCCATCTCTCGCAGTATTTGGCTGGGAAGAGGGGTTTGGCTGCGCTTGAGGCGGCGGTACAGGCGCAGCGGGATATTTTTACCCGGGAGTCAGGCTATCTTCGCGCTATGTACATCCTGTGGTACGAGTCGCTGGGCCGCGAATCGGACATTCGAGCCAGTCTGGCGCGGCATCACGTGATCTATCGCCGAGACGTTAGAGAGTGGATTGAGCAGGGACAGGCCGAGGGCGATGTGAAACCAGACATCGACGCTGAGCATTTTGCGGTGGGCTATTGCTCGACCATGTTTGGCACCATCTACCAGTGGGTGGTGGCGCCCGATGCCATCGACATTGATACATTTTTTGATTCCTTTGCCGCGACCACGTTGGCGGCAATTACCCAAACGGAGGGTTGAGCATGGCGAGACTAGAAGTCAACGGCAGTAAAAGTATTTATTTTGAGGATCTGGGTGGGTCGGGTCGCGCAATGA
>JAYPXQ010000029.1:11720-23685 GCA_038135595.1 Halieaceae bacterium
AAACCATGATACTGATTCACGGGTGGGGCATGGACAACCGCTGCTGGGACGGTGTCATTTTGCCCCTCCAAGCGGCCGGTCACCGCGTTGTAACGATGGATCACAGAGGATGTGGCCGCTCCGATCACGATTTTGCCGATCTGGGTATCGCGGCTATTGCGGGCGATGTGGTGGCGCTGGTCGATCATTTGGATCTCTCTAGCGTGATCGTAAACGGCTGGTCCCTCGGTGGTGCGGTAGCCACTCACGCCGCCAGCCTGTTGGGTGGGCGTTGCGCCGGGCTGGTTCTGACCGCAGGGGCGAGCCCGATCTACACCCAGAAGCCGGGTCTGCCGATTGGCGGTATGCCAGAGGATGTCGAAGGTAATGTGGCAGCGATGAACGATGATCGGGTCAATTTTCTGACCATGTTGGCAACGGCGATTTGTGCCAAGCCACCCACTGAAGCGGTCTTAGCGTCGATGGCCGGCGCATTCCTGAATTCCAGTGCCCGCGCTTCAGCCACATTGGCAGAGCTTGCCCATCTGGATCAACGCGAGATGATGATGGCCCTCGATATTCCGGTTTTGTCTTTCATTTGCGGGCAGGACGGATTCGTGGCGCCCGAGATTTCTCGCTGGGTGGCGGAGAACCACCCCAGGGCGACCGGCGTAGAGTTCCCCGAGAGTGGTCATGCGCCATTCATGGAAGAGCGTGAGGGATATCTCGCCGCTCTCAATAATTTTATCAGCGGCCTCTAAGGGGAAGATCAATGGCGTCGAGCGTAGATTTTGGCCTGTGGTACGACTTTCGTAATCCCGAGCCCTGGCAGATCGACTTTGAGCAGTTCTATGCCGAGCGGCTCGATCAGATCGAGCGTGCAGAAGGAATGGGTTTCGATTCTGTTTGGTTAACCGAACACCACTTTTGTGATGACGGCTATACGCCCTCGCCCATGGTGATTCATGCTGCGATTGCTGCTCGCACGCAACGGATGCGACTCGGTACCAACCTGATGCTTTTACCGCTGGCTGACCCGGTTCGCATGGCAGAAGACGCCGCAACGCTGTCGTTGATATCAGGCGGTCGTTTTGATCTCGGTGTCGGTATTGGCTATCGGCAGCTGGAGTTTGATCAGTTCGGAAGAAAGATTTCCCATCGGCCTAGCTTGGTTGAGGAGGGCATCGAAATTTTGCGTCGGGCTTGGTCCGGTGATGCGGTGAACTTTGAGGGCAAGCGTTTTACCGTGGGCGATCTCAAAATAACACCTAAACCCAATCGAGCACCCAAAGTGCTGTTGGGCGGTATGGCACCGCCGGCGATTGATCGCGCCGCGCGCATTGCCGATGGCTTTCTCTGCACCGGCGGTATCGGGATGGATACCTACGTGGAGTGTCTCAAGGCGAACGGCAAGTCGCCGGAGGAAGGCAATATCATCCTCGGATGCTGGGCGATTATTGCCGAGGATCCCGAGGCCGAGGCCGAGCGTGTGGGTGAGCACGTGCTCTATCAATCCAATGAATACATTCGCTGGGGCGCCTTTGGCCCCCCTGACCAAACGCCGTTGTTCCCCGATGCGCGCACGGCAATCGAAAATGGCCTTTATGAGCTTTGGGATGCAGATCAGGCGGTGGCCAACCTCAGTGCCCTGATCGAGCAGTATCCCCAGATCTCGGATATCCATTTCTGGGCCCAATTCCCTGGCGAGAGCGTCGCCGCGGGGGATCGCAGAATGGCTTACATTGCCGAAAAGGTGCTGCCGCGACTGCGCTAACGCAGTGTTTTTGGGTGATCTAGGCGGGGTGACGGCTCAGTTTGGCAACCGATTGAGCCGTCGCGACGACTGCCCCCATCGCGTCTTGGATTTCCGCCTCTAGAAATGCAGTGCGAAACGTGGCTTTTTTGACTCTACCTATTGCGCTCAGGGGCTGGTTCCCGCGACAAGCACTGATGAACTGGGTGGTGATATCGAGCGAGGCGACATTGCTGACGCTATCTTCAGTGCCAAACAGGGCGTGGGACATGGCGGCGTCCAGCATGGCCGTGACGAAGCCTCCTTGCACCACATCGACCGAGTGGCAGAAGTCCAGGGGCACGGTGAACTCGAATACCGCCTGTTGCGCCTCAACATCGAGCGCAGTGATCTTGCCGCCCAGTAATTTGATGAAGCCGGGTGCTCTGGCGTTTAAAGATTCGATCCGTGCTGCAGTGTCTGTCATCCGTGGCTTACCTCTGGGGTCAGGGGCGAGCAGTCTAGCGACAAACTGACATGATAAATAGCAATCTCCATCACTGTGCCGAGAGGTCGAAGTGGCTGCCAGAGTGAAATTATTGAAAACCGCCGAGGGCAGCATTTTCCAATGAGCGCTGATACCTTGATCGAGATTGCCGACGTCGAGTGCGACGGCCTAGAAATTGCCTCGTGGCGCGTCGGGGCGGGAGAAGCCTGGTGTGTGTTCGGTCGAAATGGCTCAGGAAAGCAGCTGCTTGATCGACTGCTCACCGGCGATTTGACACCGCGCACAGGTCAGCTCTCTCTCGCTATCCCGTCTTCTGAGATCAGGTTGGTGTCGTTCGAGGCCCAGCAGGCGATCTATGAAGAGGAACGTCGGTTAGCAGCCGGCGACTGGATACCGGACGATGAGCAAGGTACCCGGGTAGAGGATTTTCTGCCCCGGAATAAGCTCGAAGACCCGCTCATCGATACCCTCAGAATGCGGCATCGCTTGCGGGCTTTTTACCGCGAACTCAGCACCGGCGAGAGTCGAAAACTGTTGGTGTTGAGGGCGATTCTGGAGGATGCGCAACTGCTGTTGTGTGACAACCCCTTTGACAGCCTCGACCAGCAATCCGTGGCTGCGCTCAGCGAGACTCTGGCCCAGGCCGTCACCCGCGGTATCAGCGTGGTGTTGTTGCTCAGTAATCGCTCGGATATTCCCGCTTGGGTCCAGCATTTTGCGTTGGTTGAGTGCGGGCGGATGACGCTGATGAATGCCGATGCGGGTCCTGCGCAGCGGGCGCTTCTGGATGAACAGATCGCCGGATTGGCATCCGAACAGCCCAGTCTCCCGGAGGACGCGATCGCGCTGGAATCTTACGAGGCTCCGTATATAGCCGAGTTGAATGCATGCACGGTGAGATACGGCGGCCGCCCGGTGCTCGATGCGCTGACGTTAAAAATAGCGCCGCTGCAGCATACCTTGGTCACCGGCGAAAATGGCGCGGGAAAGTCGACCCTGCTGGGCTTAATCACGGGAGATTGCCTGCAGTGTTTCAGTAACGATGTGACAGTTTTCGGTCACCGTCGTGGTACAGGCGAATCGGTTTGGGATATCAAGCGACATCTGGGTTTGGTTGGTAGTGACCTGCATCGCCGCTACACGGTGCGCTGTGACGTATTGTCGGCGGTGTGTTCCGGATTTTTTGATTCCATCGGTCTTTATGACACGCCGTCGGAATTTCAGGTGCGCATCGCGCGGGAATGGTTAGCCGCCATCGCGATGTCAGACAAGGCATCCGTCGGGTTTCAGTCGTTGAGTTATGGTGAGCAGCGTTTGGTGCTCATTGCCAGGGCCATGGTGAAGTCGCCGCTGTTGCTCGTGCTTGACGAGCCCACTCAGGGACTCGACGAGGTTAATCGTCAGCGTATTTTGGGCTTCATGTCGTCGCTGGAGGCGCGCCGTCACAGCACGCTGTTATTCGTGAGTCACCGAGAGGACGAGTTTCTACCTCTGTTTCGGCAGCACCTGCACCTCGAATTTAACCCCTAAAAAGCAGATAGGCCGGTTTGGCTTCGCCCGAGGATGAGCGCGTGCACGTCGTGAGTTCCCTCGTAGGTGTTGACCACTTCTAGATTCACCATGTGCCGCATGATGGGGTAGTCGTCGGAAATACCGTTGCCCCCGAGCATGTCCCGTGCGCTACGGGCAATGCCGAGTGCTTTGCCACAAGAGTTCCGTTTAATCAGGCTGATCAGATCTGGTGAGATCGCCCCTGCGGATAGGAGTCGACCGGCCTGCAGGCACCCCTGCAGCGCTAACGCGATCTCGGTCTGCATATCGGCCAGCTTCAGCTGGATGATTTGTTTGGAAGCGAGGGGGACGCCAAATTGAGTGCGATCCAGCGTGTACTGGCGAGCGGTGTGCCAGCATTCTTCGGCCGCGCCCATGACGCCCCAGGCAATGCCATAGCGCGCATTATTCAGGCAACCAAAGGGCCCTTTAAGCCCCTCTACGTTGGGAAGATGGTTCTCGGCGGGGACGAACACGTTGTCCATCACAATCTCGCCGGTGATCGAGGCACGCAAAGCCAGTTTGCCCTCGATTTTGGGGGCGCTGAGGCCTTCCATTCCCTTTTCGAGAATGAATCCCCGAATCACGTCGTCCTCTGTTTTTGCCCAGACGATAAACACGTCAGCCAGTGGGCTGTTACTGATCCACATCTTTGAGCCGGTGAGTCGATACCCGCCGTCCACCGCTTTTGCGCGGGTGACCATGCCGCCGGGGTCAGAGCCATGGTCGGGCTCGGTCAGTCCAAAGCAGCCAATCCACTCACCGGTTGCGAGTTTGGGGAGGTACTTCTCTCGTTGCTCCTCAGTGCCGTAGGCATAGATGGGGTACATCACCAGCGATGACTGCACACTCATCATGGAGCGATAGCCGGAATCGACGCGCTCGATCTCGCGAGCGATCAAGCCGTAGCACACGTAGTCCACGCCAGGGCAGCCATAACCATCGATGGTGGCGCCGAGCAGTCCCATCTCACCCATTTCGCGAAAAATATTCGGATCGGTGCTTTCCTCGCGGAAGGCCTTTTTTACTCGAGGAGCGAGACTGGCTTGCGCATACTGCTGGGCGCTTGCTTGGACCATACGCTGTTCTTCGCTGAGTTGTGAATCGAGTTCGAAGGGGTCCTGCCAGTTGAGAGCTGTCCATCGCGTTTTGTTGGTCATGCGCAACTGTCCACTGCGTTAAAAATGACGCTCGAATGGTAGAATATCGAGACGCTTCGCGAAAGCTGTCACCGCCGCAAGTTGGGAGGGCGCCCCGCGATTTGTTGGTTTTCTGATCGATGCGTAGGCCCCTTCACGGCTAGGTCATGGCGGGATGGGTGAGAGCTTCCCAGTGAGGTGAGTAAGTCAAGGTAAACGAATGCTAGAGACTCGAGTTGTTCGGCAATGGTTGCCCGGCGTCCTCCTGTCAGGGTGCCTTGCGGCGGCCGCTACCGCGATATCGGCGCGTTACGGAGCGCCAGCCATGCTTATGGGGCTATTGCTAGGTATGGCGTGCCATTTTTTAAGCGAATTGCCACGGTTTGCGGCCGGGCTCGAATGGGTGTCGGGCCCAGCTTTACGATTTGGCGTGGCGCTGCTCGGCGTGCGCGTTGCATTCACCGATCTCGCTCAAGTGGGGTGGCAGCCACTGATGTTTTTAGTGGGGGCTATTTTTGCGGTGCTTGGGGTGGGGGTCGTTGGCGCGCGTATGTTGCGAATCGATTCCAGTTTTGGCGTTCTAACCGGTGGCTCCGTGGCGATCTGCGGGGCGTCTGCGGCGATGGCGATTGCCAGTGTCCTGCCCGCTACCGAGTCGCGCCAAAAGATGACTCTGTTCACTGTCATTGGCGTAGCGGGGTTGAGTACGGTCGCAATGGTTTTTTACCCGGTGGTGGGAGAGTTGTTGGGGTTTGATGACAAAGACATGGGTTTTTTCATTGGTGCGACCATCCACGATGTCGCTCAGGTCGTCGGCGCGGGTTTCAGCGTTTCCCACGAGGCGGGCAATGCGGCCGTGCTGATCAAGCTGTTCCGGGTCGCTATGCTGGTTCCCGTCGTTATCATGATCGCCTGGTGGTTTTCCGGTCGGACGTCGCCCTCACGTGGGCGTCAGCTGCCCAAGATTCCTGCGTTCCTGCTTGGGTTTGTGGCGCTTTTCTGTCTGAACTCGTTAGTGCGGCTGCCTCCCGTTTTTGTGAATGGCATCTCCGCAAGCGCTTCGATTTTGTTGTTGATGGCGATTTCGGCGCTTGGAGTGCGTACGTCGCTCAAAGAGCTGTTGGAGATAGGTCCGAAACCCGCGATGTTATTGGCGGCGGAGACTTTGACGCTGGCCATGTTGATCATCGGATTTTTGCGCTACGCCTGAGTGGTTAATCCCTCAAAAAGACGTAGCACTTACTCGATATTAATTGCAGACTTGCGAGGCTTTGCGGTGCATCGGAGTGGCGCAGGAGCGGACGCCTGCCGATCTGCCGGTGTGTCATCCCCGCAAACATATTCCGAATGGAGGCGTTATAACGATGAAGCTCAATGATACGGGGCTGTTGCGGGCAGGTTCCTATATTGACGGCGAGTGGCGGCTTGAAGGCGCTGGCGTGCTGACGGTCACAAATCCGGCCACGGGTGCTGTTGTCGCAGACGTTGCGACTGTCGATGGAGCCATGACCTCGGAGGCGGTCAACGCCGCGCATCGCGCCATGAGCGACTGGCAGAGACAGCCGGCTAAGGTACGTGCTCAAGTACTACGGCGCTGGTTTGATTTGATGATGGCGCATCAGGAAGACCTCGCGGTCATTATGACCACAGAGCAAGGCAAGCCGCTTGCGGAGAGCCGCGGTGAAGTCGCCTACGGCGCCGCGTTCATGGAATGGTTCGGTGAGCAGGCAAAGCGGATCGATGGCGACGTTATTCCGGCGCCCTCGGGTGATAAGCGGGTGGTGTGTATTAAGCAGCCGGTGGGGGTTGTCGCCGCCATCACTCCCTGGAATTTTCCGAATGCCATGATCGCGAGAAAGGCCGCTCCTGCGCTGGCGGCGGGCTGCACGATTGTGATCAAGCCTGCGTCCGAGACGCCTTTGTCCGCGCTGGCGATGGCGGAATTGGCCGAGCGCGCCGGTGTGCCCGCAGGTGTACTGAATGTTGTGGTGGGTTCGTCTTCGGACATTGGGCCCGCGCTTACCGATAGTCCGCGGGTCAGGAAGCTCACCTTCACCGGTTCGACCGAGGTCGGTATTCGTCTTGAGCAAGCTTGCGCCGCGACACTTAAGCGAACCTCTATGGAGTTGGGTGGCAACGCGCCCTTTATTGTCTTTGAGGATGCAGATATCGATGCCGCGGTGCAGGGCGCGCTGATATCCAAGTACCGCAACAGTGGTCAGACCTGTGTGTGCACTAATCGGATTCTGGTGCAGGCGTCTATTCACGACGCGTTTGTCGAGAAGCTAGTGACTGCTACCGCCGCACTCAAGATGGGAGATGGCCTTGAAGAGGGGGTGCAACAAGGGCCGCTGGTCAATGTCGGTGCCGTAGAGGACGTAGAGCGATTGGTCCATCTTTCTACGGAAGCGGGTGCCCACCTTGCGCTGGGCGGAACGCGCTCTGAACTCGGCCCCTGTTACTTTATGCCCACGGTGTTAACCGGTGTCACGCCGGATATGGCCGTGTTCCGCAATGAGATCTTTGGGCCCGTGGCCCCCGTAACCTCTTTTGTCGATGAGGCCGAGGCGATCGCTTTGGCGAATGACACCGAGTTTGGGTTGGCAGCGTATTTCTACACACGTGATATCGGCAGGGTGTGGCGCGTTTCCGAGGCCCTGGATTACGGCATGGTGGGAATCAATGAAGGTATTATTTCTAATGAAATGGCGCCTTTTGGGGGTGTTAAGGCATCCGGCTCGGGGCGCGAGGGCTCGAAGTACGGTATCGATGACTACCTCGAGATCAAATATATCTTGATGGGTGGGCTTGATCGCTAGCGTGTGCAGCGATGAGTGATTTGCAATCGCTGGAGTGCCGAGCGCAAAGGCAGTGGATCCATAGGTAGTGCTGTCAGAGGCGGCGGATTAAAACCATGCGCTGTAAGAAAAGCGCGGTAAAAAAGGTAATAACGATGGATGTAAACGCGTTCCGACAGACACTGGGTCAGTTTGCCACGGGTGTCTGTCTGGTGACGGTCAGCGACCCTGAGCGCGGTCCGTTGGCGACGACGGTAAATTCATTTTCTTCGGTCTCGCTAGACCCGCCACTCGTGCTGTGGAGTATTCAAAATAGCTCGGACCATCTGCAAACGTACACCGAGTGCCAGCACTTTGGAATCAGCGTGCTGCGCGAAGAGCAGGCTGGGTTATCGGGACATTATGCCAAGCGGGGTGGGCACGAAGCATTGCCGGAGCACTTCAGGGTGGGCGCTCAGGGCGAGCCCCAGCTGATTGACGCCCTCGCTCATTTCAGCTGCAGCACCTTCGCGGTATATCCCGGCGGGGACCACCAAATTATTGTCGGCGAAGTTGTTGCCTTTGAATCCATGGAAGCACCACCACTGATCTTTTTCGGCGGCGGATACCGATCGCTGAGTGATAGGTAGGGATGGGCACTACGCGCCATTCATGAAGGTTTCGTGATCGACTATGCCGAGCGCCCTGACGTCTCGCAAAGCATTCGCATAGGCAATCAACACATCGATCGTGTACTCGCAGCGCGCAGAGAAATCCTTTTGTTGCGGTGCCTCGTTAAGACTCCCATCCTCATTGCAAATGGTTTTGACCTGCCGGGCAATGAGGTTTTCGGGTATCCAGCACAGGCGATTGTTTTTGTAGCTGCTCATGCGTAACTCGGTGATGACATAAGCACCGCCGTCGACTGCTGAAACAGCGCAGGGAAGTGCGGGCTTGTGAGACAGTTCACTCCCGGCGCCCCACAGCAGTAAGAAGTTCTTCAGCGCGGCAGGCACCATCCCGTGCCACTCTGGCGCGATCATGACAAATGCATCGCTGTCATCGAGCTGCGCCTTCAGTGCGGGAAGCGCAGACCACTGCTCGCCCTGACTAAAGAGCCCTTCGTCCCACAGGGGCAGGGGTGTCTTCCCCAAATCCAGCGTCCAGTGACTGACGCCGCTGCGTCGCTCCAGCGCTGACGCTATAAATCTGCCTATCTTTGCGCTCTGAGAGTCCTTGCGGTGACTGCCAACGATAATGCCGATTCGCATCTTGATCGTGCTCATCCAGCCAGCTCCGCGTTAAACAGCGCCAGCGTGCGGTCCTTTGCTAATGCGGCAGCGGCGGCGTCATACGAGCCGCGCTGGTCGCAGTTAAAGCCGTGATCGGCGGCATAGATGTGTACTGGCAGATCCGGCTGTTTGCTTTGCAGAGCGGCTACTGAGTCCATAGGAATATGCGCGTCGAGCTCACCGAAGTGAAGAATAATCGGACAGGCTGGCGTCAGTTCGGCATTGTCGGGAATGCCGCCACCGTAATAGGCAGAAGCCGCGGCCACGCCATTCAGATTGCAGCTGGACAGCCAGGTGAGTAAGCCGCCGAAGCAATAGCCGACAACCCCAACCTTCCCGTGTTGTGATGCCACGCTGATGGTCGCTTGCAGGTCGGCAAGGGTTTGCGCCATGTCGAGCTTCTGGAAAGCCAACTCGATGCCCGTCCCCATGTCAGCCTCGGTGTAGCCCAACTCGACGTTACGCTCCAGGCGGTCGAAGATGGCCGGTGCTATCGCGTAGAAACCCTCGGCGGCATAGCCGTCAACGACAGAGCGGATATGCGAATTCACGCCAAAAATTTCTTGAATAACCATAACTGCGCCCTTGGGCGTGCCCGAGGGCATTGCTTCGTAGGCGCCAAGTTCAAAGCCGTCTGCGCAGGCAATAGTTGTAGCTGCCATGGGGTTCTCCTCATGCTGGGTTCTTAAAATGGGCCGCTATTGTGAACGCAGGGGCCGACGATTGGAAACCCCGCGTCGCGGAAATCACCAACTCTCGCAGAGCGTCAGCATCGAAGCCCCGCCTCTGTGCCATTTTCAACCCGCTGACCCGCGATTAGACTGATACGTTTAGGGGCGGGGATGCCGCGGCAAGGGCACCCCGTTTGTCGTAGCTATTGTCCTCGGAGGGTCCACATGGCGCCAGCGCAGACAATGATCGCTGTTTCAGAGCTCCAGGATCTCCTCGGGCGGAGCGATGTGAAGGTGCTGGATGCCTCGTGGTATCTGCCGGGCGAGCCGCGCGATCCGTTTCAGGAGTATGTCGCGGCGCGAATTCCAGGAGCGCGGTTTTTCGACATCGAAGCCATTGCTGATCGCAATCATGCGTGCCCGCATATGTTGCCCACGGCTGAACAGTTTGCCCGGCAAGTCCGGGTGCTGGGAGTAGGTAGTAACGATCAGATCATTATCTATGATAACAAGGGGCTGTTTTCGGCGCCGCGGGCCTGGTGGATGTTCCGTGTGTTCGGCCACGCCCAGGTGCGTATTTTGTCCGGCGGATTTCCGGCTTGGCGGGCGGCCGGTTGTCCTGTCGAATCCGGAGAGACGGTACCCAGTGAATCACAACCAAGCTTCGCGGCCCAGTACCAGTCGCATTGGGTCGCCGATATGGCGCGTGTGCGAGCGGCAATGGCGACCGGTGATGCCTTGATCCTCGATGCGCGTTCTCCCGCGCGCTTCGCGGGAGAGGAGGCAGAGCCCAGACCGGGGGTGAGGCCAGGCCACGTTCCCACCTCGCGGAACCTACATTACGCTCGCCTGGTCGCGGAGGGCGGGCAAGGCCTGAAGCCACTAGCGGAATTGAGGGAGTTGTTCGACGCTGTTGGCATCACAGATGCAACCAGTGTCGTGACCACTTGTGGATCCGGTATTTCCGCCTGCATATTGGCGCTGGCGCTCAACGAGCTCGGACATTCGAACGTCGCTGTATACGATGGCTCCTGGGCCGAGTGGGGTGCTGACAGCGATTGTCCCATTGAGAAAGGGTGAGAGAAGGCGCCCAGTCTGGTATCTTCCCGCGCGACATTCTGTGCTGAGCCCCCATGAATAAACGGTACGTCATCGGTAATTGGAAAATGCATGGCAGCCTGGCGATGGTTGATGCTTTTTCTCGCGCGTTGGTTTACGCGCCTTCGCCCGACGTCGTTGCCGCCATAGCACCTCCCCATCCTTATCTGGGCGCCTGCTCAGATCTGCCCCACGGCTGTGGTCTAGCCGGTCAGGACTGCTCCGCGCACGATAACGGAGCCCACACGGGAGAGGTATCGGCGAGCATGCTGTTTGAGTGGGGTTGCGGTTGGGTGATCTTGGGGCACTCGGAGAGGCGGACCGATCTTGCAGAGTCTGACCAGCTCATCGCTGCCAAGTTGGCCACCGCCAGTAGTGCCGGCCTGATTCCCGTTTTGTGTGTTGGCGAGAGTTTGGCGGTGAGAGATGCGGGTCGAGAGGAGACGGTGGTTCGCGAACAACTGCGAGCCGTTCTCAGTGAGCAGTCTCCGGCATCGTTGCTGGTTGCGTATGAGCCGATATGGGCGATTGGTACTGGCGTGACGGCGTCGCCCGAGCAGGCGAACGCGATGCACGCTGTAATTCGCGATGAGCTGACTGCGCTTACTGAAGACGGCGCATCGGTGCCTTTGCTCTATGGGGGTAGTGTTAACCCGGACAATGCTCGCGGGCTATTTGACTGCCCACACGTCGACGGCGCACTAGTGGGCGGCGCATCCCTGGATGCGGCGTCTTTCTCAAAGATAGTCGAGGCCGCGCAGGCCAGCCTGGAAAAGTGATATGCAGATAGATCCCAACACCCCGGTGTTACTCGGGGCGGGTCAATTTACTGAGCGCCTGGACGAGTCCTTTGTTGGCCTCACGCCTGAAGCACTAGCGGCCAAAGCCTGTGAACGAGCGTTGGCCGATACCGGCGCAGCGGAGGCGCTGAGCCCGCTGATCGATCGTCTCGCTTGCGTCAGGATGTTTGCTCACTCCGTGCCGGACTTCATCGTGCCCGTTATCGCCCCCTTCGGGCGCAGTAGCAGTCCGCCCCTGTCGATTCTTAGCCGGCTCGCGCTGCCGAATGCTTCAGCGATTTATTCGCGGGCCTGTGGTGATGAGCCTCAGCGATTGGTCTATGAGTTGGGTAGTGCGTTGGTGCGAGGCGAAATCAACGGCGCGATCATCTGTGGCGCTGAGGCACTGGCCACTTCCCGTCAGTTGCAGCGACAGGGT
>JAYPXQ010000030.1:0-22526 GCA_038135595.1 Halieaceae bacterium
CCACCACTCCGGCACATAGACGAGGCGGCGGAGTATACCAATTCCGGCTCGGCCGGCAATGGGAGGCTGGGATTTTTAGGGGCTTGCTGTATACTCTGGCGCGATTCAGCCGAGCCACACCCGGTCGGTCCGGTGAATCTGAGTATCTTTAGGGAGAAAAGATATGGCGATGAAGCTCATCAAGAAGACCCCCGATTACAAGATCTACGTTCGCGGAGACGATCGTTACGCGGTGCAAGATGCCAATGGCAAGCCCGTGAATGGCGAAGAAAAGGTTCGTATCCTGTTGGCTGAAGAGCTGATTACCGTGGCTATTCCCGATCCGAAGCCAGAGCCAGCCGCAGATGATGAGGAAGGTGAGCCCGAGGTGAGTGCGGACGCCACCGACGCGGAAGCAGAAGAGCCGCAGGATGAGCCCGCTGAAGAGCCAGCGGCGGCCGCAGCCGAAGGGGAAACAGAGCCGGAGCCCGAGGCAGTAGCTGAAGATGCACCCGCCGAAGGCGAGGAAGAAGAAGAGGCAAAGTAGGCCCTGCCCATGGAGCAAGAATCCAAAAAGCCGGCTTGTGCCGGCTTTTTTATGGTGTGGGCCGCACTTGTACTCGCGCAGAAAGACCAGTGTCCTCATCGGCTTTTTAGTCCATGAAACGAGCCGAATTCGCTTTCGATTTGCCAGCAGAGCTGATTGCTCAGGAACCCCTCTCGGAGAGATCGGCTTCGCGGCTACTGGAGGTTGATGCTGCGACGAACACTATTGCCCACAGGTCCTTCAGAGATCTGCCGTCGCTACTGTCGCCCAATGATTTGTTGGTGTTTAACAATACCCGGGTTCTGCCCGCACGACTGTTTGCGCAAAAGCAAACGGGGGGCAAGGTCGAAATTTTATTTGAGCGAATTCTCGGAGATGGTTCTGCTCTGGCACATGTCAGAGCCAGCAAAAGTCCCAAGGCGGGCGCTTTGCTACTGGTCACCCCGGATGACCACAGCGATGTCTCTGAATTAACGCTGCGTGTCACCGGTAGAGAGGGGGCTTTATTCGCGCTCTCGCCCGAATCGGGATCGCTTAGAGAGATGATGCGCCGCTTCGGTCATATGCCGCTTCCACCTTACATAGAAAGGCAAGATACCCCGGAAGATCGAGACCGCTACCAAACGGTCTATGCCCGATGCGAAGGCGCGGTCGCCGCGCCAACCGCGGGCCTGCACTTTGATCGACCGCTACTCGATGCACTGGATGCTGAGGGGATACGACGAACGGAGGTGACGCTGCATGTGGGTGCGGGGACTTTTCAGCCGGTGCGGGTCGACGAAATCGAAAGCCATGTCATGCACAAGGAATATGTCGAGGTTGATCAAGGGTGCTGTGACGCGGTCAGCGCTTGTCGGGAGCGCGGCGGTCGCGTTATTGCGGTGGGTACTACCGCAGTGCGTTCTCTGGAGAGCGCGGCGCGGCAAAACGCAGAGGGATTAATAATGCCTTTCGAGGGAGATACGGATATCTTTTTATATCCGGGCTGCCAATTTCACATCGTGGATGCCATGGTGACCAATTTTCACCTTCCCGAGTCGACCTTGTTGATGTTGGTATCGGCGTTTGCGGGGGTCGAGACGATCCGGGAGGCCTATGCGTCGGCTATCGAAAATCGCTATCGGTTCTTCAGCTATGGTGACGCTATGTTCTTGACCAAAAGCGAGACAGGCTTGTGAGATTTAGTGTGTCACAGCGCGACGGCCTGGCGCGGCGGGGTGAGATAGAGCTGCCCCGGGGGCGCATTCAGACTCCCACATTTATGCCCGTAGGCACTTATGGCACGGTTAAGGGGATGCTCCCGAGAGATATCGTGGAGATTGGCGCGGAGATCATACTGGGCAACACATTTCACTTGTGGCTCCGGCCAGGCACCGAGGTGATTAAAGCCCATGGGGATTTACACGACTTTATGGGCTGGACGGGACCCATACTGACTGACTCCGGTGGCTTTCAGGTGTTCAGTCTGGATGAGCTGCGAAAAGTGACGGAGGCGGGTGTTGCTTTCAGGTCGCCGGTGAACGGCGATAAGGTTTTTCTCGACCCCGAAACCTCAATGCGCATTCAGCGCGATTTGGGCAGCGATATCGTCATGATTTTCGACGAGTGCACACCGTACCCTGCCACTGAGGTCGAGGCCGAGCGCTCGATGCAGTTATCACTGCGATGGGCAGCCCGCAGTAAAGCGGCGCATGGCGACAACCCGGCGGCATTGTTCGGCATTGTTCAGGGAGGCATGTATCCGGAGCTGCGTAAGCAGTCGCTTGATGCTTTGGTCGAGATAGGCTTCGACGGCTACGCCATCGGTGGCTTGTCCGTAGGCGAGCCCAAATCCGAGATGATGAAAGTTTTGGACGGTCTTGCCTCCCACTTGCCGGTCGAGGCGCCGCGGTATCTGATGGGGGTAGGGACGCCCGCGGATCTATTGGAAGGCGTGCTTCGCGGCGTCGATATGTTTGACTGCGTGATGCCCACGCGTAATGCCCGCAACGGCCATCTTTTTACCAGTGCGGGTGTGATCAAGTTGCGCAACGCGCGACACAAGACCAGCACCGAACCGTTAGACCCCACCTGCGACTGCTACACCTGCCAGCATTTCAGTCGCGGATACCTCGCGCATTTGGATAAATGCAACGAAATATTGGGGTCCCAGTTGGCGACCATTCACAACCTGCGGTTTTATCAGCGCCATATGGCGGGTATTCGACAGGCGATTGAGGCAGGAACCATCGATGCCTTTGCAACGTCATTTTATGCCCAACAGGCAGAGGGTGATCTGCCATGAGCGAGGCGCCGAACCGCGTCAAATCGCCCTGTGTCGAGATCTGCGCGCTGGATGATAAAGACATGTGCATCGGCTGCTATCGAACCGCCAACGAAATCATCGAATGGTTCTCCGCCAGTGATGAACGCAAGCGCGAGATCTTGGTTACGGTGGGGGAAAGGCGCGCCGCCGACTAACTGCCTGCCATTCCTCAGTTGCCCGCGGGTTTGTCTGAGGCGGGTGCAATCGCATCGAGGGGCGTTATGCGCAATCGACTGATGTGCGTTTTGGCAATCTCTTCGATGTCCAGCTGATACCCCTCGATTCTCACCGAGGCCTGGGCACTGGGGAACGCTTCTAGCGCTTCAAGGGCCAAGCCGCTGAGGGTTTTAGGGCCATCTGTGGGAAGGTCCCATCGACGTTGGCGGTTCAGATCGCGAATACTGACGGTGCCAGAGCAGGTGGTGCTACCGTCGGGGTGGCGCGTGATTTCCTCGTTTTGCTCTACCAAATTGGAGGTAAATTCCCCCACAATTTCCTCGAGAATATCCTCCAGCGCAACCAGCCCCAAAATGTCTCCGTACTCGTCAACGACCATCCCCAGTCGTTTTTTTTGTCGCTGAAAATGCAGTAGCTGGGTGTTGAGAGGGGTGTTTTCAGGGATAAAGTACGCGGTATCAGCTGCGGCGAGAAGCTTGGAGCGAACCAGGCGGCCGCTATCGAGCACCTGACTCAGATTACGCATGTGAAACACGCCTTCAATCTGATTGATATCGTCGCGATAGATGGGCAGTCGCGTGTGTTCACTGTTTTTAAGCTGCCGCATGATAGCTTCATCGGGCGCCTCGATATCGATCCCGTAAATCTCGTTGCGCGGCGCCATGATGTCGTTCACCGTCATCTGCTCAAGATCCAGAATGTTCACAAGCATTCTGCGGTGTCGACTTGGGATCATCGAGCCGGACTCGGTGACGATCGTGCGTAATTCTTCTTGTGACACCGCGTCGTCTCCGGTCTGATCCGGTGAAAATCCCATCAACTTCAAGATGCCGTTGGTCAGCCAGTTAATGGATAAGACCAGTGGCATCAACAATTTCAGCATCGGGACAAGAATGAGGCTCGCGGGGAAAGCGACGCGCTCGGGATGCAGTGCGGCGACCGTCTTTGGCGTGATTTCGGCGAAAATCAGAATGACTAATGTCAGCACCAGCGTCGCGATGGCGATGCCAGCGTCCCCGAAAAGCCGAATGGCAATGACCGTGGCGATGGCCGAGGCAAGGATGTTGACCAGATTATTGCCAATAAGAATGAGACCGATCAGTCGGTCGGGTCGTTGCAATAAAGAAATAGCGCGACCTGCGCCTCGGTGGCCCGTGCCCTTCATATGCTTTAAGCGATATCGGTTCAGCGACATCATGCTCGTCTCTGAACTTGAGAAGAAGGCGGAGATCAGAATCAATAGCGCCAGCGCCGCAAAGAGCAGGCCTAACGATGTCTCGTTCAAGGGAGGTTCTTACCTCTATTCGTGTTGAACCGAAATGGTGGAGAAAAAAGCGGGCACGCACAAGCCTCTTTTGACCACTCCGAAAGGGGCTCGTTGGGGCTATTGGGCCACAGGTAGCAGCAATTCAAGCACCAGTTTGGAGCCGAAGAACCCTAGAACCAGTAGACCAAAGGCGATCAGGTTAACGGTAATCGCTGATTGCACCCGCCAGCCCCGGCGAAAATATTGCGCCAGCAGGATCGCATACAGGCACCACGCGAGCATGGTGAGCACGGTTTTGTGCACCAAGTGCTGGCCAAAAAGATCATCAACAAAAACCATCCCGGTTCCAATCGCAATCGTCAGGATAAGAAATCCGGCCCCGGATAATTCAAAAAACAGGGCTGAAGCGGCCTCAAGCGGCGGTAGTTTGCGGATAACGCCCTGGCTGCGGTGTTGTCTCAGTTGTCTTGATTGCACGGTGACCAGCAAACCTTGCAGAACGGCAAGGGCAAGGACCGCAAAGCTGATGATCGAAGCAGACACATGGGAAAGAATGCCAGCGGGTAGGTCACTCATCGGTCGACTGGTGTCCGGCGCGAAGGTGGCCACCAGAATTGAGAGAGCGGCCAAGGGGAACAGCACGATGAGCAAAGTGTGAAGGGGTCGAACCAACAGGGCGATCAGGCTGATGACACCCATACTGAGAAACATCAGTGAGGCCACGCGATAGAAACCAAGGCTCGATTCCCCCGCCTGCGCCGGCAGATAGGCCGCCAAGCCATGCGCTAACAGCGCGGCGACCCCAACAAGGGCAATCTGGCGTCGTTGCCGCTGTTCACCGGCCTCTAGGTTAAGCACCTGCCGCCAGACAGCGGTGAGGTAGAGTAGCGCGGCCACCACAGCCAGGCCCGCGGTCAACAAACTGGGGGCGCTATCCACGGCCTCGGGCCTCGCAATGGCTGTCAGCAATCATCTGGATTTGGGTATCTCTCATCGCATCCTTATACTACGCGGTTCCAGATGAACTTGGGTATCCCCACGCGGGTAACACGTCGATGTTTGAATCTCTCAGTGACCGGTTGAGCAGTAGCCTTAAGGCTATCTCAGGTAAGGCAAAAATTACCGAGGACAATATTCGCGATACGCTTCGCGACGTGCGGATGGCCTTGCTCGAGGCCGATGTGGCCCTGCCGGTGGTCAAGGATTTCACTGACCGGGTTAAGGATCGAGCGATCGGCGCTGAAGTCGCTAAAAGTCTGACGCCAGGCCAATCCTTTCTAAAAGTGGTTCAGGCGGAATTGCAGACGGTGCTGGGTGGGGAGAGTGAGGGGCTCAACCTGGCAACCCAGCCACCCGCCGTGATCATGGTGGCCGGCTTGCAAGGTGCAGGTAAGACCACCTCGGTGGCCAAGCTGGCGCGCTATTTAATCGAGCGAGAAAAAAAGAGCGTTTCCGTGGTGAGCGCTGACGTCTACCGCCCCGCGGCCATTACACAGCTGGAAACTTTGGCTGCCGAAGTTGGGGCGCGCTTTGAGCCGAGTGACCCCGCAGAGAAACCGGTCGATATTGCGCGGCGCGCCGTTACCAACGCAAAGGTGGCGTTCTCGGATGTGGTGCTCATCGATACTGCCGGCCGACTTGCGGTGGATGAGGTGATGATGGCCGAGATTGCCGCATTGCACGAGGAAGTGAAACCGGTTGAAACCCTGTTTGTGGTCGATGCGATGACGGGTCAAGACGCAGCCAATACAGCCAAGGCCTTTGGCAAGACGCTGCCGTTGACGGGGGTTATTTTAACCAAGGTCGACGCCGATACCCGGGGGGGTGCGGCGCTGTCGGTACGAACAATCACTGAGCGACCGATCAAGTTTTTGGGCGTTGGCGAAAAAACCGACGCTTTGGATCCCTTCCATCCGGATCGGCTGGCCTCTCGGATTCTGGGAATGGGCGACATGCTGTCGCTTATCGAAGAGGTCGAACGCAAGGTCGATCACGACAAAGCCAAAAAGCTGGCCACAAAGGTGCAGAAAGGCGGGCGCTTTGATCTAGAGGATTTTCGTGAACAACTCCAGCAAATGAAAAATCTGGGCGGTATGAGCGCCATGCTCGACAAAATGCCTGGCATGTCGGGGATGGCTCAGGCGGCACAGAATGTCGACACCAAACAGTTTGTCCGTATGGAGGCGATGATCGACTCTATGACGCCCAAAGAGCGACGTAATCCTGATCTGATTTCTGGATCTCGCAAACGTCGAATTACGCTGGGTTCCGGCACCGCGGTTCAGGATCTGAATAGGCTGCTCAAGCAACACAAGCAAATGCAGAAAATGATGAAAAAAATGAAGGGCGGTGGCATGCAGCGCATGATGCGTGGTCTCGGTGGCATGACCGGTGGGCCGGGTGGCGGGCTCCCGCCGGGGTTTCCTCGCCGTTAATACGGGTCAAGGGAGCGAAAACCCGCCGACTTTGCACCTTTTCACCTATTGCGGATTGCTGTATCCTCCGCGCTCTTTTTCTCAGCGAGCCCCTGTTTTCAGCGGTTCACACACTAAATCGAGGATACAGCATTATGGTAGTCATCCGGTTATCTCGGGGTGGTTCCAAGAAGCGTCCCTTCTATCACGTCACGGTGTCCGACCGACGCGAGGCCCGCGATGGGCGCTTTATCGACCGCTTGGGGTTCTTCAATCCGATTGCGCGCGGTCAGGAAGAGCGCCTGCGCATTGATGTCGAAAAAGTCGAGGGTTGGGTCGCCAAGGGCGCCCAGGTTTCGCCCCGCGTTCAAAAGCTGATGAAAGAATATCAGGCGGGCGCGCAAGCGACAGCCGCCTGATCGATTCCGGGGCGGCCCCGTGCGGTCCGATGCAAGATCTTCCGCCCCCAATCGATGATCATCTAACGCTGGCCGACGTGGTTGGCGTATACGGTGTCAAAGGGTGGGTCAAGTTGCGACCACGACTCGAAGACACTGCACTGCTCACAAGCCTATCCCAACTCTACTTGTCTGACTCCGCTGGCAGGAAACCCATGGCCACGGGGGACTTGCGGGTGGAGGCTATCCGGCATCAAGGCAAGGGTCTCATTGCCAAGCTCGCCAATATCGATGACCGAACAGCGGCTGAAGCCCTGAGAGGGTTCGAAATCCGTATTCCCGCCAACAGCTTCCCGGCTCCCGAAGATGGTGATTTTTATTGGCGTGATCTGGTGGGATTGGCGGTGTGGTGCTGTGAGGATGATAAGCGGGTGTTATTGGGCACTGTGGATCGATTGTTGGAGACCGGTGCCAATGATGTATTGGTGGTGGTGCCGACGGCGATAAGCGTCGATGACAAGGAACACCTTATTCCTTGGATCCCAGACAGTGTCATTGTCGAGGTGGATGTGCAGGGAGGCAAGATAGAGGTGAATTGGTATGTCGACGCCTGATGTGTCCCCTCAGTTACGGCTGGCGGTGCTCACGCTGTTCCCGGAAATGTTTTCCGCCATCACTCAGTGGGGCGTCACCGGGCGGGCATTCGAGAGTGGTCTTTGTCAGCTACACCTTCAGGATCCTCGCGAAGAGGCAGCCGACCGTCACGGAACGGTAGACGATCGACCCTATGGCGGGGGGCCGGGCATGGTGATGCAGGCCCCCATACTTGCGGCGGCGCTTGCGAAGGCGCGAGCGGTCGCGGGTGAAAATGCCAAGGTTGTGGCCATGAGCCCGCAGGGAACCCCACTGGACGCCACGGTGGTGCAGTCGCTTGCGAGCGAGGAAGCTCTAATTCTGGTTGCAGGTCGCTACGAGGGTATCGATGAGCGCTTTGTGGCGCGTCATGTCGACCTGGAAGTCTCTGTGGGCGATTATGTCGTCAGCGGAGGGGAATTGCCTGCGATGATTCTTATCGATGCCTTGGTTCGCTGGCTACCTGGAGCACTGGGCCACGAGGCATCTGCCGCTGAGGATTCCTTTACCGAGGGATTGTTGGATTGTCCGCATTACACCCGACCCGAGACCTACGAGGGGCTTACAGTCCCTTCTGTGCTGCTGAGCGGTCACCACGGGGAAATTGCCGAGTGGCGCCGTGCGCAGTCATTGCGGCGGACGCTGGATCGGCGCCCGGACCTGATGACAATGGAGGGTTTGAGCGAGGCGGATCGCGCCCTGTTGGATAAGTGGGATCTTTTACAGGAATAGGGGGGCAGACAAGCGTCAAATCAGCAGGTATCATCGCGCCCCTGTCCGAATCCGGCCCTGCTGCTGGCGTGTGCCTAGCAGCCGAAATCGCGCCGGAACGCGCTCCGTTGAGTGCGACGGGCCCAACAGACACAACGAATAGGATATCGATCGTGAGCCGTTCACGGCGGTAGGAGAGTGTAATGAGCACCAACAAGATAATTGCAGAGCTGGATGCCGAGCAGATGACACGCGAAGTGCCGGAGTTTGCTCCCGGTGACACCGTTGTGGTTCAGGTTCGCGTAAAAGAAGGAACCCGGGAGCGTCTGCAGGCTTTCGAAGGGGTTTGCATTGGCAAGCGAAACCGCGGACTTAACTCCGCATTCACCGTACGTAAGATCTCCCATGGTGTGGGCGTTGAGCGAACCTTCCAAACCTATAGCCCGCTGGTTGACAGCATCACGGTCAAGCGTCGTGGCGATGTCAGACAAGCCAAGCTCTACTATCTGCGTGAGCTTTCGGGTAAAGCAGCGAGAATCAAGGAAAAGCTCTCCTCCTGAGGCAACGCCGCTCGCTAGGGCACGTGTTACAGTCAGCGAGCGGAGCGCCCGGTATCAGTCGCAAGGGGTGCGGGCATCCTTTACACTCAGGCACTCAATTAAGCGGCGTAAAGAGCACCATAAACACAGGTGAAGGGCCTTGCAGCGTCTATAGCGCTACAAGGCCTTTCCTTTGATTCGGGTACCAAGAGTGCTGCGCCCTTTGAACCGAGAGCTGCAGCCAGCCCGTAAAGCACCATAAGCCCGCTGGGTCAGTTGAATCGGCAAGAAGTTGTGGGAGGAATCAGGAAGATGAACCCAATGCTAGCGTCAGTGCCAAGGGGCACGATACTTCGGCGGTTTTTGACGCTGATCGCCGCGCTACTGAGCGCTTCTGCCCTCTCCGGTGCGGTCTTGGCGGAGGATGCACGGGATATTCTCACGGCTTCACTGAGTGGTTTCGCCGGACAGCCCGTTGGCATTGCATCAATCAAACCCAGCCCAGCACCCGGGATATCTGAGGTACAGATTATCAATGGCCCGTTGATCTACGCGACTGATGACGGTGCTTATTTTTTTCTCAACGGTGATTTACACAAGACCTCAATGCTGGGTGCCACCAATCTGACGGAGGAGCGCCGGGCGCTGGCGAGAACAGAGCAACTGGCGTCGATATCGCTCGACGATATGGTGGTGTTCAAGCCCAAGGGAGAGGCAAGAGACTATATCTCCGTGTTTACCGACGTGACCTGCTTTTATTGCCAGAAGCTGCATCGTGAGGTAGATCAATTGAACAGCATGGGCATCGAGGTCCGATACCTTGCCTTTCCTCGCGGCGGGATTCCCTCGGAGGGCGCGACCAAACTCGCGACTGCCTGGTGTGCCGAGGACCGGCAGACGACGCTGACAGAACTCAAGGCAGGTGTGGAAATGCCGCTCAACGAGTGCGCGGATAATCCCGTGGCCGCACAGTATGCACTGGGGCAACAGATGGGGGTGTCGGGCACGCCAGCGATTATCACCAGCGCCGGGCAAATGATACCCGGATACCGTCCCGCCGCCGATTTGGCGACGGTGCTGGGTCTGGATTGAGCGCACGCGTCAGAGAGCAGATTTTCCGTGGATACCCATTTTCAACGCATCGAGCGACTCCCTCCCTATGTCTTCAATATCATCGGAGAGTTGAAGCAGGAAGCGCGCGCCCGGGGCGAAGATATTATTGATTTTGGGATGGGTAATCCCGATCAACCCACTCCTACCCACATCGTTGAAAAGTTGCGCGAAACGGCCCAGCGCGGTGATACCCACCGCTACTCGCAGTCAAAGGGTATTCCACGATTGCGTAAGGCGATTTGTAACTGGTATCAGAATCGCTACGGGATCACTCTGGATCCCAACAAAGAGGCCATCGTCACGTTAGGATCCAAGGAAGGGCTCGCACATCTGGCATTGGCCACCACCGGCGTGGGTGACGCGATCTTGGTGCCCAATCCCAGTTATCCCATCCACCCCTATGGATTTGTGATTTCTGGTGCCGATCTGCGCCACGTTCCGATGCGCAGCGAGGCCGAATTTATCGATGAGCTCGAACAAGCCATTCGCAATACCTACCCAAAACCCAAGATGTTGGTGTTGAATTTTCCCTCTAATCCGACGGGGCATTGCGTTGAACTGCCATTTTTTGAGCGGGTTGTTGAGATTGCCAAACAGCATGGCATTTGGGTTGTTCATGATTTGGCCTATGCGGACCTCGTTTTCGACGGGTACACCGCGCCGAGTATTCTGCAGGTGCCGGGTGCTAAAGAAATTGCCGTCGAGTTTTTTACCCTGTCTAAAAGCTACAACATGCCTGGCTGGCGGGTGGGCTTTTGCTGCGGCAATCCCGAGCTGATTGCCGCTCTGACGCGAATCAAGTCCTACCTCGACTACGGGATTTTCACCCCGGTGCAGGTGGCGGCCATCGCTGCACTTGAGGGGGATCAGCAATGTGTGCGGGATATTTGCGACACTTATCGGCGGCGCAGAGACGTGCTGTGCCAAGGCCTTAATGAGGCCGGCTGGCCTGTGACTCCCCCCAAAGCCACCATGTTCGTGTGGGCTGAAATTCCTGAAGCCTTTCGTCACATGGGCTCCGTCGAATTCAGCAAGCTGTTGTTGCAAAGCGGTGGCGTTGCTGTCTCACCGGGCGTGGGCTTTGGCGAGTACGGGGAAGGTTTTGTCCGCTTTGGGCTGATTGAGAACGAACACCGCACGCGGCAGGCCATTCGGGGAATCAAGCGGGTGCTGCGTCAAGGACCGCCCGCCGTTACGGAGACCCTGTCTGCATGACCGAGATGGCGCCTCTGAGAATTGGTATCTGTGGCGTGGGCACCGTGGGCCTCGCTACGATTTCGATCCTGCAAAACCAATTGTCCTTGCTGGCAGCGCGATGCGGGCGAGAACTCTGTGTGACGCATGTCGGCGCACGTCGAGACCACTCGGATCACCTTTATGGCGACGCAAAAATCAGTCGCGATGTGATGGATGTGGCGCGAGATCCCGATGTTGATGTGGTTGTTGAGCTGATTGGCGGCACCACCGTTGCCCATGAGCTGGTCAAGTTGGCCATCGAGCAAGGGAAGCACGTGGTCACAGCAAACAAGGCACTGATTGCGGAACATGGTAATCAGCTACTCGCATTGGCTGAGGCATCGGGCGTTCACCTGTCTTTTGAGGCGGCGGTTGCGGGGGGCATCCCAGTGATCAAAAGTCTCAGGGAAGCGCTGGCGGGAAATGTCGTGAGCGAAGTGGCTGGCATCATTAACGGTACGGGCAATTTTATTCTGACCGAGATGAGCAACAAGGGCCGCGCGTTTGAAGACGTGTTGTCTGAAGCACAATCCCTCGGTTACGCCGAGGCTGATCCCACATTTGATATCGATGGCACTGACGCCGCGCACAAGCTGGTTATCCTTGCCTCGCTGGCTTTCGGTGTGCCCCTGAGTATTGATGCCCCCGCGAAGGAGGGCATTCAAAACATCACACCTGAGGACCTCGACTACGCCAAAGCGCTGGGGTATCGCGTCAAGCATCTTGGCATAGCGCGTCGCTCCGGTAGTCGGATAGAGATGCGGGTGCATCCCACTTTAATTCCTGAGAGCAAGCAGCTTGCCGGGGTTGATGGCGTACTGAATGCCATTATGTTGAAAGCCGACGCCGTAGGTGAATTGCTATTGGTTGGACCGGGGGCCGGCGGCGCCGCTACCGCCTCATCGGTTTGTTCCGACATTATCGATATTGCGCGGGAGTGCGGACCGGGCACCCGGCCATTAGGTATTCCGGTAGCGGAACTTAACGCGGTACCGGTGACTCCCTGGGAAGAGGTCAGTAGCGAGTGGTATTTGCGGTTACACGTGACTGATCGTCCCGGAGTCATGTCAGATATCACCCAGAAATTAGCCGCTCGTGGAATCAGCATTGAGTCTCTGGTGCAAAAGGCAGCGATAGAGGGTGATACCGACGTACCGATCGTCATCTTGACCCATGCGGTACCGGCGTCCCTGATCAGTGATGCCGTTGAGGCGGTGGTGGCGCTGGAGGAAGTGCGGCCTGATCTGGCGTTGATTCGCGTCGAGGCCTTTGACTGATGGCGCTTGGTAAGGGAGCACTGCGGTGTGTATTCGGTACCACACAACCCGCCGCCCGGCGCCGATCCGCGAGTTTGAAGGTGTTTTGCTGGCAGGTTTAGCCAGCGATGGTGGTTTGTATCTGCCCGAATCGCTGCCTCACTTCAGTACCGATGAGCTCCGTGCCATGCGAGGTTTGTCCTACACCGAGTTAGCGACAACCGTTATTGCGCCCTTTGTTGAGGGGAGCATCGACCGTGAGACCTTGGCGGAATTGGTGGAGGCATCGTACCGTGATTTTCGGCATCAGGCGGTGGCGCCCCTGGTACAGCTAGATCAGGATCAATGGCTACTTGAGCTTTTTCACGGACCCACGCTCGCCTTCAAGGATTTTGCGCTGCAGTTGCTGGGGCGCTTGCTGGATCATGTGTTGACCCGACGCGGCGAGAAAGTGGTCATTATGGGCGCGACCTCCGGTGACACCGGCAGTGCCGCTATTGAGGGCTGTCGTCACTGCGAGCACGTGGATATTTTTATTCTGTATCCCGACGGCCGGGTATCTGACGTGCAGCGCCGGCAGATGACCACAGTCGAAGGTAGCAACGTGCACAACCTGGCTGTCAGGGGCAACTTTGATGACTGTCAGGCTTTGGTCAAAGCCAGCTTTGTTGCTGAGCGCTTTTTGCCTGAAAACCGTTCTCTGGTGGCGGTCAATTCCATCAACTGGGCGCGCATCATGGCCCAGATTGTTTATTACTTTTACGCGGGTTTCGCCTTGGGTGGCCCTGATAGGCCAGTCAATTTTTCTGTGCCCACGGGAAACTTTGGAGATATCTACGCCGGTTACCTAGCGCATCGCATGGGGCTACCGGTCAATAATTTGGTGATTGCCACCAACCGTAACGATGTTTTGCATCGCATGCTTACGACCGGCACATACACCCGACAGCCTATCGAGGCGTCACTCTCTCCCAGCATGGATATCTCGGTATCTTCCAACTTTGAGCGTTTGCTTTTCGATCTCTACGAGGGCGACGCAGCTCAAATCGCAGCGTTAATGGACGAATTTTCCCGTGGACAAATAGCACTGAGTGAGACGGCCCTTGCCAGAGTCAGATCGCTGTTTACCAGCGCGAGAGTGTCTGATGAGGAAACCTGCGACGAGATCGCCCGGCTTTGGCAGCAGACCGGACTGCTGTTGGATCCGCACAGCGCCATCGGCACACTTGCCGCGCGGAAATGCCACAGAGCTGGAGACGGCCCGATGGTGACCTTGGCGACGGCCCACCCCGCCAAATTTCCCGCTGCAGTGGCTCGGGCCAACACAGGCGAGACACCCCAATTACCACCGCACCTCTCCGATCTATTTGATCGGGAAGAGCGATTCCATTCGCTGGATAATGACTTGACAGCCATTCACGCCTTCATGGCGGCGCAGTGTCGCCCTTGAGTGTACCCGCGATTCGCCGCTGGAACGGCGAGATCAGCTCGGCGCTGCAAGGGGCAGCGCTTCCCCAATTGCTCAAACAAATCTACGCCAATCGCGGCATCAAGCACCCCGATGAGCTGGTGCTGGGGCTGAATAAACTGCTGCCGCCGCATTCCTTGCGTGGCATCGATGATGCGGCTGAGTTGCTGGCAGATGCCATCGAGGGTGAGGCGCGAGTGCTCGTCGTGGGTGATTTTGACGCCGACGGCGCGACCAGTTGCGCCATGGCGGTGTCGGTACTGCGGCAGATGGGATTGGCCGAGATCGCCTACCTAGTGCCTAACCGTTTCGAATTTGGTTACGGTCTCACACCTGAAATCGTTGAGTTGGCGGCGGCTCAGGCGCCAGACCTGATTGTGACGGTAGATAACGGTATCTCTAGTGTCGAGGGCGTCGCGGCGGCGCGCCAATTGGGCATTAGCGTATTGATAACTGATCACCACCTGCCGGGGGCAGTGCTGCCACAGGCAGATGTGATCGTAAATCCCAATCAACCCGGTTGCGCGTTTCCCAGTAAATCCCTCGCGGGCGTAGGCGTCATGTTTTATGTGCTGAGCGCACTGCGAGCGACGCTGAGGGAGCGTCACTGGTTCGAAGATCATGGGATTGAGCCGCCTAATTTGGGTGATGCTCTGGACCTGGTTGCGCTGGGTACCGTCGCAGATGTAGTTCCATTGGATCGCAACAATCGGATTCTCGTCGCAGCCGGTCTAGCGCGCATCCGTTCGGGGCGCGCGCGACCGGGTATTGAGGCTTTATTCGAAGTTGCAGGGCGGGATCACCGGGCTGCGACGGCGTCTGACCTCGGCTTTATTGTCGGGCCGAGACTCAACGCGGCCGGGCGCCTCGATGACATGTCCATTGGAATTGAATGCCTGTTGGCTGAATCCTCCCTATCCGCGAGGGAGCGGGCCCAGACTTTGCATCAATTGAATCGGGAGCGACGGGATATCGAGCAATCCATGCAGGAGGATGCACTGCAGCAATTGGCCTCTTTGGATCTCACGACCAATGCACTGCCCTTTGCCATGACGCTTTATGATCCCACGTGGCACCAGGGCGTGATTGGTATTCTTGCCTCGAGAATCCGAGAGCGTACCCATCGGCCCACCGTGGTGTTTGCTCAGGCAGGTGACGGCTGGCTGAAAGGCTCTGGACGATCTATTCCCGGCGTCCATCTGCGCGACATGCTGGATCTGGTCGCCACTCAGCATCCCGGTTTGCTCAGTAAATTTGGTGGTCACGCGATGGCAGCTGGCCTGAGCTTGTCCGAGGCGCACCTTGATGATTTTCAGCAGGCCCTGAACCAGGCAATTGCTGTGACACTGAATCATCAGCCACCGCAACGCATCCAGGACAGTGATGGCGCGCTGAAGGCAGAAGAATTGACGCTCACAGTAGCCGAGCAAGTGACTCAGGCAGGACCTTGGGGACAACAGTTCCCCGAGCCGCTCTTTGACGGTGAGTTTGCGGTGAGGCACCACCGCATCGTTGGCGAGAAGCATCTCAAGTTGTCTTTGGAATTTGACGGTACCGACGTTGAGGCGATTGCCTTCAATATCGATGTGGCGGATTGGTTGGAGAACCCGTTGCAACGCTTGGGAGCGCTATACCGTTTGGGTATCAACGACTACAGAGGCGACCGATCGCCGCAATTAGTGATCGATTCGTTCTGGCCAATTTAGCGCGCCGCGCCTCGAGGTTTAGCCGCGCTCGTATGGCACGAGCCCCTGCAACCCTTTAGACTCTCGCCCTATCTTTTTGTGCCGGCTCGTCGTGCTTATGTTGCGTACCCGTGGCCAGCGACTTTTCCGATATTGGAGCATAGACCGTGGAAGTAGCACCGCTCGTCAATCAAATTAAAGATCTCCGTGCACGTACAGACGTGCTCAGGGGGTATCTTTGACTTTGCCGCCAAGAAAGATCGCCTGACAGAGGTTGAACTGGAGCTATCGGAGCCCAGTATTTGGGATGACCCTGACAAGGCTCAGGGACTGGGCCGCGAGCGTGCATCACTGGAAGCGGTGGTGGCGACCATAGAGCAGTTGGACGCGGGCTGCGCCGACGCCAGCGATTTGTTGGAGCTTGCGGTAGAGGAAGACGACGCTGATGCGGTGCAGTCAGTGGAAGATGACCTTCTCCAATTAGAGGCGGCGCTCGAGCAGCTGGAGTTTCGCCGCATGTTTGCGGGAGAGATGGACCCCAATAATGCTTACCTCGATATTCAGTCGGGGTCTGGGGGCACAGAGGCGCAAGACTGGGCGGAAATGCTGTTGCGAATGTACCTGCGTTGGGGAGAGGACAAGGGCTTCAAAACGACTTTGGTAGAGGCGTCAGCGGGCGAGGTCGCCGGCCTGAAAAGTGCGACCATTCAGTTCGAGGGAGACTATGCTTTTGGCTGGCTCCGCACCGAGACAGGTGTTCATCGACTGGTGAGAAAGTCGCCCTTTGACAGCGGCGGTCGTCGCCACACCTCCTTTGCCTCTGTGTTTGTATCCCCCGAGATCGACGACAACATTGACATAGAGATTAATCCCGCAGATCTCAGAGTCGACACCTATCGCTCCTCTGGCGCTGGTGGCCAGCACGTGAATACGACTGATTCAGCGGTGCGTATTACCCATGAGCCGTCGGGCATAGTTACCAGCTGCCAAACTGAACGGTCTCAGCACCAGAACCGCGATAACGCCATGAAACAGCTACGGGCAAAGCTCTACGAGATGGAGATGCTCAAGCGCAGCGCAGAAAAACAGGCGCTGGAGGATAGCAAAGCGGATATTGGCTGGGGCAGTCAGATACGGTCCTATGTGCTCGATGATTCCCGTATCAAGGATTTGCGTACGGGGGTCGAAACCCGCAACACCCAAGCGGTACTCGATGGGGCATTGGACCCTTTTATTCAGGCCTCTCTCAAAAAAGGGCTGTGAGATGACGTGTGATGGAGTCTACGGTGGATAACAGCCAACAAACGGAAGACGAGAACCGGTTGATCGCGGAGCGCCGCGCTAAGTTGGCAGCCCTGCGCGAACAGGGATCGGCATTTCCCAATGATTTTCGGCGGACGGCGCTCGCGGGCGACTTGCAAACCGAATTTGAATCTCACGACAAGGTGGAGCTGGAGGGGGCGGACCGTCATTTCTCTGTAGCCGGTCGTTTGATTCGCAACCGGGGCGCGTTTCTCTTGATTCAGGATGGGTCGGGCACGATTCAGCTCTATCTCAATCGCGATCAGTTGTCTGACGATGACGTCGCGGCGATCAAGACATGGGATCTCGGGGATATCGTGGCGGCGTCGGGCCCGCTTCACCGCAGTGGTAAGGGTGATCTGTACATTAATATGAAGGAGGGGCGCTTGTTGACCAAGGCGTTGCGGCCCCTGCCAGATAAGTACCATGGTTTGGTCGACCAGGAAATGCGGTACAGGCAGCGGTACGTTGACCTGATCGTGAACCCTGAGGTGCGGGAGATTTTCCGCATTCGAGCTGCCACGATTCAGTTTATCCGCCAGTTTCTCGGGCAACGACAATTCGTGGAAGTCGAAACGCCCATGCTGCATCCCATCGCCGGGGGTGCAACAGCGAGACCCTTTGTCACCCACCACAACGCACTCGATATGGAGATGTTTTTGCGGGTGGCCCCCGAGCTATACCTCAAGCGGTTGACGGTGGGCGGACTAGAAAAGGTTTTTGAAATTAATCGCAATTTTCGCAACGAGGGTTTGTCGACGCGACACAACCCCGAGTTCACGATGCTCGAATTTTACTGGGCTTACGCCGATTATCGCGACGCCATGGACCTTACCGAAGCACTCATGCGGGAGCTAACCCAGGCGGTACTGGGAACGACCGAGGTCCGTTACGGCGACACCACTTTTCACTTTGACCAACCGTTTGCGCGAATGACGGTGGTAGAAGCGATACTCAAATTTAACCCCGATCTCACCCTGGATCATTTGGCAGACAGAGACAGCGCCTGCGCCGTCGCTAAGAAGTTAGGGCTTTCGGTGGAGGATAGCTGGGGCCTCGGCAAGATCCAGATCGAGATCTTTGAGGAGACCGCAGAAGCACAGCTGCAGGAGCCAACTTTTATCACGGCGTATCCGACAGAGGTATCACCGTTGGCGCGGCGTAACGACGACGACCCTTTTGTGACAGACCGTTTCGAATTTTTCGTTGGTGGCCGCGAACTGGCGAATGGATTTAGCGAGCTCAATGATGCAGAGGATCAGGCGGAGCGATTCCGCGAGCAGGTCGCGGCAAAAGACGCGGGGGATGACGAGGCAATGCACTTCGACCATGATTATATCCGGGCATTAGAGTACGGATTGCCGCCTACTGCGGGCGAGGGCATTGGCATCGACCGGCTTGTGATGCTCCTAACTAACTCACCTTCCATTCGCGATGTGATCCTGTTTCCGCACTTGCGTCACGAGCAGGGCGCTTGAATCGCGCACTGTGCTGGTGTGCCGGGCCTGCTCGATGCTAAGCTCCTCGAAAGGGACAGGGGTTCATTTCGTGCGCCACGGTTTTCGTGTCTGGTTTCTGGCTTTTCTTACCGCTGGGTTGATGACCGGGTGCGCACTGTCCCCTGAGAATAATCAAAGCGAGTCACAGCAGGATGGCGCCTCGGAAGCCCCGAGTGCTGAAGCACTTTCTGAGTCTGATCTTTGCGCCTGTGACAGCCCCATTGCTACCGATCACTTCGACGCCGCATTGCAGCAGCTGGCGGTGGGTGACTATGAGGCTGCGCGTGAATCGCTGACCCAGCATGGCGCATCGGGACTTGATCAGGCAAGCCAAGAGTCGAACGTGGGCCTGGATCTGATCGATGCCATTGCTGCGCAAAATCTCGAGCCGAATAGCGATGAGGCTGACCCGGTCAGTGCTCGCGGTTCTGCATTGCGGTTACTGCTGGCGTTGATTGTTGATCTGCAGAATCAGATTGCCGAAGCAGAAGCCGACAATGCGCAGATGAGGGTCGAACTGGAAAAACGTGAGGAAGCGTTAAAGCGGCTCCGGGAGCTTACGCTGGGTCAACCGGAATCCTGACACGAAACTGAGCCCCTTCGTTGGGCTTGCTTTGCACCTCAATAGTGCCGCCCAGCATCGTGCAAAACTCCCTGACAATCGCAAGCCCCAGACCGGTGCCGCCGTACTTTAGACCCGTGTCTGCCTCCGCTTGGGTGAATGCTTCAAATACCCGTGCTTGTTGAGCCGGCGTCATACCTATGCCGGTATCAGCTACCGTGACGGTCAGCGCTTGCTCATTCATAAATGCCGATACAGTGATCTGTCCTTCTTGGGTGAACTTACAGGCATTTGAGAAAAGATTGGTCACGATTTGTTGTAGCTTCCCGCGGTCGCTATTCATATCGCGCATGTTGTCTTTATCGATGTTAAGCACCAGCGTATTTTTGTTTTGAGTCAGCAAGGGGGAGAGGGCATCGCAAACCTGCACCAGCAAGGCGGCGGGGCTGAAAACTTCGAAGCTGACCTGCATCTTTCCGGTTTCGATCTTCGACAAATCGAGAATGTCGTTGATCAGAGTGAGTAGCTGCCTGCCCGAGAGGATAATGGTGGCGAGGTCATGGTGAAATTGCTCGCGATTAACTTCTGTGTCGTCGCTCAACTCATCCTGAAGCATCTCCGAGTAGCCAATGATGGCGTTTAGCGGCGTTCGCAGCTCGTGGCTCACATTGGCCAGGAACATACTTTTTGCGGCGTTCGCTGAGTCCGCGTCCGCTCTCGCGGTATTCATTTCTTCAATAGCCGTCTGCAGTTTGGTAGACATTTCGTTGAACGTGCGAGCGAGATCACCGATTTCACCGGCGTCACGCTGTTCGTCAATGCGGTAGGTCAAATCACCGGAGCCGAAGCGCTCCACGCCGCGTTTCATTCGGGTCAGTGAAGCATTGGTGCTGCGTATCATGGCGAACACCAGTCCCAGCGTGATGGCAATAGATCCAATGAAGCCGACGACCGTGATTTGATCGGTCAGTGTGATGGTGCGATCTATCGCCGTGGCGCGTTGAACCGCGATAAAAGACTGGCGCTGATCCAGCTCCCGGAGTCTCTGTTGGGCATTGTTGTATGAGCGCGCGTCTTCCACCGAGGGCGTGGGCCCCGTTTGGTTATAGCGGATATAAAACTGTCGCCACTGCTCTATCAGGGTGGTGGTGCTGTCATGAAGCCTTCGGTAATAGGCCTCAAGATCTTCACCGCCGTAATTACCTAACTGTCTTAGACGTTCGGCAATGATATCCAGGTCGGCCCGCGCCTGATCAAGCTGACTGTCTTCCAGCGGGTCATCCGTGGTCTCCCGCAAAGTGGCCAATACCAGCACTTGTTGTCGTTTGTTCTGCAGGTTTTGCTCCAACTCGGCTGTCAGTTGTGCGGCGGTAACGGCCTCCTGATAAGCAAGCGAGCTTTCGTTACGCGCAAAACTTCCCCAGAGTGATACGGCGACGTTGATGGCAAATAAAATAAGGATGGCGCCGGAGAACAAATAGAGTCGGCCGCGGAGACTGAGACGCGGCCGCAGCTGTGTGACAACGTCAGCTGTGCGCATTCAGAGCAGCCGCGATCACGGAGAGCAGGGCAGGGAAATCGACAGGCTTGGTAGCAAAGTCTGTGCATCCTGCGGCCAATGCCCGGGCTTTGTCTTCCTCCATGGCATGGGCGGTTAGAGCAATAATAGGAATATCACGAATAGCCTCGTCGGCTTTGGCTTCTCGGCAAGCGGTCCAGCCATCCTTCACCGGCAGATTCATGTCCATTAACACAACAGCGGGTTGCTCCTCTCGCATGACGTTGAGCGCGGTCTCGCCGTCAGCGGCAGTAATCACGGTGTGTCCGGCGCGCTCGAGGCGGCGGGTAAGCATGTTCCGGTTTACCTCATTGTCCTCAACCAGCAGGATATGGCGCGTCGTCTCGGCCATTACTGCAACCCCAGCACCGGATAGGTGAGGATTGAATCTTCAATGCCTTTGGCGATGATTTCTCTGGGTTCCCCGAGTCGAAAAACACCCTCGGGCAGAAGCTGGCGTGTGGCTTCGGCGATCAGAATTTCGTCCACTTCGGTTTGACCCTCAATGCGCGAGGTCACGTTCATCGCGTGGCCAACACAACCGTACTTTGCCCGCTGCTCCGAGCCGATGTTGCCGGCAATAACTGTACCCGTGTTCAGTGCAATCCGTTGGCTCAGCGCGGGTAAGCCTGCGGTCGCATTGGCAGCGTTCACCGCAGCCATGGCCTCTCGCATGGCCAGTGCGCAGCGTACAGCGCGCTCAGGATCATTATCGAGTCGTCGGGGGGCGCCAAAGACCGCCAGAATGGCGTCTCCAAGGAATTCGTCGATGGTGCCCTGATGCTCAAAAATGATGGCAGTCATTGCCTCGAAATAACGATTCAGCAGCGACACGACCTGCGTGGGCGGGAGGTGTTCGGCCAAGCTGGTGAAGCCGCAGATGTCCGACATCATGATGGTGACTTCGCGCAAATCGCCGCCAAGTTCGAGTCCTTCTGGGGCCTCCAGCAACTGCTCGACGATATCGTCCGATAGGTAACGCCCAAAAGTGCGTCTGATAAAACGCTCGTTTCGCTCGAGCTGATGGCGATAGTCCTCTTCGCGGTCATGCCAGCGTTTGCGTTCGATTCCCGCCGATATACGCGCCTGAAGGAGTACGGGGTTGAAGGGTTTCAGAAGGTAGTCGTCGGCACCTGCCTGAATACAGGTAATGATTTGATCCATGTCCTGACGTCCACTGATCATAATGACCGGTGTCGCACGAAGACCCTCGTGCTCTTTCATTTTTCTAAGGACTTCTGCGCCCCCGATGCCTGGCATCATCAGATCGAGCAGAACCACATCTACGCCGCGGGTTTCCAGCAACTCGAGGGCCTCTTCTCCTGACTCCGCCGAAATCACGGTATGACCGGCCCGTGATAACAGTCGGCTGATGAGCTCGCGATTTTCGGGCATATCATCGACAGCCAAAATCACGCCCGCGTCTTTCAGTTCAGCCGCAGAAGCAGGCGTTCCTTCCGGGGCGTCCATCACTGTCGAGGTGCCGCCGACGCTGGAGAGCAGCGCCGGTAGGGTCCGGGCCAACGCCGGGTGGAGCAGGGCTGCGTCCTCCTGCAACATCTCAGCGTAGCCGCGGATAGCCCCAATCACATTCAGCAGGTCGTGGTTGAGGTCGGATGTGGGCGTGTGCAGCAGTTCTGAAACTCGAACCAGCCCCTCTTTGAGGGCCAATACGTCGGCGTCCGTCGGCGGTTCGATCGATACGGTAGGGCGAGCGGTTGCGGCGAGAAATGGCTCGGCAGAGGCGAGAATGCGGCGTGCCCACGCCACGGGTTGATCTGTATCAGTGCTCACTGTCACCTTTCTTTCAAGCCATGCGGCGTCAGTATACCGATGAACGCCGTGATGCGAAGCTGTCACATACTGGGGATAGGCGA
>JAYPXQ010000031.1:0-22110 GCA_038135595.1 Halieaceae bacterium
GACCGAGACTGGCGAACCCTGAGCGCGGACTGTTTGGGTCATCACGGCCAGGCCTACTTTTCGCCAAGTTCATCATCGATCGGTTCACTCCATTTGAGGGGTTAAGCACGGTATCACTGCGGGATTGTTAACGCGGTATGGCCGGCACGGCGTCCCGGGCAGGCCAGGCGGAGAGTAGCGCATTCACCATTGTGGCGAGAGGGATGGCGAAAAAGACGCCCCACAGTCCCCAAATACCGCCAAAAAACAGGACAGCGATAACGATAGCGACTGGATGAAGGTTAACGGCCTCAGAGAACAGCAGGGGCACCAGGACGTTGCCATCGAGCACCTGAATCACCAAATAGGCCCCGACCACCCAGTAGAAATCAGGCGTGACCCCAAATTGAAAATACGCCACCACCACGACGGGCAGGGTCACCAACGTTGCGCCAATGTAGGGCACGATTACCGACAAGCCCACCAGCAGGCCCAGCAAAGCGGCGTAATTGAGAGAAAAGAGCGCGAACACAAAATAAGAGGCGAGACCGATGATCAGCACCTCGATGCCCTTGCCTCTCGCATAGTTGGAAAACTGCTGACTCAATTCTCCCCATATGCGATCAAGTAGCGGTCTTTTTTCTGGCAAAAATCCGGCAAACCAGTCGAGTAGTTGCTCCCTGTCTTTCAAAAAGAAAAACACCATCAGCGGGATCAGAATCAGGTAGACAATGGTGGCCAGTACATTGGGGATCGAACTCAGCCCCTTGGTGACCAACAGTTGTCCAATCACCGCCATCTCGGTCTGAATCACAGCGGTCAGCTCATTGACCTGCTGCTGAGTAAACAGAACCGGGTATTCCTCGGGCAACGTGATCAATACTTTGCGCCCCGCCTCGATCATCGCTGGGGCTTCACGCAGCAGAGCGACTGACTGCCGCCATACGAGCGGTGCCAGGCCAAATAGAAAGGCAAAAAAGCCGCCGAGAAACAAAATGGTGGAGGCCGCCACCCCTACCTCAGCAGGCAGGCCGCGATGGGTCAGGAAGTTCGCGACCCCCTGCATCAAATAGGCGAGAATGACCGCGACGAGAACCGGGGCCAACACGTCGCCAAAAGCCAGCATGACGACAAACGCGAGGGCGATGATCACCAACAGGATCACGGCCTCTTCTTCACTCAGATAGCGGTGGTACCAGCGGACTAGGACTTCTTTCACGTGGACTCAGATCCTCTCGTCAGGCCTTGGTAATAATGAGTCGTATCACCTCGTCCGGCAAATGCTCGCAAGTCACGCGATGGCCTGCCAGCCTCGCAAAACTCTCGAAATCGCGCTCCGATCCCGCGTCTGTTGACAGCACCTCCAGTGAAGCCCCGGATGCAATACCGCGCAATGCGCGCTTGGCCATCAATAGAGGCATAGGGCAACGCTCACCGCGAGCATCAACGGACTCGATCGGCACAGAGGAATCAGGCATAGCGCTCACACGCGTCGACGGGGCCGACAGTATATCGTTTCTGGACAGTGATAACGGTAATCGTGACGTACTTTTACGGCCCCGATAATCCACCGGGGACCGCGCAAGTGAGCTAGAGTGCGTCCATGTACCGCTCGACGTTTATCCGCACTCGCTCCGCCTTACTGGCGCTGTTGTGCTGTCTCTGTGCCTCGCTGCCCGCCCGGGCCGCTAACGAGGATCTCAAGATCCCCAATTTGGGGGAATCCAGTACCAGCCTTTTTTCCGCCGACTATGAATATGAGTTAGGCCGAATGTGGCTGAGGAGTTTCAGAGGCCAAGCGCCGCTGGTCACTGACCCACTCTTATACAGTTATCTGGAAAACCTGGTCTTCGAACTGGTGCAGCACAGCGAGCTTCAGGATCGTCGGATAGAGCTCGTCATCGTGGATAATCCGACCATCAATGCGTTTGCCGTGCCCGGAGGGGTTATCGGTGTGCACAACGGTTTGTTCAACTATGCGGTCACGGAGGATGAATTTGCTACCGTGATGGCCCATGAGATTGCACACCTCAGTCAGCGACATTTTTCGCGAAGGATGGAGCTGGCGCAGGAGCAAGGTCCAATGCAATTGGCCGGACTGCTGGCCGGGGTGCTGCTGGCGGCCACGGTGGGATCAGATGCCGGCCTTGCGGCCATGACGACGGCGCAGGGCCTCGCGCAGGACGCACAATTGCGCTATAGCCGGGCCAATGAGGCCGAGGCGGACCGGGTAGGCCTGCGGACACTGTTTAATGCGGGTATGGATCCTTACGCGGCGCCACAAATGTTCGAGCGGATGTACGCCGCTACCCGCTACAGCCAGGGGGACCGGATTCCCGAGTTTCTCAGAACCCACCCCTTGTCCGAAAAGCGCATCTCGGACACTCGCGCCCGCGCCATGCAGTACCCCAAGCAGATCCGCTCCGTCAGCCTCGACTATCAGCTCATGCGCGCGCGCGTGGCAGTGCACTCTGCTCAGACACCGGAAGCCGCCGTGGCGCAGTTTCGTGCGGCTTTAGAGGGCGACCCCATTTCTGCAGAGGCCACTGCCTATGGGTTGGTCCTGGCGCTCACCGCTGCGGGCCGCGCGGATGAGGCCGCACTCGCCCTCGATAGCATCTGGTCCGGTAACCGTGATCGGGTCGAATACGTGTTGGCTGCTGCGGATATCGCGCTGGCGCAGGGCAATCCCGACCGCGCAGTCAGTGGACTGGAGAGCCGGTTGGAACTCTCGCCCGGTAACCACCCCTTAACCATGGCTTACGCCAATGCCTTACACCAGGCAGGGTCGCCCCATCTCGCCGAGGCGGTGTTACTGGAACAGTCTCGCAGGGTGACGAACGATCCCGGGCTCTGGTATCTCCTCGCAGAGGTTCAGGGATTGGCAGGGAATATCGTCGGGCTTCATCAATCGCGGGCGGAGTACTTTATCTTGGTCAACGCGCTGGACGCGGCAGAGGCGCAGCTGGGCTACGCGCAGCAGCTGGTTGGCAATGACTTCACGAGGGCGTCCTTGATTAATGAGCGCATGCGCGACATTCAGGAAATGCGGGCTGCCATGGATCGAGGATAACCTCACCCGCCCGAGCCCGCTGGAGGGCAACGCTATGCGGGCCAGATACTCAGGCTGAGGGCTCGCCGCCAGAAATCATGGCTGAAGTGTTTTCGCAAAATCCAGCATGCGCTCCAATGGTCGCATCGCCGCCACCGCCAGCGCCTCGGGCACTTGGATTTCGTTATCCGCTCGATCAAATACCGCGGCCATCGCTTCAAGATCGTTCATCGCCATCCACGGACAATTGGCGCAGCTTCGACACGTTGCACCCTGCCCTGCAGTGGGGGCAATGATGAATTGCTTGTCAGGCGCAGCTTGCGTAAGTTTGTAAAAAATGCCCTGATCGGTCGCGACGATGAAGGTGGGGTTAGGCATCTCGGTAGCGGCGCGAATTATTTGCGTTGTCGACCCCACCCGATCGGCCAGCTCAATAACGCTGGCAGGAGACTCCGGGTGCACCAACACAGCGGCCTCGGGATGAACCTGCTTCAGATCACGGATACCGCGGGCTTTGAATTCTTCGTGCACGATGCACGCGCCGTCCCAGAGCAGCACGTCGGCACCTGACTCTCGCTGCACGTACTCCCCCAGGTGTCGATCAGGCGCCCAGATAATGGGCTTGTCCTGCGCAGCCAAATGCTCGGCCACATCCAGCGCTATGCTGGAGGTCACCACCCAGTCTGCACGGGCTTTGACCGCCGCAGAGGTGTTGGCATACACAACGACCTCCCGCTCCGGATGTGCGTCGCAAAACGCGGAGAATTCTTCGATCGGGCACCCCTCGTCGAGCGAGCACGTTGCCTCAAGCGTGGGCATCAGCACCCGCTTTTGCGGTGTCAGTATTTTTGCCGTCTCGCCCATAAAGCGCACCCCCGCCACAATGAGGGTTTCCGCCGGGTGGTCGCGCCCGAAGCGCGCCATTTCGAGCGAATCGGATACGCAGCCCCCGGTCGCCTCGGCCAAAGCCTGAATCTCTGGCGCGGTGTAGTAGTGCGCCACAATCACCGCATTGTGGGTCGACAAATGCCCGCGGATCGTCGCCTCCAACGCCTTGCGACGCGTCTCAGAAAGGGTCACGGTTTCTCGCCGGTCAAGATGCGTTTGCACCTGCTCACGGATCTTCTCGAGTTTTGCCTGAGCTATGGACATGGTGGGTGTAACGCTGGACGGTGGGACAACACTAGCATAGTGGAGAGGGCTTTATTTAGGTCACCGGTTTTTAAAATTTGCCGATCTTTTTTCGCGCTGGGCCAAAATTCCCTCTTGCACATCTTCCGACGCAGCGCAGGCCGACGCTAAATCGGCGGCGGTTTTTTGATCCAACTCACCCACTTCTAGTTGCCGGATGATAGTGAGCATGCTGGTCACCGCCATCGGCGCCAGCGCAATCAGCGCGCGCGCATATGCCTCTGCTTCCTCGCGTAATTGCGCCGCCGGGACAATCCGGTCGACAAGCCTCAAGGCCAGCATGTCATCGGCGGAAAATGTTTCCGCCGCCACCAGAAGTCTTTTCGCGAGGGGCACGCCTAACCGCTTTGTCAGACGCTCGATACCCTGAACCGGATAACACAGCCCGATTGCCGCCGCGGGGATACGCATCGCAATCCCCTCCCGGCCCAGCCGAAAATCGCAGCTCAAGGCGAGCTCGGCGCCGCCGCCGAAAACATTCCCCGTCAACACCGCGATCGTGGGAATCGATAATTCGGCAATCTGATTGGTCATCGACTGGAAGCGATCGCCGTTCAGTGATCCATCGAGAATTTGGGTCAGATCCGCCCCGGCACAGAAGATCCGGTCGTCAGAGGACGTAATGAGCAAGACGCGGGTGGTGGCATCGAGTGTCTTGAGCGCCCCCTCTATGGCATCGAGCTCTTCGCTACCCAGCGCATTGCGGCGCGCAGGGTTATCAAAGGATAGGGTGGCAATACCCTCTTGCTGTCGAAAAGAGATGGTGTTGGGCACGTCCGGGCTCTACTCACAACAATTATTCACCCCGCAAGTGTGGCACAGGGCTTGCCCGACACCCAACAGGGGCTGCCGGTAGCGGCGTCGTCTCTCGGCTCCTGAGAGCGAAACCGGTGCCAGCCGAGGGTCTCGGATGCCGAAGGCGAGAGTGTTCAGCAAACAGGCTCCCATGGACAGGGTCAGTAAAAATACTTAAAGTTCAAATTCTTGAACTTTGAGGATGACCCAGCGGGTCAGATTGCTCCGAAACTGCCCGTGGAAAACCTCAACTCCGAACAACGATCGCCCTTCAGCCGCGGCTTGCAGCGCGAGACCAAGCGCGCCGCGGTGCTCTCCTGTGCCGCAAAATTGTTCAATACCAAGGGCGCGCGCTCGACCACACTGGCCGACGTTGCGAGTCGTCTCGGCCTCACCAAAACCAGTCTCTATTACTACGTGGCCACCAAGGAAGACCTGATATACCAGTGCTACGACGCCAATGTCAGACAGGCACACAGGCAACTGGATGCGGCTGAGCAACACACCCACGCACCGCTCGATTGTTTGATGTACTTCCTCGAGAGTCAGATTGCGACCACGCTTCGTGCGCTCGATGATGCCGGTGATTTTTATGCGGCACCACTTGAGGTGGCGTCACTGGCCACCGAGCACCGTCAGGCTTTGGAAGCAGAGTACCGTCGGCTGCTAAAGCGACTGATAGAGATAATGCAAAGAGGTATCAACCAAGGGGACATCAGACCCTGTAATCCCGTGATTACGCTTCGCGCGATTCTCGGGGCACTCGACTGGTCTTTTTATTGGCTCTACGAAATGCCCCGAGAAGAGGCGGCGACGGTCAGTGGCGTGCTCCGGGATCTGTTCAGTCACGGCCTACTGGCGTCACCCTTGCAAGCGCAAGCAACGCCCCCACCCGGATTGGAGGCACTGGCTGTTGATGAGGACGTCTTCGATCGCGATACTCAGAACCGACTTAAGCAGGAGGCCTTTCTCAAAGCCGGCACCCGCTGCTTCAACCAAAAGGGTTTCAGCGGAACCTCCCTGGACGAAATCGCCCAACAGCTACAAGTCTCAAAGGGTGCCTTTTACTACCACTTTGCCAATAAAGAGGCGCTGCTGACCCAGTGCTTTGACTACACCCTCGATCGACTGGACCAGGTCATGATGCGGGTCGCGTCTCTCGACGGCTCGCCCGTGTTCAAACTGGAAGTCGCCTGCCAACACATATTTGCATTGCAGAACTCTGATCAGGGGCCGCTAGTGCATTTTAATGCCATCACATCGCTGCCACCCGCGGTCAGACGACGTCTGCTGGCGCGCTTGGGAGCTGTTCACGGGGTACTGGAGCGCTTTATTGCAGACGCTATCCAGCAGCAGTTTTTTCGCCCAGTGCCAGCGGCTGTCGTCATTCAATTACTGACCGGCGCACTGAATGCTGCCATGGACTTGGCGGCATGGCAGTCAATTGACTCCCTGGAGCAGGGAGCCAGCGAATATTTCTCCGTCTTTTTTCAGGGACTACAAGTCACCCAGCAGGTGTAGCAGGCAATTAAGTGAAAACTTTTATAGAGGTGGTCGAGCATATCGCGCCGCGTAAAACAGGGCCGCTGACCTTTGTTGGCAACAGTTTGATGCCACAGAGCCGCATTTTTGGCGGGCAGGTGGTGGCCCAGTGCCTAATGGCCGCTAACCAGACCATCGAACCGCCACTCGAGGCACACAGTCTGCACGCCTACTTTTTGCGCGCCGGCGATCCGACGATTCCGATTGAGTTTGACGTCGACCCGATTCGCGATGGGCGGTCTTTTTCTACCCGGCGCGTGGTTGCGAGACAGCGTGGCGAGGCAATCTTTAATACCTCAATCAGTTATCACGTTGATGAAGAAGGCGTCTCGCATTGCTTCGAAATGCCTGATATTGAGGCACCAAAAATCGAGGCGGACGATCTGTCCACGTTCGTGGGATTAACCACAAAACCGGGTGACCCCAATCTGATTGAGCTTTATCAGATCGAACGGCAGCGCGTGACTCAATACCGTGCTGAAGTTCAGCCCCCGATCGGACGCTCGTGGTTCCGTACGGTGGGCTTCCTCCCCGCCGACAAGGCGATCCATCAGGCGGCCTTGGTGATGATCTCCGACTACTCACTGCTCAGCACCGTATTTTATCCGCACCCATCGAGTAATCCGTTCAAAGACTTCATGGCAGCCAGTCTGGATCACGCGATTTGGTTTCACCATCCGGGCAAAATGGATGAATGGGTGCTGTATGACTGCGACACGCCACGGACGGGCGGCGGCAGAGGACTCAGTCGCGGTTTTTTATGGGCACAAGACGGTACATTGTTGGCATCCACTGCGCAGGAGTCGCTGGTGCGGACCAAGCGTCGCTAGTTGACGATACTCTCGAGCATTACCCCTCGACTCACCCACGCCCACTGATCACCTGAGACGGAGAGATGATGCACCGAACCGTTACTGGGCATGCATTGCAGCACGGTATCGTCACCGGATATTTTTGACGCCACCGAATTGATCACCAGAAAATGGGTGAAAATAACCGTGGGTCCGCGGCACTCTGCCAAGGCGTCAAAAATACGCGACTGCCAGGCCGCGACAGTGCTGGGAAGCTCACTCCAGGTCGCCTTTAACACCGATTGTATCCAGGCATGGCGCTCGTCCAGCGCACCCGGCGAGGGCAACTCGATAAAGCGCGGATCAGTGACCAGCTGCTGCTGCCGTAAACGGGCCAGCGGCGCACCCGTCTCCAGCGCGCGGCGCTTGGGGCTGCTGATCAGACTCGCTGATGCGGGCACCACCGGAGTCAGCAATCGCTCCGCGGCGTGTGCCTGTTCATGTCCCAGCGGTGATAACCCCGGATCAATATGTTCGCCAAACTTTGCTGCGGCCTCGCCGTGACGCACCAGCCAGATATCTGCCACAGCGCGGTTACCGATAAGTGACCAACGACTCGCCCAACTGCTGACTCAGCAACTGCAGGTGTGCGGTGTCATTGAAATTAGAGAGCGAAATGCGTCCTCGAGAGAAAATCAGTCGGGTGATAGAACAATTGAACACTGGCTCATAGAAACCGTAGATTTGGTCGTGTCGTGCCCCCAAGACCCAGCTCACAGCGGTCGCGATGGTACCGCCGGATGTGAAAATCGCCGTATCACTGCCACTGGCCGCGCGCGCCATCGCGTCCTCCAGTGCGCCCTTCACCCCCGCCAGATAATCCGGCCATGAGGCGGTATCGGTTAAGACGGGGCAGTCTGGCGAGACCCACGCATTAAATACCGCCTGTATCACTTTCTGATATTGCTTGCTGTCACTGCGTCCTGCCTTCACGCGTTCGGCAAAGGCGGCGTCCCGCTCGCACAGAATGGGTAACAGCGCCGCAATCTGCCCCTCGTTGTCGACCTCGTTTAGACGGGGGTCAATGTGTAGCGAGACCGCTTCAGGCTGACTGGCTAAAACCCGCTCAGCTGTCTCGCGTTGGCGCGATAAGTCACCGCTGGCAGCCTGCGCAAACTGCAGGCCGATATCGGCAAAAAAATGTCCCGATACATCAGCCTGCCGCTGGCCCAGCGGAGAGAGCTGGTCATAGTTGTCGCTGCCAAAGGAAGCCTGCCCGTGCCGAATGAGATAAAGCGATGCCATGGCTATGCGGCCTCCAGCCGTCGGGAAAAGCGAACCCGTCGCGGATAAGGATAAAAGTCTTCGACAAATCCCTCACGCAGCTTGTTCTGTAAGCGGATCCAAAAATCCGCGTCGTAGAGATCTGCATGCTGGGCGTCAAAAGCTTCACGCGCACGGGCATTACCAGAAAAGAACAAGCGGAATTCCTCGGGGAATATGTCCTTCGGACCCACGGAGTACCAGGGTTGCCCGGACATCTCATCCATTTCGTCACGCGGCGGCGGAATGCGCCTGAAATTACAGTCCAGCAATGGCTCGATTTCGTCATAGTCATAAAACACCACGCGGCCATGTCGGGTGACACCGAAGTTTTTCAACAGCATATCGCCCGGGAAGATATTGGCGGCAGCGAGCTGCTTGATCGCGTTGCCATAATCGTTCATCACCTCATTCACTTCATCATCCGTCGCATCCTGCAGATAGAGGTTCAGCGGATTCATGCGCCGTTCGACGTAACAATGCTTGATGATCAACGCTCGGCCATTGACGCGAATTTGGGAGGGACAGGTGGTATTCAGCTCCTCCATCAACTCGTCGGAGAATCGGCTCGCGTCAAACACCAGATTATTGAATTCCTGAGTGTCTGCCATCCGTCCCGCCCGATCCCAGCGCTTCACCAGATGGTATTTGTCTTTGACAATTTGATGCGTGACTTCCTTGGGCGGAGTGAAGCGGTCCTTAATGATCTTAAACACATACTCATAGGACGGGAGTGTGAACACCGTCATCACCATACCCTTGATCCCCGGAGCAACAATAAAGCTGTCCTCGGTTGAGCGAATATGACGGGTCGACGTCCGGTAAAAGTAGGTTTTGCCATGTCTGAAATGGCCAATGGAACTGTAGATCTCTGAGATTTCCTTTTTCGGCATGAGTTGCTGCAGGAACAACACGTACTGGGAGGGAATCGACGCGTCCACCATGAAGTAGCTGCGAGTAAAAGAAAACAGCAGACTCACCTGATCGGAGCCAAACAGGAATGCATCAACATACACTGCAGGTTGTGCCGGGTCATCGTTGTGCAATACGGGCAACACAAAGGGCATTTGGTCGCCGTCACAATAGAGCCGTCCGACAATGTAACTCGCTTTATTGCGAAAGAAGTGATGCTCCAGCACTTGCAGCTCGACGCCACTGCGTCCCACGTCGAAATGCGCAGTCATGTGCCGCTCGATCGCCGCACAGATGCTGGCGACATCCCGCTCCTGGTCTTCGAAAGGAATGTTAAATGCGTAATCGTCGAGTAGGCGACCAAACGCACCCGCGGGGTCTCCCGCCACCGGATATCGATTGACGACCCGCCCCATATCAACCGGCGGCACATCCCCCTGCGGCGAGAAGACAAAGGCGTACTCGTTGCGAATGGCGCGGTGTCCAAAATGGGAATTGAAAATTGAGTTGTAAAAAGTCTCTGCGATCTCGAAATTGGTCATGCCCTGAACGAGGTTCGCATAAATACTGCGCGTCGCGGACCAGAAACCCAAATCGTCAATATGCTCTCCGGCGATCTGGCGGGCCACGCTCAGGGTTTCCATCACCGTTTCTTTATAAATATCGATCCGGCGACTCGATACCTCTGCCATGCGGGACCATTCCGCTTGCTCAAAGCGCGTCCGCGCAGCCAGCGTGATGTTTTCAAACTCTGCAAAATAAGCGTAGAAGCCGTTCAGGATGACCCGGGCGAAACGCTGCTGTCTGTCCAAAGGGAACCCCTAGGCGAATGTCAGGGGAGTGTAGGGGGCTGCATGTTGCGGCGCAATTTCCGCATACCGCCGATCCAGCGGTCGTAGTTGTTCGCCTTGTTCAAGTGATACTGTTGCACCTGTTCATGGGGCAGAATCAAAAACCGTTCTTCCCGCAAACCCGTTATCGTCGCCTCGGCCACCTGCGCCGGACTCAGGATGCCGTCGAGCCCCGCGCTACCACCATCGCTACCGCCCAGCATGGCGGTGTCGACCGCTTGCGGACACAAACAGCTGACTTTGATGCCATCATCGCCATGAGAGATTGCGAGCGATTCGGCAAACCCAATCGCCGCGTGCTTGGTGGTCGCGTACGCCGCTGTGTAGGGTTGGCTGAGGAGACCAGCCGCAGAAACAGTATGTAAAAAATAGCCCTCGCCACGGCGGATCATGTCGGGCAGACACGCCCGGGCGGCGTACACATGCGCCATCACGTGGACTTCCCAGTTGCGTTGCCAGACATCATTGGGACTTGAGGTCGCCCAATAGTCTCCGCCATCGAGATTGAGAATACCGGCGTTCGAACAGAATAAATCAACCTGGCCAAATTCAGCCTCGGTATCCGCCACCAGCGCTGCAATAGCCGACTCGTCACAGACATTAACCGCGTGGCTCTTGCCTCCTAACTCCGCGGCCAGTGCAGCGGCTGCGTCTCCGTTGAGGTCAGCAATAACGAGGCCCCTCACACCCTCCTCGCGAAATCGTCGGCAGAGCCCGGCGCCGATACCACTGGCGCCACCTGTGACGACAACCACCTTGTCGCGGAGCTCCATGATCAGGCCGCGTAAGCGGTTTCGATGTAACGACTACGGTGGTAGTTCGCGTCACCAAAGGTAGTATTGATCATCATCAGGCGCTTAGCGTAGTGGCCGATATCGAGCTCGTCGGTCATACCCATACCTCCGTGGAGCTGGATAGCCTCACCGAACACGTGTTTGCCGTTACGATCGATCAACACCTTCAGTGCGTGCACGGTTTCCGCCGCCATTGCGGGGTCCTGCTTGTACTCACACAGCGCTTTGAATAACAGCGACTTGCTCTGCTCGTAGGCCATCATGGTATCGACCATACGATGCTGAAGCGCCTGGTAGGAGCTGATCGAGACGCCAAACTGCTCGCGCGTCTTGGTGTATTCAAGCGTTTTGGCATTCAGGACACCCATGATGCCCACCGCCTCGGCTGCCAGTGCAATGATGGCCTCATCAGCCAGCGCGTCCACCACCGGTAGCGCGGCGCCCTCCTCTCCAAGCAAGGCATCCGCTGATAACGCCACATCTTTGAACGTGATATTCGCTACACGCTGCCCGTCCATCATCGGATAACTCATCTTCTCGACACCGGCGGCGGCCGCGTCGACCACAAATAACGACAAGCCCTCGCGATCGGATTGCGCGCCGGAGGTGCGTGCCAATACCACCAGGTGATCCGCTTGCTCGCCGTTAAACACCACCACTTTCTCGCCGTTCAGCACATAACCGTCCCCCGCGGGTGTCGCGGTGGTCTGGCAATCATGAAGTGCGAAGCGGCTCTGGCGCTCAACATAGGCAAACGCTCCAAGGACTTCGCCACCAATGACGCGCGGCAACCATTCGGCCTGTTGCGCTTCATTACCCGCCCGCTTGATAAGGCCACCAAAGAGCACCACTGTGGGGAAGTAAGGCTCAACCACCAGACCTTTGCCCAGCTCTTCCATGACGACGGCCATATCGACGATATTGCCGCCAAAACCGCCGTGCTCCTCGGCAAAGGGAATTGACAACCATCCCAGCTCCGCAAACAGCTGCCAGTTGTCGCGGCTCATGCCCTGCTCCGAGGCGACAATTGCCTTGCGGGTATCCCAGTCGTAATCGTCCTGTACGAAGCGCGCGATCGAGTCGCGGACCATTTGTTGCTCTTCAGTAAAATCAAAATTCATGGTCTGCGATCCTCACTCAAGGCCCAGCACGTACTTGGCGATAATGTTTTTCTGCACCTCATTAGAGCCCCCATAAATGGTCGCAGCGCGGCCATACATGTAGGACTTACGCGCATCTGTCGCGAAGGCATGTCCCAGGGCGTCGGGGTCAAGATCGATCGGCAGTACACCTTGATAATAAGCAGCAATTTCCATCAGCAACTCTTGAGACGCCTGCTGCAACTCGGTGCCCTTGATCTTCAATAGTGAGGATTCCGGCCCGGGGAAACCGCCCGCGGCCTGGGTGGCCAGCGTGCGCAGCTCAGTAAACTCCAGCGCCATTAATTCCACTTCGATATCGGCGAGACGCTGCTGGAAGCCGGCATCATCGATCAGGCGCTGACCGCCGTTCTCTTCCTTCGCGGCGACTTCCTTGATGACGCGCACGGCGCGTTTCACGTCGGCAACGCCGGCGATACCAGTGCGCTCGTGAGCGAGCAACGCCTTGGCAACCGTCCACCCCTTGCCCACTTCGCCGACGACATTCTTGGCCGGTACGCGGACATTGTTGAACTCCACTTCATTCAGGCTATGGTGATTGTCGATGGAAATGATGGGGTTCACTTTGATCCCCTCAGATTTCATATCGATCAATATGAAGGTGATGCCCTCCTGCTTCTTGCCGGAGTTATCGGTACGCACCAGACAGAAAATCCAGTCGGCATATTGAGCATAGGTGGTCCAAATCTTGGCGCCATTGATAATGAAATCATCGCCATCGCGCTCGGCTTTTGTCTTCAGGCTTGCGAGGTCCGATCCCGAACCCGGCTCGGAGTAGCCCTGACACCACCAGTCCTCACTCTTCAAAATGCGCGGCAGAAAATAGGATTTCTGCTCGTCCGTGCCGTAAGCCATGATCACATTGGCTACCATCACCAAACCAAAAGGCACGACGTTGGGGATGCCAGCGAGAGAACGTTCGGTCTCGTAGATGTATTTCTGGGTTGCGGTCCAGCCGGTGCCGCCGTATTCGGCAGGCCAGTTGGGGGCTACCCAGCCCTGGTCATACAGCTTCCTCTGCCACTCCTCGATCGCATTCTTGTAATCGGTGGAGCGCAATCGTTTTTGTAGTTCGGGGGTATAGGCCTCGGCAAAAAAGCCGCGCACTTCATCACGAAACGCTAAATCTTCAGCGGAATATGCGGTATCCATGGTTCACCTCACACGAAAGGACCCTCGGGCAATAGCGCCGGAAGGTGTTTTTTGAATTTTGAGTATGTTTTCTGACTAGACGGAATGTAGGGAAGTTGGGGGCCCATTGCAACCCCGCGACGGCACATCGCGTGCTCGTGCCCGGTTGTAGTTACCACAGCGCGTAACCCCGGCACGAGATGTCGGTTAGCACTGGCCCGCCATATTGCAGCGTTTTAGCATGGCGCTTCAGTACAAGAGGGAAAACAGCTTGCGTTGGTATTCCGCCGCGAGGGGATCGCCCTTGCCAATGGTCGCAATCATATCGAGATAAACGCGCTTGGCCTCGCCGTTTCCCCAGTCCCGATCGGCGCGGAGCACCACTAACAGATGCTCCAAGGCCTCGCGATACTGGCCATGACTGCTGAGCTGCACGGCCAATTTGATCCTGACCTCATGATTCTGTTCGTCACTGGCAAGATCAGCCTCCAGCGCCTCTACCTCGGGTGATCGCGCCGCCTGCCGCTGCAACTCTATTTGGGCCTTCAGTTGCTCGTAACGCGCATCCTGATCCACCATTTTGATGTCAGCCAACAGGGCTTCGGCCTCATCCAGTCGATTAGCGGCAATCAACGCGCCCGCATACGCCATGGTGAACTCGGGTTTCTGACCCGACTCCTCCCAAGCCCCGCGATACAGCGTCAGCGCACCCGGGATATCACCCTCGGCCAGACGCTGCTCTGCCTCTGCCAGCGCATCGGCCTGCGGTGAGGGCACGTGCTTGTCGAGCATCTCTCGCACCGCCGACTCTGGCTGTGCACCGGAGAATCCGTCGACCGGCTGACCGTCCTTGATCACCATGACCGTGGGAAGTGATCTCACGCCAAGTTGCTGCGCCAGCATCTGTTGCTCATCGGCGTTGACCTTGGCCAACAGGAAGGCCCCCCGATACTCGGCCGCCAACTTTTCGAGGATCGGCATCAACTGCTTACAGGGACCACACCAGTCCGCCCAAAAATCCACGACGACCGGACGGTTCAGGGACTCCTCAATCAGTAGCGTCTGGGCATTACTCTCGTCAATATCAACGACGTGATTGGCTGCATTCATGAGCCGCTCTCCTCACTGGCTAACACATCCTGCATGCTGTACTGGCCGGCAGATTGCCCCACCAACCAACACGCCGCAGTCACTGCACCCGAGGCAAAAGCCGATCGGGAGCTCGCTTTGTGCGTAATTTCGAGGCGCTCGCCATCGCCGGCAAAAATCACCGTGTGGTCGCCCACAATATCTCCGGCACGGATTACGCTGAATCCGATCGTTCCGGGTTCCCGGGCACCCGTTCGGCCCTCTCTGGAGTAGACCGCGACCTCCGACAACTTCTTGCCCTGTGCTGCCGCCACCGTGTCACCGAGGGCCAGCGCCGTGCCCGAGGGGGCATCGATTTTATGACGATGGTGGGCTTCCAAAATTTCAATATCGACGGTTTCGCCGAGCGCGCGGGCCGCGGCTTCCGCGAGTCTGAAAGTCAGGTTCACACCTAGGCTGAAATTGACAGACTGACACACTGCAATATCCCGAGTCATTGCCTGCAATTGCGCAGTCTGCGCATCAGTAAAGCCCGTGGTTCCCACTACCATCGGCACGCCGTGGACAGCGCAAACCTCAGCATGGGATAACGTGGCCTCTGGGACCGTGAAGTCGATTAACACATCAATCTCACTGATTGTCGCCGCCAGATCGGCACCGACCATGGTGCCACTCGCGCCCACACCAAGCAGCTCTCCAACATCGGCGCCAATCAGTGAAGACGCGGGCCGTTCGATCGCAGCAGTGAGCTGACAGTGCGCTTCACGCCGGGAAATGGTCTCGGCGAGCATTCGGCCCATGCGCCCCGCAGCCCCGGTAATGCCGATCCTGACGGTCATCCGGTCATCCCATCAAAAAAATTCTTCACACCCTCGAACCAACTGCTCTGGCGCGGTGACTGTTGCTCGCCCCCTGCGCTAAGTGCACTGCGGAAGTCTTCCAACAGCGCCCTCTGTTCACGGGTGAGGTTAACGGGGGTTTCCACCACTGCCCGGCACAGCAAATCGCCAACGGGGCCACCTCGTACAGGCTTCACACCCTTGCCGCGCAAGCGAAACATCTTGCCCGTCTGGGTCTCGGCTGGAATTTTCAGCTTCACCCTGCCATCCAGGGTGGGGACCTCGAGCTCGCCTCCCAGTGCGGCATCGGCAAAACTAATGGGAACCTCGCAGTAAAGATGACGTCCGTCACGCTCAAACAGGGAGTGCTGCCGCACCGCAATCTGCACGAACAAATCGCCGGGGGGGCCGCCCGCCGGGCCGGCCTCACCTTCACCGCTCAAGCGGATCCTATCGCCCGTGTCGACACCCGGCGGGACTTTGACCGAGAGGGTCTTGGTTTTTTCGACCAAACCCTGTCCTCGACACTCGCCACAAGGATCCGAGATCGTTTGGCCCCGCCCCCGACACTTGGGACAGGTCTGCTGAACCTGAAAAAATCCCTGCTGAGATCTGACCTGACCGCTGCCGCCACAACCGCCACAGGTAGTGGGGCTACTGCCAGGTTTAGCACCGCTGCCGTCACAAGGATCACAGTGCTGCAGTGAGGGCACCCGGATCTCGGCGGTTGAGCCTCTGACGGCTTCTTCCAAAGAAACCTCGAGGGTGTAGCGCAAGTCGGAGCCGCGCTGCGGCCCCTGTCGGCGCCCGCCCCCGCCGCCGCCAAATATGTCGCCGAACACGTCGCCGAAGATGTCGGAAAAACTGCCGCCCTGAAAACCGCCGCCACCCATTGACGGGTCGACACCCGCGTGACCGAACTGGTCGTAGCTACCGCGCCTACTGCCGTCTGACAAGACCTCGTAGGCTTCTGTCGCTTCTTTGAATTTCGCGTCCGCGTCAGCATCGTCCGGATTTCGGTCCGGGTGATACTTCATCGCAATGCGACGATAAGCCTTCTTGATATCCTGCTCACTCGCCGACCTGTCGACACCGAGCACTTCGTAATAATCGCGTTTAGACATAGTTCCTGTGTGCGCTCAGTAAACGCGCATCACTTCCTCCCTAAAAACGGACGCGGGCGCAATGATCAGATCATGGCCCGCGTCGGATCAACCTCTTCCCAGAGGCGCTTCAGGATATCCCTCTCCCGAATAGAGAACAGCCCTCAGGCTCGCTTGTCTTCCTTAACTTCTTCAAACTCGGCATCGACCACGTCTCCCTGGTCTGGCTCGGCGTCCGCATCCGCGGCATCCGCCCCAGCCGACGCATCCTGCGCTTGCTGTGCGGCATACATCTTCTGCGCGACACCGCCCGTCGCCTCGGTCAGTTTTGTGGTTGCAGCTTCCATCGCGCCCGCGTCATCCCCTTTAATTGCCTCTTCAACCTCAGCAATTGCAGCTTCGATCGCGCTACGCTCGTCCTCTGTCGCGTTGTCACCCGCCTCTTCCAGCGTCTTGCGAGCAGCATGGACCATACCATCGGCGGTATTGCGTGCAGCCACAACTTCCTCAAACTTCTTGTCGGCTTCCGCATTCGCCTCGGCATCCTGCACCATCTTTTCGATCTCATCCTCCGACAATCCACCCGACGCCGTGATGCGGATGGACTGCTCTTTCCCTGTCGCCTTGTCTTTTGCAGAGACGTTGAGAATACCGTTGGCATCGAGATCAAAAGTCACTTCGATCTGGGGCATACCGCGCGGAGACGGCGGGATGTCAGCCAAATCAAATCGCCCAAGGGACTTATTCTGGGTCGCCTGCTTTCGCTCACCTTGCACCACGTGGATCGTTACCGCGGTCTGATTGTCTTCAGCGGTTGAAAACACCTGCGACTTTTTCGTGGGGATGGTGGTGTTCTTCTCAATCAGCGGCGTTGCCACACCGCCCATGGTCTCGATACCCAGCGTGAGCGGGGTAACATCCAGCAGCAATACGTCCTTCACATCGCCCGAGAGCACGGCACCCTGAATCGAGGCGCCCATCGCCACGGCCTCGTCGGGGTTCACGTCTTTGCGTGCCTCTTTACCGAAGAAATCGGCCACCGCTTGCTGCACCATGGGCATCCGAGTCTGACCACCCACCAGAATCACGTCGTTGATCTCGCTGGGCGACAACCCGGCATCCTCCAACGCGGTCTTCACGGGCACCAGCGAGCGCTTGACCAACTCCTCAACCAGCGATTCGAGTTTGGAGCGGCTCAACTTAACCACCAGGTGCTTGGGACCGGTGGCATCCGCGGTGATATAGGGCAAGTTGACTTCGGTCTGCTGGGAACTCGACAGCTCTATCTTGGCTTTCTCAGCGGCTTCCTTGAGACGCTGAAGCGCCAGCGGATCGTTGTGCAGATCAATGCCGTTCTCTTTCTTGAACTCTCCCGCGAGGAACTCGATCAGACGCAGGTCAAAGTCTTCCCCACCGAGGAACGTGTCACCATTCGTTGCCAACACCTCAAACTGGTGTTCTCCGTCCACCTCGGCGATTTCAATAATCGAAATATCAAAGGTACCGCCGCCCAGGTCGTAGACCGCGACCGTGCGATCCCCCTGCGCCTTATCCATACCGTAGGCCAATGCCGCTGCCGTCGGTTCATTGATGATGCGCTTGACTTCAAGGCCTGCAATTTTACCCGCATCTTTCGTCGCCTGGCGCTGGGAGTCGTTGAAGTACGCCGGCACGGTAATGACCGCCTCGGTCACCGTCTCGCCCAGATACTCTTCCGCGGTCTTCTTCATCTTGCGCAGTACTTCCGCCGAGATCTGGGGTGGGGCCATCTTGTCATCGTTGACCTGCACCCATGCGTCGCCACTCTCGGCCTTCACGATCTTGTAGGGCACCATTTTGATGTCCTTCTGCACGACGTCGTCGTCGAACCTGCGGCCGATCAGTCGCTTCACTGCGAACAGCGTGTTCTGCGGATTGGTCACCGCCTGGCGCTTTGCAGATTGACCGACCAGGATTTCGTTATCGTCGGTGTAAGCGACAATAGATGGGGTTGTCCTGCCGCCCTCTGCGTTTTCGATCACTCGAGGCTTACCACCCTCCAGCACGGATACGCAGCTGTTGGTGGTGCCCAGATCAATACCAATAATCTTTCCCATGTCTTTCTCCTTTGGTCCGGCTCTGTCTTATGCGGACCGGTACGCTGACCTGATTAGTGAGGCCCGCCCTCCCGGCTGGCCTGTTTCCTTTGTTACCTATGTGGAGCCGATTCACGCAATTTCAAGATCCCCAAAAACAATTCACATTGGCTACTGGCTGGGGGCCTTGGACACCATCACCATGGCGGGCCGCAAGAGGCGACCATTTAACGTGTAGCCCTTCTGCATCACCGCGATGACCGAGTTGGGCTCGGCATTGGGCTGCTCGACCAAACTCATGGCCTGCGCCGTCTCGGGATCAAAAGGCTCACCCATCGGGTCAACGACTTGCACACCATATTTCACCAATGCGTCCATGAAGCCCTTCCGCGTGAGCTCTACGCCCTCGAGTAGTGACGCGCTGCCCTCGCTATCACCCGCTGATTCCAGCGCTCGCTCAAGGTTGTCCACCACACTCAACAGGTCCCCACAAATGCGTTCCAGCGCGAACTTTCGGGCCTTTTCGATTTCCTGTTCGGCACGTCGCTGCATATTCACTGCGTCGGCCTGCGCGCGCAGCGCCGCATCTTGCGCCGCCGCCAGCTCCGCCTCCAGATCTGTGGGCGCGGCCAACTCAGCGTCTACCTCGTCCCGCACCTCTCCGTCCAAGGCCCCATCTTCGGGAGCTTCGGTCTCGGCCGCAGTCGCCGCGTTCTCGCCTTCAATGCCAGGTTCGGTTGTTTCATCTTTCATGGAATTGCTCCGCTAACACTGTCTGCCGTGAGGCTGATCCTCCCCACGGGTCCGATATGGGGATGACATCGCTGTTTTCAAGGGTTCAGAGGCTTTGTGGACACACAGCGACGCGCAAGTGTGCCCAAACCGCCAAGGCAGGTTTTTGCATTGTCTCAGGAGTTACGCAGGGGGCGGCGTAATGGCTCAGGGTGACGAACCTATGGAGTGGCGGATAAAGGCGACGGTATTAGCGAGACAGTGCCGCACTCAACATGCGGGCGGTCACGTCCACAATCGGAATGACCCGCTCGTAGGCCATTCGCGTAGGGCCTATGACACCGAGCACACCCAGGGATTGTGCGCCCTGCGCATAAGGTGCCGTGATCACACTAAAATCGCCGAAGACATCAAAACCGGCCTCTTCACCGATAAAGATCTGGATACCGTCGGCCCGGGAGCAGCGCTCCATGAGCTCCAGCAGATCCCGCTTGCGCTCGAAGGCGTCAAACAGCTCCCGTAACTTCTGCATGTCCTCAGGGGACGCCTGATTCAGCAAACTGGCCTCTCCCGCCACCACCACACCATCGGCCGTATCCGGGTTGTCGATCGCCGCACTGGCCAATTCCAGTGCCGCCTCCAAATAAGCGTCGATCCGCGAGCGGGCCTCTGCCATCTCCCGCACAATCTGATTTTTAACCTGAGAAAGATCGCGCCCAGCGTAGCGTTGGTTGATAAGGTCGGCCGCCGCTTTCAGCTGGGCTTCTGTCATAGCACGCTGCACTTGGATAATACGGTTCTGCACCTCCCGCTCATTGATCACCATAATCACCAGGACACGATCTCCAGAGAGCGGCAGAAATTCAATCTGCCGCAGTTGGCTACTGGCGGGCTTTGGCACGGTGACAATACCGGTTTGATAGGTGATTTGAGCGAGCAGGTTCGACGCCGACTGAACCAATTCACTGGCACTGCGATTAGGATCAAGACCGGCGTTTAGGGCTGACATTGCGCCTTGCTCGACGGGGCCCACCTGCAACAGGCTGTCCACAAAAAATCGATAGCCCTGAGCGGTGGGGATCCTCCCTGAAGAGGTATGGGGCGAGGATAGGTACCCCAAATCCTCAAGCTCCGCCATGATATTGCGAACCGTTGCGGAACTCACCGACAGTCCGCTCTCGCCCTGCAGATTTTTCGATGCCACCGGCTGCCCCTCGCGGATATGCATCTCCACCAGGGTTTTTAAAAGCGATGAGGCGCGCGGAGAGAGAGCTTCCAAGACGAATCCCGTTAACTGAACCTGAACGTCGTTTTAGCACAGCCCGCGCGGATGACAAAGCCACTCTGAGACTCCGCCGCGCGGCAACCGCGGTTGTGCAGGCGCGGGCGCCCTAATACAGCGATAGATGATGTTCACTCCGTCCGCAGACTGCGCTATAAATCTGCTCTCATACTCAGGGATCATCCCATGCTGCTCCATTTAGCGATTCAGGACTACGCCGTGGTGGACCACCTTGAGCTGGACCTCGCGGCGGGCATGACCTGCATTACGGGCGAGACCGGCGCGGGCAAGTCGATCATGCTGGATGCGCTGGGATTATGCATCGGCGATCGGGCGGACTCCCGCGCGATTCGTCCGGGCGAAGCCAGAACAGACATCACCGCAAGTTTTGATATCGCGAGAAACACCCGGGCAAAGGTGTGGCTCGCAGAACGCGATCTGGAAGCGACGGGGGAGTGCCTGTTGCGCCGCACAATTAACGCCGACGGACGCTCTCGGGCCTACATCAACGGCACCCCCGCCACCTTGTCGGACTGCGCTGATCTCGGTCAGCTGCTGGTCGACATCCACTCGCAGCACGCCCACCAATCCCTGCTGCGTCGCCCCACCCAGCGCAGCTTGCTAGACACCTATGCAGAGGCAGAGGCGCTGGTTGTTGAGGTCAGCGACCTGGCCCAACAGTGGCGCTTGCTGGAGGAGGAACACACCCGTTTAGTGGGGCGAACTGAGGAATCCGACGCGAGACGAGAACTGCTCTCCTATCAAATCGCAGAATTGGAAAGTCTGGATACCTTTGCCGGAGAGCTGAACGAGCTGGAAGAACAGCACAAACTGCTGGCCAACGCCGCATTCATCATCGAGTCAGCCAATGCGATTGCGTCTGGCTGCGAAACCCAACGGGACCCGCTCTCGCGACTGGTTCAACTCGCCAACGATGAGCGGATGACCAGCGATTCGACCTCAAATCTGCGCGAGCTTCTGCAGTCTGCACTGATACAGATTGACGAGGCTGCAGCCGAGACCGCTCGCTTTGCGGAGGGTATCGAGGTAGATCCCGAACGCTTGCGCACCATCGAAGAGCGCCTGGGCGCACTGCATGATCTCGCCCGCAAGCACCGGGTCGCAGCGGACGAACTGCCTGATCTCCTGTCGACACTGCAAATGGAACTCGAATCGCTCACTGGTGGCTCGGCGCAACTGGAGGACATCGAGCGACAACTATCGGATACGGCACTGGCGTGGCGCCACAGTGCCGAACAACTCTCGGCTAAGCGACGCGAGGCGGCAACGGTACTCGGTCAGCGGGTGATGGCGACGCTGGGTCAGCTGGCCATGCACAAGTGCGTTTTTGAAATCGCGCTGATACCCTTCGGCGATACTCGGCCCGACCCCAGAGGCGCCGAAGATGTCGAATTTCTGATCGCCACCAACCCTGGCGCCTCGCCCGGACCCCTGAGTAAAATTGCATC
>JAYPXQ010000032.1:0-21590 GCA_038135595.1 Halieaceae bacterium
AGTTCCCCTGTGCCTCTCAGGTCGTGCAGCGCGCAGAAGGTGGTGAACAGGCCATCCATAAAACCCTCGTGTATCTCGTTACCCTCAGCGTCGAGAATGGCCGGGTTGGTCATGAGATGGCCGACATTGCGCACAAATAGCAGGCTTCGGCCGGGTAGCGTCAGCGTGCCGCCCTCGGGTGTGGTGAACTGTCGGTCAGGGTTCAGGCGACGGGTAAGGCTCGCATCTCCTTTTTTGAAGGTGTCGGTGAGGTCGCCTTTCATGAGGCCTAACCAGTTACGGTAGACCACGACCTTGTCTTCGGCATCGACCGCGGCAACGGAGTCTTCACAGTCCTGAATGGTCGTGAGTGCTGACTCCAGATAGATATCTTTGACGCCCGCCATGTCCGTGGCACCCACGGGATGCTCGCGATCAATCTGGATCTCGACATGCAGGCCATGGTGCTTTAGCAGCACGCTGCTCGGTGTATCACTGTCGCCGGTGTATCCCACCAATTGACTGGTATCCGCCAAGGAGACAGATGCGCCTGTGGTAAGGGCGACCTGCAGGGTTCCGCTGTCTATGGTGTAGCAGGTGGCATCACGGTGAAGGCCGCCAGTTAGGGGAAAGTGCTCATCCAGAAAGTCTCTCGCCCACGCAATCACGCGATCGCCCCGCACAGGGTTATACCCACCACCCCGCACTGCGCCGTCATCCTCGGGGATGGCATCGGTGCCGTAAAGCGCGTCATACAAGCTACCCCAGCGCGCATTAGCCGCGTTGAGGGCATAGCGTGCATTCATCACGGGCACTACCAGCTGTGGCCCCGCGATGAGGGCGATTTCGGGATCCACTTGGGTGGTGGTAATTTCAAAGGGTGCGGGTTCGGGGTGGAGATAGCCGATGTCGCGGAGGAACGCCTCGTAGGCCTCGGCATTCCATGCATCGCCCCTGTGGTCTCGATGCCACTGATCGATCTGGGCTTGCAGCCTGTCGCGTTCGGCCAGCAAACGCTGATTCTCGGGGCCCAATGTTTTCCAGATGGCTGCCACACCCTCCCAGAAGGCGTCGGGGTCAATACCGGTGCCCGGAGCAATCTCGTCAACGAGGAGCGCGTGAAGCGCGGCGTCGACCATGAGGCCGGCGCATTCAATTCGTGGGGACATGAGGCAGACTCCCGAGGTCAGATATGGCGGATCTGTTGATGAGGCCGTCACTCTACTGGCTCACCACTATTGATCATAGAGATTCAAACGATACAGGGTATTCTCAAGATTTATGTGGTGTGCTGCGGGGGCGCGTCGAGGGATCGCGCAATCGCCGTGATGAACTGCCTTACCCACCGATGCGGTGCGTTATTGTGCAGTAGCGGACTCCAGGCCATTTTCAATTCCAGCGGGGGTATGTCAAAAGGCACTGGGCGCACCACGACCCGAGGATTATCCCGCTTAAGCCAAGTGGCGCGGGTGGGGAGGGTGACGATCAGGTCGTTTTGTTCGGCCAGCGTCATTGCCGCCTGATAGTGGCGGGTAAACACGCGGATCCGTCGCTTCTCACCCAGCTCCGCCAATGCCGCATCGACCCACCCCAGCCGCTGAACATCACTGGGGTCGACGCCCACCCCCACCCCCATGCCGGTTTTGCTCACCCAGATGTGGTCTGCGCCAAGGTACGAGCGCAGAGAGAAATCGCCGAGTATGGGATTGTCAGGGCTCAGCAAACACGAAAAGCTGTCTTGCCAGAGGGTAATCTGGTGGAAGGATTGTGGCATCTGATCGAATCGGTTGATCACCAAATCGACTTTGCCCCGCTCGACATCCAGAAAGCTGACGTCAGACGGATTCATGATGTCCAGTGTAATACCCGGCGCGTGCTCGCGGAGTTGGTTGAGGACTGCGGGGAACAGGGTCGACTCAGCGTAGTCACTGGCCATGATCCGCACTACCATCTGGGCTTCACCTGGTGCGAATTCGGTCGTTGGCTGCATCGCGCGATCGACCCCCAGCAAGATTTCCTTAACCAGCGGTTCCAATTCCAGCGCGCGCTCGGTCGGTGTCATACCCTCGGACGTGCGAACCAGCAGAGGGTCGTCGAAAAGTGCCCGGAGCCGTCGCAGGCCGTTGCTCATAGCAGGTTGAGACAGTCCAAGTTGATTAGCGGCCTGCGTGACGTTGCGCTCGCGCAGTAGCACTTCGAGATAGACCAGTAGGTTCAGATCAATTTGGTTCAGGTTTTTCATATAATGCGTGCTGGGCAATCAGCCTTTATTCATGCGGTGAATTATAACTACTTAGTCATATTTTTGCCGTATGGCCCCACAATAGCGCTCGCGAATGATGCTGTGTCCAGTTAAGGGCGAGAAAAGAGGAACCACTGATGTATTTGGCACCCACGGAAGATATGCAGTTCCTGATCGACGACGTGTTGGACGTAGGCGGTGTGCTGGGCGCACTGCCGCAGTACGCCGAACTGGGATTGGGACCTGACCTGACAACGGCGCTGCTGGATGAAGCTGCCAAGTTCGCGGCCGACGTGGTCTCGCCCCTGCGACGGGTGGGGGATGCCCAACCGGCCAGTTGTCAGGATAGCGCTGTGACGATTCCGCCCGGGTATGGAGAGGCGATCCGACAGCTGGGTGCCGGCGGTTGGGTAGGCATTTCAGCGCCCATCGAGCAGGGTGGTCAGGGCTTGCCTGAGCTGTTTGGGACTGCCGCCTGTGAGATGTGGAACAGTGCAGATATGGCGTTTGCATTGGAGCCTTTTCTAAGTGCGGGTGCGGCGCTGGCGATATCGGCCCATGCCAGCGATGCGCTGCAGGCAACTTACTTGGACAAAATACATTCCGGCGAATGGTCGGGCACCATGAACCTTACGGAATCCGGCGCTGGCTCGGACCTCGGGCCGATGAAGACCCGTGCCGAACGTGAGGGTGACCACTACCGCATCTTCGGCCAGAAAATTTATATCACCTGGGGCGATCACGACGCGACCGAGAACATCATTCATTTGGTTTTGGCGCGCCTTCCCGATGCACCCGCTGGGAGCCGCGGAATCTCGCTGTTTTTGGTACCCAAATTTTTAGTTAATGCTGATGGCTCCCTTGGAGAGCGTAACGACGCCTATCCCGTCTCGGTGGAGCATAAGCTGGGGATTCACGGTAGCCCAACCTGTGTCATGGCTTATGGCGATAATGGCGGCGCCATTGGCTATCTTGTGGGGGAGGAAAATCAGGGCCTTGCCTGCATGTTCACCATGATGAACGAGGCGCGGCTGAAGGTCGGGTTACAGGGATTGGGTGCGTCTGAGGGCGCCTACCAAAAGGCGGTGGCCTATGCCCGCGAGCGTGTGCAGGGTGGTGTCCCGATCATTGAGCATGCCGACGTAAAGCGGATGTTACTGACCATGCGCGCGCTGAATGAGGCGATGCGCGCGCTGTCCTATGCCGAGGCGGTGACCATGGATCTGGCGCATGCCGGACCGGCCGAGGCACGCGATGCTCATCAGCGCCGCATTGATCTCATGATCCCGGTGATTAAGGGATGGTTGACTGAACTCGGTATTGAGGTCACCTCATTGGGTGTACAGGTACACGGTGGCATGGGCTATGTCGAAGAAACGGGTGCCGCTCAGTATTTCCGCGACGTGCGCATTACGCCAATTTATGAGGGCACGAATGGGATTCAGGCAGCGGATCTCCTCAACCGCAAGCTGGGGCGTGACGGTGGCGCCACCATGGAGGCCATGCAGGCTGAAATCGTTCAGTTAATCGGTGCGCTGGAGGCCGAGGCTAATCCAGATCTCGCTGTCATTGGGGCTTGTCTGCGCACGGCGCTCGCTGAGCATGTGGGTAGCACGCAGCACTTACTCTCGCTGTTGCCCGATGATCGATTCGCCGCATTGGGCGGCTCCTTTGATTACATGATGCAAACTGGCTACCTGTTTGGCGGATGGCAGTTGGCGCGCGGTGCACGGGCAGCCGCGTCTATTGCTGCGCGGGGAGAAAGGGTCGATTTCTGCCAGCGTAAAATAGCGACGGCACGATTTTATATGGAGCGGCTGCTACCGAGGGCGCGCGCCCATGCCGGTGTTATCACGGCCCCGTGCGAGGGGCTTTCGGGCTATGCGCAGAACTGGTTTTAATCTGTGATCACTTTTACCACCCCGGACCTGTCAGACGATTTCCCTGACGCCCGTCACCTGCCTTTTCAGCTGCGCCAGTTTGGTCAGCGCTCCCATTTTTTCGGCAGGGTGTCGACGGTTTGCTGCGATGCCGACAACTCGCGGGTGGCTGAGGCGGTGTCTGAGGCCGGCGAAGGGCGCGTGTTGCTGGTCGATGGCCAGGGACACCTGCATCGATCGCTGCTGGGGGATCGTTTGGCACAGTTGGCGGCAGACAACGGTTGGGCCGGTGTCGTTGTCATCGGCGCTATCCGCGACGTCGAGGTCATCGAACAGATTGATCTGGGGGTGCAGGCCCTGGGGGTCTGCCCCGTCAAGACCGATAAGCAGGGCCGTGGTGAGCGCGATATCCCACTCACTTTCTCCACCGCGACGGTGACCCCGGGGGATTGGCTATACGCCGATCGTAACGGGGTTCTGGTGAGCGCGGTCGCGCTGCTCGGGCATTCTTAACCGCAAGCAACTCGCCGTGCGGCGGGTTCGATAATGCTCAAAGGCTTGGAGCCAGCCCCGTTTGTTTACGTAGATGATTGCTTCGCGCTAGGTCGGCACAGTCGCCGGTTAGGGTAGGATGTCGCAGTGACCACAACGACTGACAACTGGACTTTTTCAGCGGGATGGCTGGGCGCCGCCAGACGGGTCGCATCCCCTAATTTCAATCCCAGACCCGCGGGGAGCTACCCTGAGTTAATCGTGGTGCATGGCATTTCACTGCCTCCGGGTTGCTATGGCGGTGGCGAGGTCGAAGCATTTTTTTGCAATAGTTTGCGGGCAGACGATCATCCCTACTTCGCCGAGATCATTGATCTCAGGGTATCGGCCCATTTTTTGATCCATCGCTCCGGAGAGCTCGTGCAGTTTGTGGACACCGACAGTCGCGCCTGGCACGCGGGGGTGTCTGAGTGGCGGGGCCGCGAGAACTGTAATGACTTCAGTATCGGTATTGAGCTCGAGGGTTGTGACGAAGAGCCCTATGCCGACCCTCAATATGCGACGCTGAATACGTTGATTAACATCTTGCGAAACCAATATCCGCGAATCGAACGCGATGCTATCGTTGGCCACAGCGAAATTGCGCCGGGGCGTAAGACCGACCCCGGTCCGGCCTTCGATTGGTCTCGGCTAGAGGGTTCATCTGCGAATCGAGTAAGGAACGCTGAGTAGTGTCGTATCTGGTTTTTATCGTCTCTGTCGGGTTGCTCGCGCTTTTGGGTGCGGGCGGACCACTGCATCGGGATGTCTGGCTGGAGGCATTGGATCGTCGTGTAGATGCTCTAGAGCTGGGAATATGGCCCTCATTGATGCTGCGGCTGGCCGCGCCTCTCCTCATGGCAGCGATCGCGCTGAGCCTTCTTCAGGTGTTTCTCGGCGGTTTTGCCGAAGCCCTGATGGGCGTCGTGTTGCTGTATTTTTCCTGGGGACGGGGCGACTATCCTACTGAATTGCAGCGTTTCCTTGCCCGCGCCCGGGTCGGTGATACGGTGGGGGCGGGGGCTTTGCTCGACCTCAGCGAGGAGGCTTCGGGAGACAGTGAAGCATGGGAGCGTGAAGTGCTGGGGCATTTTGCCTACCGCGGTTACGCTCGGTGGTTTCCCTCTGTGCTCTACTTCTGTTTGCTGGGACCCTTTGGCGCTGCAGCTTATCGGCTCGTTGTGCTCGCCAATGATCGATCCGGGGGGCGCTTCGACGAGGCCCAGCGTCTCCTCGACTGGCTCCCATCCCGCGCACTGCTTTTGACTTTCGCCGTGTTAGGAGACTTTGATAGAACCCGAAGGTTAGTGACCGCGAACACGGCGGATGAAGAGGCTTCAGTCAAAGCCTTTTTGGCGGAGGGCGTTGAGCGGGCGTGGCATTTGGATGAAAGTGCCTTGCAGGGTGCCGATAAAACAGTGTCCGCCGTAGAAGCCGCAGCCAAAGCGATCGATCGAAGCTGCGCGGTATGGATCATCCTGATCTCTCTGGCCGCTTTACTCTAAATTCAAAGGCCCAGCATTAGGGGCGTGTTTCCAGCTTGTTATCCGCTTCTGCGATGGACGCATAGAGCGCGCTGAGCACGGGCGTCTCTGGGGGATCGACGGTCATGTGATGTAGCAACCAGCCCACGATGGACTCGATTTCTGTCCGCTGCCCCCGATCCATGTCGACCCGCATGGAAGAGTGATTTTGCGCTGTCGCGTGGCAGACCGCGCGCACTTGCTCTGGTAGCGCCTCCGCAAGGTCCAAGGCGCCTGCAGCCATGAGCAGGCGCTGAACTTCCTGCGTCACCTGCTCGGTGAGATCAAGAAATTCTGTGTTCAGCAAATCGCCGTTGGTGATGCGGTGCCAGCCGGTGAGGGGGTTGATGACGGCATTGAGCGCTACTTTTGCCAGCAGCACTGCGTGAATGTCGTTGCTCCAGTGAAATGCCGGCACCCCCTTTTGCCAGGGTGATAGCCAGTCGTTGGCAACTTGGAGCGGGCTTGTCGCACCCAACACACTCGCACCGTTACCCGATACCCGCCTCTCGCCTGTGTCCATGAGGCGACATCCCGCCGTGGTAGATCCCAACACTAACGAAGCGCCGTTGAGGTGGGGCGCGACGGCGTCTGCATGACCCATGCCGTTGCACAGTATGACGACGATGCTCTCGGCCGAGAGTCGATGGGCTACCGAAGCGACTGCAGATCTCACTGCCCACGATTTGGTGCACACCAATAGGTGCGTTATCGGCTGGGTTGCAGAGACTAATTGTCGGCTGAAGGTGCGATTCCCGGTGACGTCGCCGGTAAAGGTCAGCGTGATTTCGCCGGACGCGTCTTTATGGCTGTGATGATGTTGGTCGAGCAGGGTGACTGCGGCACCGCCTTCGTGCAAGAGGAAGGCAAAGAGGCCGCCAATGGCGCCGACACACAAAACATGCCAAGGCGCGGTCATTTCGCGCTCTCCTTTGGCGGCGAGCGCAGAGGTTCGATCAACGCATCGGCATCGAAGCACTGTTGCCACAACTGGGTGCACAATTGCGCGATGTGTTGACCGGCAGCGAGCAGCTCGGCGTCGACCCGTCCGCCAAAAACCACCTGTAGTAACGCGCTTTGCGACGTCTTTGGCTGGCATGCCAGGGCGATTGCGACATCAAAATAGCGACTTCCCATGGCGGCGTATTCCCAGTCAATCGCAACCCATCGATCAGATCGATATAGGAGATTACCCGGTGTCAGATCATTGTGGCAGAGCCGAGGTTCGTCCTGCTCGAGGCTAAGCAGGGCTCGTGTCGTCCGTGGGTCAGCAACAACTGATCCCCACTGCTCCCTCTTGTCATCGGGCATGCGCTGCAGGTAATCGTTGATTACCTGAGGCAAGTCGAGCCGATGAGAGATCGCGGGCAGCTGATGGATGTCGCGGGCGAGGGTTCCCAAAGTTTCACCACTCGGCGTTTTGTCGGCGCTGTTGATTCGCTCGCACACCACGGCGTTTGCTGTGTTTGCGACGTAGGCTACCGAGGGGGCGAGTCCGTGACTTGCCGCGCGGGACCAGGCCGCGGTCTCTCTTGCAAACCCCCCGGTCACGGTACTGGTGGCGCGGTGGCGCAATCGAACACACAGACTGGGGGCATTTTGTAATGCATAGAGCCGATGCCCGCTGCCCTCCGCGAAAGCTGCGCCGGGGATTGGAGGCATCACCAGTGGGGGCGTGACGCGCCACTCACGCCAGGTCGATACAACGGCAGTCAGGTGGTCTGTTGTTGCAGCCATTGCGTGCGCCAAGTGCGGTACCCAAAGGCCGCCAAAACGACGTAACCGGCGAATAATGCCGCGGTCAGCGAGAGGTCTCGCGACAGATAAAGCCACGCGGACGCGACATCAATCACGATCCAGTACAGCCAGTTCTCCAGAATTTTTTGTGCGACCAGCCACGTAGCGAGCAATGCCGAAACCGTTGTCGCCGCGTCGATAAAGGGAGCCGCTGCATCTGTCCAGCGCATCATCATCGACCCCAGTAGCAACGAAAGTGTGAGTAATGCGGCGCAGGACCTGAGATGAAAGTGCCATGGCCAGGTCGTAATCGGCCTGTCGGGGTTCGCCTGGCTTTTGCCCCAAGCGAACCAGCCGTATGCGGCCATCCCAATATAAAAACACTGCAGGATTGCCTCGAGATAGAGCTGCACTCGCCAGAAAATCACGATGTAAAGGAGCGCGCTGAGAATCGCCGCGATCCAACACCATCGATGTTGGTAAACAGCGAGCAAAACATACGCCAGGGCCAGCGCGACGGCGCAGCTCTCGGTCCAGCTCATATCAGTCGGTGGGTCCGATATCGGCAAAGTGCTCGGGTATGAATTTGGCCACCAGCACCTGACGGCCAAACGCGGTATAGCTCTCCCTGAGTGCATGCTGGATCGCGGCGAATACGGCCTCGTCCTCGCCGCTGATTTGCGTACTCATTGAGTTGGTTACCGCGACGACGTTCTCGCTCTCCAACAGTTTTTCTATAAAGGCACGCACCGCAATCTTAAATTCTTCCCGCAGGGGGTAGAGGCTGAGTTCTGCCGTGAGTTTCATCAAATTCCCTCCAAAAGGTCGTAGCGGATTGTCACGCCGACCACGCGCGGCTCACCGAACTGACGGTATGGCTCCACAGTGTACTGCTTGCGGGGATCGTTGCCGAAAGTGCCGAAGCCCCGCGTGTAGGTGTCGCGATCAGTCAAATTGCGACCCCACAGTGTCCAACGCCAGCGTCCTATGCCGCCCGTAATGCTGGCGTTTATTTGATGCACCGCTTCGCTCCCCACCTCGTGACGATCGGAGAAAAAGTAGCGGTCGCTTCCAGTTACCTCAACTTGCACTGTGGCCGCGGCCTGGATATCCCAGCGCGCGCCCAGCGCATATTGCCAGGAAGGCGACTGAGGTTGTTCCCTGTTCGATAAATCTTCGCCTGTCGCGCTCAGGTACTCGTCAAAATGGGCGTCGAGAACCCCCAGACTGAGCTGCCACTGCCACTGGTCATTGGGCTGCCAGCGCGCCTCCCACTCGAGTCCGCGATGATGTCCCGATGCCGCGTTATCGGTGTAATCGATAAATGCGGTACTGCCATCATTGCGAGGAACGACCACTGATCCTCTGACCTGCTGATCACGTCGTTCCATCACAAACGCGGCCAGCCTGGACTGCAGATTGAGCGTTGGCCAAAAGCCCTGCCAGCCCCACTCGAGGCTGACCAGTGTTTCTTCATCAAAAATACTCAAAGCTGAAACTTTGCTTTGCTCTAGAGCAGGCAGTGCATCGATTGAGGCGAGCAGACTGGCGTTGGCACCTCCGGCGCGAGCGCCGCGTGACAACGTGAGGTAAGTTTGATGCCCGCTTCTATGGGCCCACGTCAGACCCGCGCGTCCGGTCCAATAATCGTGTTCAAAGGGAGTGTCCACAGCGGCGCTGTCGCGATAGTCACTGTCGCGTCTCTCGATACGTGCACCGATAAAGCCAGCAACGCGGTCGGTAAAGGCGTGATTGACTTCACCAAAAATCGCACCGGTATCCGTTTCGATGGTACTGGAGAAGGGGCCGGGTAGGTAGCTGTATTCCCGGATGAGTGATTCCCTAAGACGTCTCAGAAACGTACCCAGTATCCATTGGGTGCTGCTGGTTTCCTCGGGTTGAATCCGCCATTCGAGGCTGGTCATGGACCGGTCTCGACGATATTCATCATAAGACTGGTACTCCCATCCGGGTGCAATACCGACATAGCTCCAGTCCTCGTCATAGCTGTAGGTGGTCTCCGAGTCTGCGTGGCTCAGCTGCAGCAGGCTCTCATAGGAGCCCATGGGGGCCTGCCAGTTAATCCGGGCGGCTTTGAAGGTGAGATCATCCTCCCCCGGCTCATCAGAGAGCGTGTCCCGGGTATTGTCGAGAGAAAACGCGTCGTAACCGTTGTCGATGTGGGTGTAGTACAGCGCGCCTTCCAGAATGTGTTCATTTGACTGCCAGCGAACCACACCCCGCGCGGTCAACTCATCACGCGCGTTGGTGTCACTGCGACGCAACCAGCGGTTATCGATAAAGCCGTCACTTTCATACCGCTGCAGTGCAAAACGCGCGCTCGTCATCTCCGATAAGGGCCCCCCAGCCTGAATCCCCAGCCGGTATCCGCCGTCCGTTTCTGCTCCAGCACTGAGTGCGGCACTGCGATTCTCCGGTGACGCGCTCTTCAGCGCGATCACGCCAGCCAAAGCGTTGGCACCCATCAGTGTCCCTTGGGGGCCCCTGAGGACTTCTACCTGCTGCAGATCAAATAGCGTCAGCGCTCCGCCAAGGCCGCTGATGTCAATGCCATCCAGCAATATGCCGACCGACGGATTGACCGGTTCGACAAATTGACTGCGCTCCCCGATCCCACGGATCTGAATAAATCGGCTGCGCGATGCGCCAGATGAGCTGGTCACGTTGGCCAATAACGTGGCGAGATCTTCGAGATGCACGCCGCCGCGCTGGGCGCGATCACGCTCATCAAGCACACTAGCGCTGACAGGGGACATGGTGTCTTTGATGAGCGCGGCAGTGATTACCACCTCTTCGAGAGCGGGGTCCTGAGCGACTGCACTGTGCGCTACAAGATAAGAGACCCAAAGCCTGGCCCAGGGCGGAGCGCCCTCTCTTTTTCGGACGTGTCTGCCAGATCGCGGTGTCTGGGTTTCGCTATGGGCTCTCATAGTCAGGTCGGTTCCCCTATTGTTGCGGGGAACTGGGCGAGGGTCAGCCGCAGCGGCCACCCGGCACCTGGTCCCTCCGCCGGTATCATCCGGATCAGGTTCGACGGGTCCGCCACTTAGGCATCTCAGGTATACACCACCCCGCAGGTGCCGGAGACGATAACACAGCGTCTGGTATGGCGGTACGGTAAACGACGAAAGAGGCGATCCAATGTGCCGATAACCAGTGAGGCGCGCAGGCGCGCCCGGTTGGCGTCGTAGTCCGCTACCCGTGCTTTTGCTACTCTTCGCCCTCACATCACGATCGGTCGGGATCTCGCGAACAGCGTATGATGCCCACCGGCGATTCAAGGGACAGCTTTGGACGGTGAGCCGCTTTAATCAGCAGGAAATAAGGACCCGTTTGCAGGACGAGATCGTCTTGATGGAGGCGCGTTTTATCCGCGTCTGGCAAAGCTTTGCCCGCGATGCGCAAAAACTCGCGCGCTTGCAAACCGCCATACTCGCGCTATTGGTTTTGTGGGCGTTGTCGAGCCTCAGCCAATTATTTTGGGCCCCATGGCGCGTGCTGTCTTTGGATTCGATGCCCACAGAAATCATGAATGTGCCGCGTCCCACCTCCGGGGCGGGGCAGCTTGCGATCGATGTCACGCCGGTATTGGGCTCTGGGATATTTGGCGATAACCCAGATGCTCCAGTAGCAGCTGAGGCAGCCGGAGATGCGGCGGGCGGGCGCGAGGGCATTGAGCAAGATGCGAAAGAAACGCGTCTCGCGTTAGTCCTGACCGGTATTGTCGCCTCGACCGATGATGGTTTGGGGAGCGCCGTGATCAAAGGGGGCAATCGAGAGCAGGTGTATGCAGTTGGGGATCAACTTCCTGTATCGGGCAAGGTAACGCTGGCGAAAGTGATGCCGAGGCAGGTTGTTATCGACAATGCGGGCACTTATGAGCTCATCAAGCTCTACGAAGGGCCTGGTTTGGTTGTTCCCACGCGCGCCACCGGAGCGTCGCGCCCGGAGACTGCGACGCGCACACGACCGCAACCGCTGGAGGAAGCTGCCGCCGACCCTGATACCCGGGCACGCATGGCTGGGCTTTATCGGCAGCAGCTCTATGACGCGCCAGAAACTCTGGCTCAGGTCGTCTCGATAGCGCCTGTGCGCGATGGTGGGAGTGTTACCGGTTACCGCGTTATGCCCGGGGCCGATCGCGCCGCGTTTGATGCAACCGGTTTTAAGTCGGGTGACGTCGTGACCGCGGTGAATGGGCTCGCGCTCAGCGACGCGAGTAATACACTTAAACTCTATCAAATGATGAAAGATGCCGATCAGGCGACTTTCGAATTAGACCGAAATGGCGAATCAGTCACGCTGAGCGTGGATCTTGCAAGCCCGTAACAGGATGCCCCCACATAATATGAACACACGCTCGTCTTTCTCATCACGTCTTCGCATTGCTTGTGTCGCGGTGATCCTCAGTTGGGTGTCTCTGGCAACAGCGCAGGAATACACGGTAAATCTGAAAGACACCGATATTCAGGAATTCATTAAGTTCGTCGCAGACGTGACGGGCACGACAATGGTCGTGGACCCCAATGTAAAAGGTAAGGTAAGGGTCATTTCCTCCAAGCCGGTGACACAGGCGGAGTTGTACGATCTCTTTCTGTCTATCCTGGATGTTCAGGGTTATACGGCAGTGCGTATCGGCCAAGTGATTCGCATTATACCCAGTAAAGACGCTAGGTCTTCACCGGTCCCACTCATGGAGGATCAGGACGCGGGGGACAACGACGAATACGTCACGCAAGTCATTAGGCTCGATAATATCTCGGCGGCCAAGCTGATTCCTGTATTACGTCCCCTGGTGCCGCAACAGGCGCACATGGCCGCCTACGCACCGAGTAACGCAATCATTCTCTCTGATATTCGTTCCAATATCGGGCGCATTGTCGACATCATCGAGCGTATGGATCGCTCGGCAGTGCAGACGACAGAGATCCTTCGCCTGAAATATGGTGTCGCAGAGGATGTCGTCAGTATGCTGAATACGCTGGAGAAGTCGCGTCAGGGTGAGGGTGCTGAGGCTGACAAAGAGGCAATACTCGTTGCGGACAAGCGTACCAATAGCGTGGTGGTAACGGCCGATGAGTTAACGGTCGAGCGCATCCGTAAACTGGTGTCTTATCTCGATACCCCACTCGAGCAGTCGGGCAATGTTCGGGTGATATATCTCGAGTACGCCGACGCGTTAGACGTGGCGGAGGTGCTGACGCGGGTCATGCAAAATATCGCGAGACTCGAAGAAGGTGGGGCGACCAAACGCTCGGGTAACAACGAATCTACTATCGAAGCGGATGCGGGCACCAACAGCCTGATCATTACGGCTGATACCGACGAAATGGCGGCACTGGAGTCGGTGATTGCACGCCTCGATATTCGTCGGGCGCAGGTGCTGATTGAGGCGATCATCGTCGAGATGGAGATGACCGAGGGTCAGGAACTCGGGCTGCAATGGCTGTTCTCCAATGATGGCGGCATGTACGGCAGCAACATCAGCACCAGCTCAGCACAACAGGCGCGTAACCGCGCGCTGGCCGACGCCATCCTTCCCGACGACGGATCCGAGACTATTGCTACACGAGGCGTGGCGGGCGCGCTTTCCCAGATTCCAGGGACGACGCTGGGCTGGGGTGTGGTCGATGAGGATCTCACCATGACCGTTATTCTCAACGCGCTGGAGACGCAGGGGAACGCCAATATCCTCTCAACCCCGAGCCTGTTGACGTTAGATAACGAAGAGGCCTTTATCACGGTAGGCCAACAGGTGCACTTTGTGACCGGCTCTTACACCAATACCGGTGTGGGCAATGGTGCGCAGAATCCGTTCCAGACCATCGAGCGTCAGAGCGTCGGCGTCACGCTTAAGGTCACGCCGCAGATCAATGAGGGGGATTCGGTAGTGCTCGATATCGTGCAGGAGGTCTCTAGTATTTCGGCGCAGATACTGGCGGCATCTGACGTGATTACCAACGAGCGAAAGATTGAGACCAAAGTGTTGGCCAATGACAGCGATATCGTTGTGCTGGGCGGATTGGTGAAGGATGACGTGCAGGACTCGACCCAAGGTGTTCCCATTTTGTCTGGGATCCCACTGTTGGGGCGATTGTTCCGCAACGACGTCGTCACGGTAACCAAATCAAACCTGCTGGTGTTTATCCGCCCCACGATCATTCGCGATGATGAAGATCTGAAGGGCGCGACTGCGGAGAAGTATCGCTTTATCAGAGAGCAACAGATTGAGCGTCGTGAACGGGGTTTAATATTCCTCGACGACGGTAATTTGCCTGTGTTGCCCACGTGGGAAGAGCAAATACAGCAGTTACCCGAGGTGCCCGCGGATGACCGCAGTGATGGCTAGGCGCCGGTGACCGAACTGCAAACGGAACAGGCGGTGGCAACGGAATCCGCTTCCGCCGTAATGGCATCGGGTATCCCTTTTACTTTTGCCCAGAGCCGCAACGTCTTGCTCGAACGGACCGGCGCCGTGCCCGTTTTGTATTACGTGGCGCCCATGGACCCCGACGTATTACTTGAGGTGCGTCGCTTTGTTGGTGAAGCCTTCACGCTAAAGTGTCTCGAAGCGGAACAGTTTCGGCAGCGGCTGACGGTGGCCTATCAGCGCACGCAGAACGAAGCGGCGCAAATGGCGGAAGATTTATCTGCCGATGTCGATCTCGCGCGATTGGTTGATGAGTTGCCCGACGTGGGTGACCTGATGGATGCCGAAGACGATGCGCCTATTATTCGGCTGATCAACGCCATTCTCTCACAGGCGGTGAAGGAGCAGGCGTCTGATATTCACATTGAAACTTTTGAAGAGCGTCTCAGTGTCCGCTATCGCGTGGACGGCGTGTTGACCGAGGTCCTGTCGCCAAAACGGATGCTCGCACCGCTATTGGTGTCGCGGCTCAAGGTTATGGCGAAATTGGATATTGCAGAGAAGCGAGTGCCCCAAGACGGACGGATCTCGGTGCGAATTGCTGGTCACGGGATCGATATCAGAATGTCCACGATCCCCTCGGCCTACGGTGAGCGCGTGGTGTTGCGCTTGCTCGACAAGCAAGCGGGACAGCTTAATCTGAATGAATTGCGGATGAATGATCAGGTGAGCTCCGCCTATCGCAAAGCGTTGGCGAGTCCCCATGGCATTATTTTGGTAACGGGTCCGACGGGTTCGGGTAAAACCACGACGCTCTACGCGGGTCTCTCCAGCATCAATGAGACCTCGCGCAATATTCTGACCATTGAAGACCCCGTTGAGTATATGTTGCCCGGTGTGGGTCAAACGCAGGTCAATCCCAAGGTGGATATGACCTTTGCGCGCGGGTTGCGCGCCATTTTGCGGCAGGATCCCGATATCGTCATGGTGGGAGAGATTCGAGATCTCGAGACGGCAGAAATTGCGGTACAGGCCTCTTTGACGGGCCATCTGGTGCTTTCCACGCTCCACACCAATACGGCCATTGGCGCGGTCACCCGGCTTCAGGATATGGGCGTTGAGCCGTTTTTATTGTCTTCCAGTTTGCTCGCCGTGATGGCTCAGCGATTGGTGAGACTGCTCTGTCTCAGTTGTCGTGAGCCTTATCAGCCGACGGATGTCGAGTGCGAGAGGTTGGGAATTACCGATTCATCATTGCAGCTTTATCGTGGCGTAGGCTGCGAGCATTGCAATTTTACGGGTTATCGTGGCAGGACCGGTATCTATGAGCTGATAGAAATCGGCGAGGCGTTACGTGAAGCTATCCACACCGGCGCAGGGGAGCAAGCGCTTTCGCGGATAGCACGTCAGCATAGCCCCGGTATCGATGCCGATGGCAGGCGCAGGATCCTCGAGGGTCAAACCAGCCTTGAGGAAGTCCTCAGAGTAACGTCGGTGAACTGACCGATGGCGGCGTTTCGGTATAAGGCGCTTAACGGCGACGGCAAGCTGGTCAAAGGCGTTCTTGAGGGTGACTCAGACCGCCAGATCAGAGGAGTACTGCGCCAACGCCAGCTGAGACCGATCGAAGTAGAGGCGGCAAATGACGCCTTGCAGACCGGGCGTAAGGTGCCCTTGCGGATCTTCAGCCGGCGTCTGGCTGCCGGCGACCTGGCGCTCATTACCCGCCAGCTTGCGACCCTTGTTGCTTCTTCATTGCCTCTGGATGAATGCTTGTCGGCGGTGGCAGAGCAAAGCCGCAAGTCTTCGATCACCTCGATGATGCTGGAGGTGCGCTCTAAGGTGGCAGAGGGGCATACCCTCGCGCATGCCTTGAACCAGTTCCCCACCGCCTTCGGTGAAATGTATCGCGCAATGGTCAACGCGGGCGAGGAGGCGGGGCAGTTGGGACCGGTGTTGGAGCAGTTGGCACATTACACCGAGACTCGGCAGCATACCGCCCAGAAACTCCAGATGGCACTGATCTATCCGTTTGTATTGATCGCCGTCGCGGTGTCCGTCGTGGCAGCGTTGATGATTTTTGTCGTGCCTGAGTTGGTGGGAATTTTCGCTCACACCAAAAAGGCGCTTCCGCCGCTGACCGTGGGATTGATCTGGGTTAGCGACTTTATACGGTTTTACATCCTGCATTGTGTGGCGGCTCTTGTCGCTGCGGCATGGGGTATGCGGCGGTTGTTGCGCCCACCGGCTGCACGAAAACGCTGGCATCGTGCTTTGCTCAGGATTCCCGGACTGAGTGGCGTTCTTATTGCCTTGGATAGCGCGCGCTTCGCCTCGACCCTGAGCATACTGATGGCGTCGGGAGTGCCCCTGATTCACGCGCTTCGCATCGCAGGCTCTGTGATGAACAATCTGGTCCTGAGAGACGCCAGCTTGTCGGTCTCGCGCCGTGTGCAGGAGGGATCGAGTCTCAGCCGGGCGCTGTCTCAGGAGAAGTTTTTCCCGCCGATGATGGTGCACATGGTTGCTTCTGGAGAGACCAGCGGTGATCTTGAGAAAATGCTCGAGCGCTCTGCCGCCAATCAGGAGCGAGAGCTAGAGATGGCCTTGGGTACTATGATGGGGCTGTTCGAACCGGCAATGGTGGTATTGATGGGGGGGCTGGTGCTGACGATTGTGCTCGCTATCCTGCTTCCCATATTTGATTTAAATACGATGGTGAGGTGATCCATTATGATGCGTGACAAGGGCTTCTCATTGATCGAGATTCTGGTGGTGCTGGTCATCATGGGGCTGTTAATCAGCGTCGTGGCTCCCACTGTGCTCAACAGCGCCGATGACGCCCGAATCCAGAAGGTCAGGGCAGATTTCAAATCTATTGAGACAGCGCTGAAAATCTATCGCCTGGATAATTATGTGTATCCGACGACGGAGCAGGGCTTAGAGGCTTTGGTGACTCCCAGCACCCTGAATCCGGAGCCGAGAAACTTCAAGCAGGGTGGGTATCTGGCGGAGACGCCCATGGATCCGTGGGGCCGACCGTATCTTTATCTCTCTCCGGGAGAGAACAGAGACATTGACATCTATTCTCTGGGGGCAGATGGATTACCGGGCGGAGAGGGGCAGAATGCCGATATCGGTAACTGGAACGAAGCCGATACCTGATGACCGCTTGGGGCTAATCTGAGGAATGAGCGCTGATTCGCGCGGATTCAGCTTTATCGAATTGCTGGTAGCGGTACTGATTATTGTGCTGCTGACGGGTGTTGTGACCCTCAATGTCGGCCGCGGTGGCGCGGATCTTCGCTTGGCCGACGAGGCCAGATACGTAGCCAATCTCCTGGAGATGGCCAGCACAGAGGCGGGTCTCTCTGCCAGTGATCATGGGTTACTGATTGCGCGCACGCGCGAGGACACCACCGAGCGTTATCAGGGCATTTGGCTGCAGCGCTTTGATCAGGGATGGGCTTCACCGCGAGTGAATGCCGACATTTTCGCTCCGCTCGATTTCGAGGCGGGCGCAGAGCTGGTGTTAACTCTGGACGGGCAACCCGATATTGAGATTGAAAAATACGATCCCGATCTTAATCCAACGCCTCAAATCGTTGCTTGGGCGGGGGGTGAAATGACCCCCGGGGTGTTGGAGTGGATCGACCGGCAAACGGGAGAAATCCTTTATCGTTTGGAGTGGGATCTGCTCGGCCGGATGACGCTTTTGCCCCGCGGGGAAGCCGAGGCGGAGGTGCAATAGTGCAACTGAAGCGGAACGGTTTTGGTTTTACGCTGATCGAAGTGATGGTGGCGCTCGCCGTGGTGGCGGTGGCGCTCCCTGCACTGCTGCTGACGATATCGCAACAGCTGGACGGTATGCGCGATCTGGAGGATCGCAGTCACGCGCAGTGGGTGGCGGCAAACCGTTTGGTTGAGTTGCGGCTGGTCTCGACCGCAAGAGGCAGGCTTCAGACGGGTTTGATAGCGGGCACCCAAGAATTGGCGGGCCGCGACTGGTACTGGTGGAGCGAAGGAAAAGAGACCGGCGTGCCGGGTTTTTTTCGTTATGAGATCCTGGTTTCAGATCGAGAAGACGGTCGCATGACCCCGCTGTATTCGCTTGACGGGTATCTGGTGCATGGGGCGGCGCAGGATGGTGAGTAAGCCTGGCGCAAGGGGTTTCACACTGGTCGAGGTTCTGGTCGCAATGGCGATTACGGCTTTGGTTGCCGTGGTGTCTTATAGCGCGCTGTCCGCTGCGCTTGTGAGTGCCGAGAGACTCCGTGTCAGTGCCCAGAGAGCGCAAGAAATCGGTCAGGTCATGGCAATGCTGTCGCGCGATATCCGTCAGATCGCGAATCGCACCGTGATTGACGAATTTGGACAGCGCACCTCTGCCGTCATGGGCGGAGAATTGGCCCGGGATATGCTCACTGTAACCCGCGCGGGCTGGCACAACTCTACTGGCGCGCCTAGGGGTGCCTTGCAACGGGTGGACTGGTGGCTTGAGGAAGAAACCTTGTGGCGTGGTTATTTTCCGGTATTGGATATCACACCCGGCACCGAGCGCATAGAAACCGCCGTGCTCGACGGGGTCGAGCGGTTTGAGGTGCGATTTTTGCCCACCGTGACGGCATTGGAGATCAATCGTGATGACGTGACTGATCGCAGGAATTGGGAAGACAGCTGGGTGGCCGATCTCTCTCAGCCTGATCAGGGGCTCCCCCCGCCTGCTGCGGTAGAGGTGACGATGGAAGTGTCGGGTCTGGGTGAGGTTACCCGTTTATATGTCCTGCCAGCGATCTGATCTCCCGGGCCCGCAACGCGGGGCGGCATTGATTGTCGCCATGTTGGTTTTTGCCTTGGTAGCCGCGCTATTGGTCGGGCTTCAGCGCGACTTTTCTCTGACCTTGCAGCGAGGGACACAGCAGCTGTTTGCAGAGCAGGCGTGGGCCTATCTTCTGGGGGCTGAAGGGTTGGCGCAGTTGGCGCTGCAGGCTGACAATCGAGAAGACGCCTTGGTAGACGCGCCGACCGATCATTTGGGCGAATTATGGGCACAGCCCGCTACTCCCTATCCGTTGGATGCAGGAGGGGAGATGCGAGGTCAGATTGAGGATTTACAAGGGCGATTCAACTTGAACTTGTTGCTTGATGCGGCCTCGGCCGGGGGGAATGGCGACGCTGCGGGTGAGGATGACCCAGACAAGGGGGAAAATGAGGCGGAGGAGGGCGCTACCCCAACGGCTCAAAATGGGACTCAGACCGTGTCGGAACGTTGGGGTCCCGGTCAAAAAGTATTGATTCGGCTATTGCAGACGCTCGGCGAGGAAGCATTGTCTCTCGAGGAGGCGATGGCTTTGACTGAAGCGATCAGTGACTTCATCGATAGAGACTCTGATAAACGCAAGAATGGCGCCGAAGCAGAGGACTATCGGTATGCGGACTTCCCTTACTTGCCGGCAAACCAGCCGTTGGCGAGTGTCAGCGAATTGAGGGCAGTGAGGGGTATGACGAGTGGCCTGTATGAGGCGCTGAGACCATGGATCACGGTTTGGCCGGAAACGGGCGCCAAGATCAATATCCTCACTGCGCCGCTGCCTGTTCTGAGGAGTCTCAACGCCGATGATAAATGGGAACCCATGCCGGTTAACGAGGTCGAGAGGCTACTTGCCATGCGTGCGGAGGGCGAAATAACAAGTGTCGAGGACTTGCTGTCGGATCCGAGCTTCGAGGGGCAAGCGGTAACTCAGTTGCAAACGCTTCTCGGTGTGCGCAGTCGCTGGTTTTTATTGGATGCCAGTGTTGAGTTGGTCTCGCGGGAGCGACATCTTTTTTCTGTCCTGCATCGCACAGCAGCAGGCCCCGTCTCCGCTGTTTTTCGATCCGAGGGCGAGCTATGATGCGGCGCTCACCGGCCGATCGAGGCGTGCACCGCGTGCGAGCTTTTCGCTCATGACTCCGAGCAACTTTAATCTCATCAGGTGGAATGAGGACTTCGCTTACCTCCTGCGACCGGGTAATCAACCCGAGCGGTTGGTCAGCGAGGCCGACAATATCCCCGAGAATACCTGCCTCGCACTACCCGCGGACAGTGTCAGGACATTACCCCTATCGGTGGCGCCCGAGGAGGTGAAGCATTTACAAAAGGCACTTCCCTTTATGTTGGAGGAAGCCCTTCTTGAGGATGTGGCTGAGCTCCATTTTGCCAACGCGCCACTGGACAATGATCTTCAAGCGGTTGCCGTTGTGCGGCGTCAAAAGATGGATCAGTGGATGTCCACATTGCCCGAGGCGCTAAAGGAAATGCCCTGGGTTTCCGAGGCACTGTGTTTACCCTGGTCAGCCGGGTACTGCACCTTGGTTTTTGAGGCTGACCATGTGCTGGTGCGATGGGGCGAGGCCAGCGGCACGCGGATCGAGCGAAGTTTGCTGCCTGTCTTGCTCGATAGCTTGCCCTTGGCGCACGTGTCTATTGTGGCTTATGGCGGCGATGAAACTGCGGTAAAGGCCAGCATCCCGGAGTCGCTTCACAGCGGATTGCAGATGCGGCAGGGCGGATTATCTGAGGCCCTGCTATTGGCCAATACTGAAAAGCCAGGGCCCGACCTGCGGCAGGGTGATTTCGCTCCCCGACTTCCCTTTGCGCGTTGGTGGAGGCTCTGGCAATCGGTGCTGATTGCACTGGCAGTGGCAGTCGTGCTGAAAACCGGCGTATCGGTTGTCGATTACGTCAGTTTGAAAAAAGAAGACCTCCGGCTGCGGGAAGCGATACAACAGAGTTATCGACGCGTGAATCCAAAGGGCGCCGTGGTCGACGTCGAAAAACAGCTTAATCGTCAACTCGCTGAGTTGGGTGCAGCTGGAGCGCAATCAGCGTTTACGCCGGTACTTATTGAGCTACTCTCAGCCATGACCGAGGTCGGTGAGATTGAGCTAACCTCGGTTAATTACACCGGTGGCAAAGAGATGCGAGTCAATTTTTCTGCGCCCAGCTTTCAAGCGGTTGAGCGTGTGAGGGTGGCGCTTGAAGCACGCGCCTTTAGCGCTGAATTGGAAAACTCCAATGCGAGAAAAGAGGGTGTAGTCGCCCGACTTAGGGTGGAGGCTCGTTAATGGTTCGGTGGTTTGCAACCCAATCCCGCCGCGACCAGATTGCGCTGCTGGTGCTCTGCGGCGCTTTGCTGGGATGGGTGTTTATTCAGGTCGTTGTGATCGAGTTGGATGGCCGGCGTGCACGTCTGAGCCAAGCCAACCAGGTGTTGTCCGAGCAGCTGGTCAGGGTGGATTTTAAAGTAGAGCAACTGGCGGCTTTG